>DATJBA010000154.1:0-52944 GCA_035515675.1 Mycobacterium sp.
TCCATCGGGATGAGGAGCTCTTCGTAGCCGCGCACCCAGGAGACGTTGTTCGTCCAGCTGCCCCCCTCCATGTGGAAGCGGTCGTCCTCGCGGCCGAGCTCGTCGATCACCCCGGCGAGGCGATCCGGCCCGTCACCCGGCGTCATCCGCTCCCAGACGCGGTGCTGCAGGAGCGGCTCTATCGTGGGCAGCTCCTCCTCTCGGAGACCGCTGGCGAACAGGCGCTCGAGGTACTCGGTGACGTTGAGGATCGGTGTCCCGGAGCTCGAGCACTCGCGGACAACCTCGAAGTACTTGGACGGGAACTCGTTCATCATCACGCCGCCGTTCTCGCCGTCGGCGATCTGGGTGACCAGCGGCGGCACAGACCGGCCCGCGAGCGTGGAGCGACCCATGCCGCGCGCCTCGTAGTACGGCTGCATCTGGGCGATCAGCTTGGTATCGCTCCCCTGGGTCTTGATCACGGCGATGATGCTCGCGCTCTCGCCCCGTGAGTTCATGCACGTCAGGCGGTTCGGCAGGTACCTATGTCGCGGGCCCGAGCCGTCCGGCTCCTCCACCGAGTGCTCCTGCACGAGCACCCACTGGTAGCCGCAGTCGGTCAGCGTGCGAACGAACTCGTAGGCGACGTCCGGGTGGTTGGGCAGCGCCATCTCCGACGGCGAGAAGCCACGCACCCGGCCGAGCGCCTCCAGCCCGAAGAGGGCGGCGAAGTGATGCTGCCAGGCCTGCACGTGGAGTCGGTAGTCCTGCACGGGCGTGGACGGGGCGACGGGATGGCCCCATGGGCAGCCGAGCCACTCCACGGCCGAGCTGTAGCGTGGGTCGACGGTGATCGTGCGCAGTGCCTCGAGCACGTCGTCCGCGCCCATCTGCCGCAGTCCGTGCAGGAGCGTGCCCGAGTACTCGAGCATCACCCGCGGCTGGCGGCCCTCCTCGAGGAGCTGGGGGATGAACTCGCCCATGCGCTTGTAGCACCAGCGGAACACCGGAGCGTTGTGGTTGTCCTCGAGGTCGGGGTGCTCGTACATGTACTGCAGGTTGCTGATCAGCCGAGCGCTGCGGACGTCGTCCCCCCCGGCCGGGATCAGCGGCTGGTGCATGTGCAGCGCGATCGCGAACGCCGCCTCGATCCCGGCCAGCGGGTCCGCCACCTGGTCGCCGAAGAAGACCGGCCGCTCACCGGCCGCCCGCACGGTCTCGGCGATCAGCGGCTCGGAGCCGCAGATGTTCGGCAGCCAGTCCACGTGCTCGGGGAGCTCGCCCTGGCTCACTGTCTTTCGAATCTCCGCCGTGTCGCTCACTTGTGCCTCCTTATGTGCTCGTAGATGTCGAGGTAGTGCTGGGCCGGCCAGTCGTGCAGTGGCACATTCGCCCCCGTTGGCTTACTTGCCGCCGAGCTTGCGTGGCTGCTTACTCTCGCCGAGCCGACCTGCGCCTCGCTGGGGCTGCTCGTTCGCAACGAGCCTGTCACATTTTGGCGCCGCTCGTCGGTGTCGCCTGTGCGTGTCACGCGCTGTCCCCCTTTGCCGTCGGCGGTTTTCCCAAACTCTCGATTACCCACCGATCCGCCGGGACATGCACCGGACCTGGCGCCGCATTCCACGCGATGTGCTTTTCTCGGTGTGGTACGGGGCTCAGCGGGTATTCGCGGCCCATAGCACCAGCGTGCGGGCTGATCGGTCTGAGTGAGTTTCGTGCGAACCGCGGTGGAGGGTGTGGTTGTCGGCGCTACAGGGTCCTTGTCAACTTGTTTGAGGTGCAATGGGAATAGCGCGCTGGGAGGTTCGGGCCTCGGTCGTTGCCGTCGCGCGCCTGCTCGGCCATGAATCCGCCGCGACAACCTTCAACCACTACGCCGGTTTATTCCCGACAGACCTCGACGACGTCGCCCACCGACTCGACACCGCGGCCCGTCAAACCATCGCTGATCAGCGAACACCATCTGTCACCAGTGAACCACCGACCAAGCACCGACCAGAAAGGAGCACAGAGAACTAGGGCAGTGCGCGGAAATGCCTAATGAAATGCGGAAATATCGGTGCCCCCGGGGTGACTCGAACACCCGACCTAGGGATTAGAAGGCCCTTGCTCTATCCACCTGAGCTACGGAGGCAATGTGCAGGTCAGTCTATCCAACGGCAACAATCGATCGATCCCGCCGCCACGACGCGCGCGAAAAGTCTTCCGCCGCCGCAATTATCGGTTATGGTGTGAGCCTCGACACACGTACAATTACCGGCTGGTAATCAGCCGTTAATCGCAACGACGCGTGTGCATAACGTCGAGAGGTGGCGTTGTTATGAGCGTGACCGCGAGCGTGACTTCGCGGTGCTCGCGGGCCAGCGCCCAAGCGCTGCGACTGGCGGCCGATGCCAGAGATACCTACCGGGCCGGCGCCCTGTTGCTGCGGGGCTCGCCGTTCGCGGTCGGTTGGGTCGCCGGCTGGCTGGCCACGGAGTTCCCCCCGCACGTGCTGACGGGGCATGCGTTGTCCCGGGTATCGCCCCCGCCCATCGGCCGCGTCGCCACCACATGGGCCGCGCAGCGAGCGGATCAAACCCTCACCGCTGCGCTCGAGGAGTCCTTCGGGCCGGACTTCCGTGACCTGGTGCGCCACCCGGCCCGCGATCAGTCCGAGTGTGCCCCCCGCGCCGGGCTGTTGCACAGGCCTGGGCCGCACCGCCGGTACGCGGCGCAGACCTCCGACATCTCCTACGGTCCGGGTGGTAGCGAACACCTGCTCGACATCTGGCGGCGTCATGACTCCCCCGCAAGCGGGTGGGGTCCCCGCTCCGCAGGGGAGGACCCCCAGGCGCCCGGCCGGCGCGCGCCGGTGTTGATACAGGTCCCCGGAGGCGCGTGGGCCGTCAATGGCAAACGCGGTCAGGCCTACACGCTGATGAGCCGGATGGCCGAACTCGGCTGGATCTGCGTCTCGATCAACTACAGCAAGAGTCCGCGCTGCACATTTCCGGCGCACCTCATCGACGTGAAGAGGGCGATCGCCTGGGTCCGCGAGAACATCGCCTACTACGGCGGTGACCCCGACTTCATCGCGATCACCGGCGGGTCGGCGGGCGGGCACCTGGCCTCGTTGGCTGCGCTTACCCCGAACGATCCAACGTTCCAGCCCGGATTCGAAGACACTGACACAACCGTTCAAGCGGTGGCGCCGTATTACGGCGTGTACGACTTCACCGACTTCGAGAACATGCACGAAATGATGCTGCCGTTCCTTGAGCACTTCGTTTTGAAGACCCGCTACACCGACGACCCCGAGCGGTTTAAGGCGGCGTCGCCGATTTCCTACGCGCACAGCGGGGCTCCGCCGTTCTTCGTACTGCACGGTGAGAAAGATGAACTGGTTCCCAGCGGCCAGGCCCGGGCCTTCTGCGCGGCGCTACGGGAGGCCGGAGCCACCACGGTGGCCTACGCCGAACTTGCCAACGCCTACCACGCTTTCGACATCACCCCAACGGTCCGATCGCGGCTGGCCGCCGATGCCGTCTCCGACTTCTTGGGTGTCGTCTACGGTCGGCGCGCCGGCTCGCTGATGGATTCGTTGCCGCTGTCGGCAACTTCGGCCGGCTGAACCGGGCCCCGTCGTTACGACTGGTTCCAGGCCTGCATCGTGCCTTTCACCAGCGCGGCAACCCGACTAGCGTTGTGTTGGCAATTGGGTTGGCGGGTCCGAGGCAGGAGGCTTGATCGGCGGTGACAGGGTTGGCGCGTCGAGTTAACGATCATGTCTGAGTCCGTCGAGGCCGTTAAATTGTCCGACGAGCTTGGACCGGTCGATTATCTAATGCATCGGGGTGAAGCAAATCCCCGGACCCGGTCGGGGATCATGGCGCTGGAACTCCTGGACACCACGCCGGACTGGGAGCGGTTCCGGACCCGCTTCGAAAACGCCTCCCGACGGGTGTTGCGGCTGCGGCAAAAGGTTGTCGTGCCGACCTTGCCGACGGCGGCGCCGCGCTGGGTGGTGGATCCCGATTTCAACTTGGACTTCCATGTGCGCCGGGTGCGGGTTTCCGAACCCGGCACGCTGCGTGAAGTATTCGATCTCGCCGAGGTGATGCTGCAGTCACCGATGGACATATCGCGGCCGCTGTGGACGGCCACCCTGGTCGAGGGTCTGGCCGACGGCACGGCCGCGACGCTGCTGCATGTCAGCCATGCGGTCACCGACGGCGTCGGCGGTGTCGAGATGTTCGCGGAAATCTATGACCTCGAGCGCGATCCACCGGCCAGGTCGACGCCCCCGCAACCCATTCCGCAGGATCTGTCGCCCACTGAACTGATGCGGCAGGGCATCAACCACCTGCCCATTGCCATCGTCGGCGGCATCGTTGGGGGGCTGGCCGGGGCGGTATCGGTGGCCGGGCGGGCGGTTCTGGACCCGGCGCACACAGTTTCGGGGATCGTGGGATACGCACTCTCGGGTATGCGGGTTCTCAACCGGGCCGCCGAGCCGTCGCCGCTGCTGCGCCGGCGCAGCCTTGCCACCCGCACCGAAGCAATAGACATCCCGCTCTCCGATCTGCACAAGGCCGCAAAAGCCGGTGGGGGATCGATCAACGACGCCTACCTGGCCGGTCTGTGTGGCGCCTTGCGGCACTACCACGAGGCTCTTGGTGTGCCGATCAGCACGCTGCCGATGGCGGTGCCGGTGAACCTGCGAGCTGAAGGTGATGGGGCCGGCGGGAATCAATTCACCGGCGTCAACCTGGCGGCGCCGGTAGGTACCGTCGACCCGGTCTCCCGGATGAAAAAGATCCGTGCCCAGATAACCCAGCGTCGCGATGAGCCCGCGATGAACATCATCGGTTCCATTGCGCCAGTGTTGAGTGTGTTGCCGACAGCGGTGCTGGAGGGGATCACCGGCTCCGTGATCGGCTCCGACGTGCAGGCCAGCAATGTCCCGGTCTACCCGGGAGACACTTACATCGCCGGCGCAAAGATCTTGCGGCAGTACGGTATCGGCCCGCTGCCCGGTGTGGCGATGATGGTGGTGCTGATTTCCCGGGGTGGGTGGTGCACCATCACAGTGCGCTACGACAGGGCGGCGGTGCGAAACGAGACGTTGTTCGCCCAGTGCCTGCTGGACGGTTTCGACGAGATCCTGGCGTTGGCCGGTGACCCGGCTCCGCGCGCGGTGCCTGCGTCGTTCGCGGCCGAGCCGGCCGGTTCGGCGTCTCGATCGGTCTCGGGCTCATGAGCGCCTCTAAAGAGCTGGGGGACGAGCGCGGGACGCGGAAGCCAGCGGGAGATCTGCGGTTGCCCGGCTCGGTCGCCGAGATCATGGCCAGTCCCCCTGGGCCCAAGATCGGGGCGTTTTTCGATCTGGACGGGACGTTGGTCGCGGGCTTCACCGCAGTCATCCTTACCCAGGAGCGCCTACGGCGCCGCGACATGGGTGTGGGTGAGCTGCTCAGCATGGTTCAGGCCGGTCTGAACCATACGCTCGGGCGCATCGAGTTCGAAGACCTAATCGGTAAGGCCGCCTCGGCGCTGGCCGGGCGCCTGTTAGACGACATGGAGGAGATTGGCGAGCGGCTGTTCGCCCAGCGGATCGAGTCCAGGATCTACCCAGAAATGCGCGAGCTGGTGCGGGCTCACGTGGCTCGCGGCCACACCGTGGTGCTCAGCTCGTCGGCGCTGACCATCCAAGTCAATCCGGTGGCGCGTTTCCTCGGGATCTCCAACATGCTTACCAACAAGCTGGAGACCAATGAAGAAGGGCTGCTCACCGGCGAGGTGGTGCGGCCGATCTTGTGGGGGCCGGGCAAAGCCGCTGCGGTACAGCGGTTTGCGGCCGAGCACGACATCGATCTCAAAGACAGCTACTTCTACGCCGACGGTGACGAGGACATCGCCCTGATGTACTTGGTCGGCAACCCACGGCCGACCAATCCCGAAGGGAAGATGGCCGCCGTAGCCAGGCGCCGTGGCTGGCCGATTTTGAGATTCAACAGTCGCGGTAGCGTGGGCATCCGGCGGCAGTTGCGAACACTTGCCGGCTTCAGTTCGATGTTCCCGGTCGCTGCTGGCGCAGTGGGGATCGGTGTGCTGACCGGTAGCCGGCGGCGGGGCGTTAACTTCTTTACCTCCACCTTCTCCCAGTTGTTGCTTGCGACCACTGGAGTGCATCTCAATGTTATCGGGAAAGAGAATCTGACCGCGCAGCGTCCGGCGGTGTTTATCTTCAATCACCGCAACCAGGTTGACCCGGTCATTGCCGGTGCGCTGGTGCGCGACAACTGGGTTGGCGTGGGCAAAAAGGAACTGGAAAAGGACCCGATCATGGGCACACTCGGCAAGTTGCTGGACGGTGTGTTCATCGACCGGGACGATCCGGTCGCCGCGGTCGAGACGCTGCACACCGTCGAAGACCGGGCCAAGAACGGACTCTCGATTGTGATCGCACCCGAAGGCACCCGGATTGACACCACCGAAGTCGGGCCGTTCAAGAAGGGGCCGTTCCGCATCGCGATGGCGGTGGGGATCCCGATCGTCCCGATCGTGATCCGCAATGCGGAACTCGTCGCCGCCCGAAACTCCAACACGATCAATCCGGGCACGGTCGATGTCGCAGTATTTCCGCCGATTCCGGTCCAGGACTGGACACTTGAGACGCTGCCGGAGCACATCGCCGAGGTGCGTCAACTGTATTTGGACACGCTGGCTAACTGGCCCATCGACGAACTGCCCGAGGTCGATCTGTACGCCGAGGAAAAGGCGGCGAGAAAAGCCCGGAGTCAGATCGCCAAGACGACCGCGAAGAAGACTGCGACCAAGGCAGCCCCCAAGGCCCCTCCCAAGTCTGAGGCCAAGACTGCGGCGAAGAAGGCTGCGACTAACACACAGCCAAAGACCGCCGCGAGGATGCCGGCCAAGGCGAACCCGAAACCGGCTGCTGCCCAAAATGGTGAGGCGAACCAGCCCAGCGCGGACCAAACCGTCAGCGCTGAATCGCCGAGATCCCGGCCCAGAGGGCGGCCGTGACCGAACCGGTCGCAGATACCAGCCCAGTCCTCACCGGGCAAGACTCGCTGGTATTGGCGTCCATGGCCTCGCCGGTCGAGACGGAGCTGGTCATGGCTTGGGTGGGCCAGCAGCGTGCCGCCAATCCGGAGGCGAGATTCGACATATTAAAGCTGCCGCAACCCAATGCGCCGCCGGCGGCGCTGACAGCGCTGGTGGAGCAGCTCGAATCCGGGGAGGACCGCTCGATCGTGCCGGTGCGGGTGTTCTGGCTGCCGCCTCCGGACCGCAGCAGAGTTGCCAAGCTGGCCGGGCTGCTCCCCGGCCGGGATCCCTACCACCCCAACCAACGTCAGCAACGACACATCCTGCGCAACGCTCCCCACCGCGCGCGGGTGGTGGCCGGCGAGTCGGCCAAGGTGTCCGAACTCCGCCAGCAGTGGCGCGACACCACCGTCGGACAGGACAAACGCGACTTCGCCCGGTTCGTCACTCGCCGCGCGATCTTGGCGATGGAACGCGCCGAGTACCGAATCCTCGGACCGCAGTACAAGTCTCCGCGGCTGGTGAAGCCGGAGATCTTGGCGTCGACGCGGTTTCGCGCCGGCCTGGAAAAGATCCCGGGCGCAACGGTCGAAGAAGCCGGAAAGATGCTCGACGAACTCGCCACCGGGTGGAGCAGGGTATCCGTCGACCTCGTTTCCGTCCTCGGCAGGTTGCTCAGCCGCGGATTCGACCCGGAGATCGACTACGACGAGTATCAGGTCGCGGCGATGCGCGCCGGGCTGGAAGCTCACCCGGCGGTGCTGCTGTTTTCGCACCGTTCCTACATCGACGGCGCGGTGGTGTCGGTGGCGATGCAGGAGAACCGGCTACCGCCGGTACACGTGTTCGCCGGTATCAACCTGTCGTTCGGGTTGATGGGGCCGCTGTTACGCCGCTCCGGCGTCATCTTCATCCGCCGCAACGTCGGCGATGACCCGCTCTACAAGTACGTCTTGCGCGAATACGTCGGCTACATCGTCGAGAAGCGGTTCAACTTGAGCTGGTCCATCGAGGGCACTCGCTCGCGTACTGGCAAGATGCTGCCACCCAAACTCGGTCTGCTGGCCTACGTGGCCGACGCTTACCTGGACGGCCGCAGCGAAGACATTCTGCTGCAGCCGGTGTCGATCAGCTTCGATCAGTTACACGAGACCACCGAGTACGCCGCTTACGCCCGAGGTGGTGAAAAGGCACCCGAAGGCCCGGGCTGGCTGTACAACTTCATCAGGGCGCAGGGCGAACGCAACTACGGCAAGATCTACGTCCGCTTCCCCGAAGCGGTCTCGATGCGGCAGTACCTCGGTCCACCGCACGGTCCGCTAGCTCAAGATCCGGACGCCAAATGGCTTGCGTTGCAAAAGATGTCGTTCGAAGTCGCGTGGCGAATTCTGCAGGCGACGCCGGTGACGGCAACGGGTTTGGTGTGTGCGTTGCTGCTGACCACTCGCGGCGCGGCGTTAACGCTCGATCAGCTGCACCACACGTTGCAGGATTTACTGGACTACCTCGAGCGCAAGCAAACTCCGGTGTCGACGAGTGCGTTGCGGCTGCGCTCGCCCGAGGGCGTGCGTGCGGCGGTAGACGCATTGTCCAACGGTCACCCGATCACCCGGGTCGATAGCGGCCGGGAGCCGGTGTGGTACATCGCACCCGACGACGAACACGCCGCGGCGTTCTACCGGAACTCGGTGATCCATGCCTTCCTGGAAACCTCGATCGTCGAACTCGCGTTGGCGCACGCCAGGCATGCCGACGGCGACCGGCTGGAGGCTTTCTGGGCGCAGGCCATGCGGCTGCGCGATCTGCTGAAATTCGATTTCTACTTCGCCGATTCGGCGACGTTTAAGGCCAACATCGCCGAAGAGATGGCGTGGCACCAGGACTGGGAGGCGCACGTCGCCGCCGGGGGCGACGAGATCGATGCGATGTTGTTCGCCAAGCGTCCGCTGATGTCGGACGCGATGTTGCGGGTGTTCTTCGAGGCCTACGAGATTGTCGCCGACGTCTTGCGCGATGCGCCGCCGGATATCGGCCAGAAGGAACTGATGGATTTGGCGCTCGGCGTCGGCCGACAGTACGTGGCACAGGCGCTGGTCCGCAGCAGCGAATCGGTATCGACGCTGCTGTTCGCTACCGCGCGCCAGGTTGTTGCCGATCAGAATCTGATAGCACCCGCCCCAGACCTCGCCGAACGGCGGATCGCTTTCCGGCGGGAATTGCGGAATATTCTGCGAGATTTCAATTACGTCGAGCGCATCGCGCGCAATCAGTTCATCGCCCGCGAGTTCAAGGCGCGTCAGGGGCGTTTGGACGAACAAACTCTGTAGTCTCCGGCGCCCGTCAATACCCTGGGTACATGACAGTCGCCCGGCCCGCCGGCAAGGCCCCCGATAAAGCCACGGCCAAGCCCCGCGCACGGGTGTGGCCGTTGCTGATCGGCGTCGCGGTGCTGGCGGGCTGCACGGCGGCGGGAATCGGAGCGCTATCGCTGGCGGATGCGTTGACCGCCACCGGTTTGCCCGATCCGGGCCCGGCAACCACGCTGGGGCTGCCGTTCGTCCGGGCGGCGGGAGAGATCGCTGCGGTGCTGGCCATCGGGTCGTTTCTTTTCGCGGCATTTCTGGTGCCGCCGCAAAGCAGTGGCGTCCTCGATGTCGGCGGATACCGCGCGCTTCGGCTGGGGACGATGGCGTCGGGGGTCTGGGCGGTGTGTGCCGCGCTGTTGGTCCCGCTGACCGTTTCCGATGTGTCCGGTCAACCGTTGGTCGATCACCTCAACCCGGTGACGATCTGGTCGTTGGCCGGCCTGATCAACACCGCCTCCGCGTGGCGCTGGACTGCGGTCCTGGCCGCGATGGTGACGCTGGCAAGCTTGTCGGTGCTCCGCTGGTCGTGGACGCCGCTACTGCTCGCCGGGTCGTTGGTGACGCTCATTCCGCTCGGGCTGACCGGTCACTCGTCGGCCGGCGGCTCGCACGACCTGGCCACCAATAGCCTGCTGATCCACCTCGTCGCAGCCAGTCTGTGGGCCGGTGGTCTACTCGCTCTGCTGGCCCACGCACTGCGCAGCGGTGACCACACCCACCTGGCGGCACAGCGTTTCTCAGCGATTGCACTGTGGTGCTGGGTCGCGATGGCGCTCAGCGGCTTGGTGAACGCCCGGGTGCGGGTTCTGCCTTCCGACTTGCTGACCACCGGTTATGGGCGGCTGGTGGTGGCCAAGTTCGTCGCGCTGTGCGTGCTGGGGGTCGTCGGCTGGCGCCAGCGGCGCACCGTAATTACTGTGCTGCAAGCGGATCCGAGTCCTGGCCAAGCGCGCAATGTGCTGATCCGGCTGGCGCTGATCGAGGCCGCGGTTTTCGGCCTTACCTTCGGTATTGCCGTCGGGCTGGGCCGTACACCGCCGCCACCGCCCCCGATCCGGCTACCGTCGATTCCCGAAGCCGAGATCGGCTACGACTTCGACGGACCGCCCACCCCGCCGCGCATTCTGTTCGACTGGCGCTTCGACCTGGTCTTCGGTACGGCCGCGATCGTGTTCGCCGCGCTGTATGTGGCAGCGGTGGTGCGGCTGCGCCGCCGCGGCGACAGCTGGCCGCCGGGCCGGACCCTGGCCTGGCTGATCGGCTGCCTGGCTTTGCTGTTCGTGACGTCATCGGGTGTCGGTCGCTACATGCCGGCGATGTTCAGCATGCACATGGTCGCTCACATGGGGCTCTCGATGCTAGTCCCGATCCTGCTGGTGCTGGGCGCTCCGGTCAGCCTGGCGTTACGGGCGCTGCCCGCCGCCCGCCGCGATGACCCGCCGGGTATGCGGGAATGGCTGTTGGTCGCACTGCACAGTCGGTTGTCGCGGTTCCTCACCAACCCGGTGGTCGCTACCGCGTTGTTCGTCGCCGGGTTCTACGGGCTGTACTTCAGCGGCATTTTCGACGCCGCGGTAGGCAGGCACGCCGGGCATTTAGCCATGAACGTGCACTTTCTGGTCAGCGGCTACCTGTTCTACTGGGTCGTAATCGGGGTGGACCCTACGCCGCGGCCGATCCCGCCACTGGCCAAGGTGGCCGTGGTGTTCGGCTCGCTGCCCCTGCACGCGTTCTTCGGGGTGGTGCTGATGGGCACCCGAAAGGTGATCGGCGCCGACTATTACCGCTCACTTGGTTTGAGCTGGCACACCGACCTGCTGGGTGATCAGCGGTTGGGCGGTGGAATCGCCTGGGCGGCAGGGGAACTACCCCTGGTGATCGTGATGCTCGCGCTGCTCGTGCAGTGGGCGCGCAGCGATGACCGCACCGCCCGGCGGTTGGACCGGGCGGCCGAACGCGACGATGACGCCGACCTGACCGCCTACAACGCGATGCTGGCCGAACTGGCGCGGCGTGAAACGCCGGAAGGACGCTAGGCCGGCGTCGAGACCGGGTGCTTATCCACAGTCGCGACTTTGTCCACAGGCTGGGCTCGCCACGGCGGAGAACGGAGCGGTTTGTCGGTGATTTGTCGGTGTCCGGGAGCTGACTGAGCAGCAGTACGAGCGCAACTATGGAAAGGAAATTGAGCCAATGTTCGAAACCCCGCTCACCGTCGTCGGTCACATCGTCAACGACCTGCAGCGCCGCAAGGTCGGTGATCAGGAGGTCATCAAGTTCCGGGTGGCCAGTAATTCGCGCCGCCGCACCAGTGACGGCAGCTGGGAGCCGGGCAACTCGCTGTTCATCACCGTCAATTGCTGGGGAAGATTGGTCACTGGTGTGGGTGCCGCGTTGGGTAAGGGCGCACCGGTGATCGTGGCGGGCCACGTATACACCAGCGAGTACGAGGACCGGGATGGTAATCGCCGTTCGTCGCTGGAGATGCGGGCGACCTCGGTCGGTCCGGATCTGTCGCGCGTCTTCGTGCGCATCGAGAAGCCTGGTTACACCGGTCCCGACGCGGACCCGGGCCCAGCTGTCGCCGCCCCCGGCGAAGCTGCCGATGCTGTCCCCACTGACGGTGACGACCCGGTCCAGTCTGGCGACGCTACCGCTGGTCCCGGCCGCCTACCACTATCGGCTTAGCTGTCGGCTCGCAGCTGTCCGTGGGTGCCTAGGATGGTCCGCGAGATCATTCTGCAAGACCAGAAAGGCAAAACCGCGGCATGGCTGAGTTCATCTACACGATGAAGAAGGTCCGCAAGGCGCACGGCGACAAGGTCATCCTGGACGACGTCACGTTGAGCTTCTACCCGGGTGCCAAGATCGGTGTCGTCGGCCCCAACGGCGCCGGCAAGTCGAGCGTCTTGCGGATCATGGCCGGTCTGGACAGGCCGAACAACGGTGAAGCCTTCCTGGCCGCTGGTGCCACCGTCGGCATCCTGCAACAGGAGCCGCCGCTGAACGAGGAGAAGACCGTTCGCGGCAACGTGGAAGAGGGCCTGGGCGACATCAAAGTCAAGCTCGACCGCTTCAACGAGGTCGCCGAATTGATGGCCACCGACTATTCCGATGAGTTGATGGAAGAAATGGGCCGGCTGCAAGAGGAACTCGACCACGCCGACGCGTGGGACCTCGACTCACAGCTGGAGCAGGCCATGGACGCGCTGCGCTGCCCGCCGCCTGACGAGCCGGTGACGAATCTGTCTGGCGGTGAGCGCCGCCGCGTGGCGCTGTGCAAGCTGCTGTTGTCCAAACCCGACCTGTTGCTGCTCGACGAGCCGACCAACCACCTAGACGCCGAAAGCGTGCAGTGGCTCGAACAGCACCTGGCCGCTTACCCGGGGGCGGTTTTGGCGGTTACCCACGACCGGTACTTCCTCGACAACGTCGCCCAATGGATCCTGGAGCTCGACCGTGGCCGCGCGTATCCCTACGAAGGCAACTACTCGACCTACCTGGAGAAAAAGGCCGAGCGCCTGTCGGTGCAGGGCCGCAAAGACGCCAAGCTGCGGAAGCGGCTGACCGAGGAGCTGGCCTGGGTCCGGTCCGGGGCCAAAGCGCGTCAAGCTAAGAGCAGGGCGCGGCTGCAGCGCTACGAAGAGATGGCCGCCGAGGCGGAGAAGACGCGCAAGCTCGATTTCGACGAGATTCAGATCCCGGTCGGGCCGCGACTGGGCAACGTGGTCGTCGAGGTCGAACACCTCGACAAGGGCTACGGCGGACGCACCCTGATCAAGGACCTGTCCTTCACCCTGCCGCGCAACGGCATCGTCGGTGTCATCGGTCCCAACGGGGTCGGCAAGACCACACTGTTCAAAACCATCGTCGGGCTGGAGCAGCCGGACAGCGGCACTGTCAAGATCGGAGAGACCGTCAAGATCAGTTACGTGGACCAGGCCCGCGCGGGCATCGATCCGAAAAAGACCGTGTGGGAAGTCGTCTCGGATGGGCTGGACTACATCCAGGTCGGTCAGACCGAGATACCGTCTCGCGCCTACGTGTCGGCGTTCGGGTTCAAGGGCCCCGACCAGCAGAAGCCGGCCGGGGTGCTGTCCGGTGGCGAGCGCAACAGGCTCAACCTCGCGCTGACGCTCAAACAGGGCGGCAACCTTCTACTGCTGGACGAGCCGACCAACGACCTGGATATCGAGACCCTGAGCTCGCTGGAGAACGCCCTGGTGAATTTTCCGGGCTGCGCGGTAGTGATTTCGCACGATCGCTGGTTCCTGGACCGCACGTGCACGCACATCCTGGCCTGGGAAGGTGACGAGGACAACGAGGCCAAGTGGTTCTGGTTTGAGGGCAACTTCGGTGCATACGAGGAAAACAAAGTCGAACGGCTCGGCGCTGAAGCAGCCCGTCCGCACAGAGTGACCCACCGCAAGCTAACGCGCGACTAGTGTCAGCTCTGCCAGCGCTGGCAACTGTCGTGAGTTGGGAGCAATCGGCATGACGATCGATCCCGGGGCTGAGCAGGATCTCAAGCCGTGGACCACCTTCACCCAGCAGCAGGACATTCCCGACTGGATCTCGAGAGCCTACATCGAGAGCTATCGCGGTCCGCACGGTGACGAACCAGGGGCCGCAGAGACCGGGCCTATCGACCTGACCGTCCCTGCCGCCATCGTGACGCCTGCCATGCTGAGCGCACACTATCGGCTCGGTCAGCACCGTCCCGCCGGCGAAAGCCGTGTCGGTGTCTACCCCGCGGGCGATCCCGCTGGATTCGGACCCGCGCTGCAGGTCGTCACCGACCACGGTGGCATGCTGATGGACTCCGTCACCGTGCTGCTGCACCGGCTCGGTGTCGCCTACACGGCCATCATGACACCAGCGTTCGAGGTGCATCGCAGCCCGACGGGGGACCTGCTCGGCGTCGAACCAAAACCAGCCGGCGCGTCGCAATACGTCGGCGAGGCGTGGATACACGTGCAGCTTTTGCCCTCCGTCGATAGCAAGGCCCTCGCCGAGGTCGAACTGCTGCTGCCCAAGGTCCTGACCGACGTTCAACAGGTCGCCAGCGACGCGGCAGCGTTGATCGCCACCCTGAGCGACCTGGCCGCAGAAGTCGAAGCCAACGCGCGCGACCACTTCTCGGCGCCGGACCGCGACGATGTCGCGGCGCTGCTGCGCTGGTTGGGTGACGGAAACTTCCTGCTGCTCGGCTACCAACGTTGCCGGGTGCATGACGGTCTGGTCTCCGGCGCCGGGTCCCCCGGCCTGGGCGTCCTGCGCACCCGCACCGGTTCCCGTCCCCGGTTGACCGACGACGACAGACTGCTGGTTCTGGCCCAATCCGTCGTTGGTAGCTACCTGCGGTACGGCGCTTACCCCTATGTCATCGCGGTTCGCGAATACACCGAGGGCGGTGTTATCGAGCACCGCTTCGTCGGGCTCTTCACCGTCGCCGCCATGAACGCAGACGTCCTAGAAATCCCGACGATCTCGCGCAGGGTCCGCGAAGCGCTAGTGATGGCCGACAGCGACCCTATCCACCCAGGCCAGCTGCTGCTCGACGTCATCCAGACCGTCCCGCGCTCGGAACTGTTCACGCTGAGCGCCGAACGGCTCTTGACGATGGCCAAAGCGGTGGTGGATCTGGGATCCCAACGGCATGCGTTGTTGTTCCTGCGCGCCGATCGGCTCCAGTACTTCGTCTCGTGCCTGGTCTATGTGCCCCGCGACCGCTACACCACACAAGTGCGGTTGCAAATCGAGGACATCCTCGTCCGCGAGTTCGGCGGGACGCGACTGGAATTCACCGCTCGTGTCAGTGAATCACCTTGGGCGCTCATGCATTTCATGGTCCGGCTGCCCGAAGATGCCGCGCCGGTCGACGTCTCCGAAGCCAACCGGATCCGGATTCAAGGGTTGCTGAGCGAAGCCGCGCGAACCTGGGCCGACCGGCTGATCGGCGCCGCGGCAGACGGCTCCGTCGGGCAAGCTGATGCTGAGCACTACGCGGCCGCCTTTTCCGAGGTTTACAAACAAGCCGTCACTCCGGCCGATGCCATTGACCACATCGCCATCATCAAAGAGCTGGCCGATGATTCGGTCAAGCTGGTGTTCTCCGAACGCGGCGGGGATGGGGGCGCCCAGCTGACCTGGTTCTTGGGTGGACGCACCGCCTCGTTGAGCCAGCTGCTGCCGATGCTGCAGAGCATGGGTGTCGTGGTGCTCGAGGAGCGACCGTTCACCGTCACCCGCCCCGACGGGCTGCCGGTGTGGATCTACCAGTTCAAAATCTCACCGCACCCGACGATCCCGCAGGCGTCGACTGCGGCCGAACGGGACGCTACTGCAGAACGATTTGCCGACGCGGTCACCGCGATCTGGCAGGGCCGCGTCGAGATCGACCGGTTCAACGAGCTGGTGATGCGCGCGAGGCTGACCTGGCAGCAGGTCGTGCTACTGCGTGCCTACGCGAAATACCTACGGCAGGCGAACTTCCCCTATAGCCAGTCCTACATCGAATCGGTGCTCAACGAGCACCCCTCTACCGCGCGATCACTGGTCGTCCTGTTCGAGGCGCTTTTCGATCCCCGGCCGTCGGATTCGGCGGCGAGCCGCAATGCGCAAGCGGCCGCCGCCGCGGTCGCTGCGGACATCGATGCGCTGGTGAGTCTGGACACCGACCGCATTCTGCGTGCGTTCGCGTCGCTGGTTCAAGCAACCTTGCGAACCAATTACTTTGTGACACGCGAGGCTTCAGGCCGTGCCCGCGATGTCCTGGCGCTCAAGCTCGACGCGCAACTGATCGACGAGCTTCCGCTGCCGCGCCCCAAGTACGAGATCTTCGTCTATTCGCCCCGCGTCGAAGGCGTGCACCTGAGGTTCGGCCTGGTGGCGCGCGGCGGCCTGCGCTGGTCAGATCGCCGGGACGACTTCCGCACCGAGATCCTGGGCCTGGTCAAGGCGCAAGCGGTCAAGAACGCCGTCATCGTGCCGGTCGGGGCCAAGGGTGGGTTCGTCCTCAAGTGGCCGCCGCTGGCCACCGGCGACCCGGCAGTCGACCGCGACACCATCCGCACCGAAGGCGTAGCCTGCTACCAGCTGCTCATCTCGGGGTTGCTCGACGTCACCGACAACGTCGACCACGCAACCAGACGCGTCAATCCGCCACCGGAGGTGGTACGCCGCGACGGCGACGACGCTTATCTGGTGGTGGCCGCGGACAAAGGCACTGCGACGTTCTCCGACATCGCCAACGACGTCGCCAAGTCCTATGGATTCTGGTTGGGTGACGCGTTCGCGTCCGGCGGATCGGTCGGCTACGACCACAAGGCCATGGGCATCACCGCCAAGGGCGCGTGGGAGGCTGTGAAACGGCACTTCCGGGAGATGGGGGTCGACACCCAGGCCGAGGACTTCACCGTCGTGGGCATCGGCGACATGAGCGGCGACGTGTTCGGGAACGGCATGCTGCTGAGCAAGCACATCAGGCTGGTCGCCGCCTTCGATCACCGGCACATCTTCCTCGACCCGGACCCCGATGCCGCGGCTTCGTGGGAGGAACGCCGGCGAATGTTCGACCTGCCGCGCTCCAGCTGGGACGACTACGAGAAGTCGTTGATCAGCGAGGGCGGTGGGGTCTACAGCCGCGAGCAAAAAGCCATCCCGATCAGCCCAGAGGTCCGGGCCGCCCTCTGCATCGACGGCGATGTCACCGAGATGGCCCCGCCCAACCTGATCAAGACGATCTTGCAGGCGCCGGTGGACCTGTTGTTCAACGGCGGCATCGGCACCTACATCAAGGCCGAATCCGAGTCCGACGCCGATGTCGGCGATCGCGCCAACGATCCGGTGCGGGTCAACGCGAATCAGGTGCGCGCCAAGGTCATCGTCGAAGGCGGCAATCTCGGGGTGACGGCGTTGGGCCGCGTCGAGTTCGACCTGTCGGGCGGGCGGATCAATACCGACGCGATGGACAACTCTGCCGGCGTGGACTGTTCGGACCACGAGGTCAACATCAAGATCTTGATCGACTCGCTGGTGAGTGCCGGGAAGGTGAGGGCCGACGAGCGCAAACAACTGCTGGAGTCGATGACCGACGAGGTCGCGCGACTGGTGCTGACCGACAACGAGGACCAGAACGACTTGATCGGTACCAGCCGCGCCAACGCGGCCGGCCTGCTTTCGGTGCACGCGATGCAGATCAAGTACCTGGTCGAGGAGCGCGGGCTCAACCGGGAACTGGAAGCGCTGCCGTCGGAGAAAGAGATTCACCGGCGCTCCGAGGCCGGCATCGGGCTCACCTCGCCCGAGCTCGCAACGCTGATGGCGCACGTCAAGCTTGGGCTCAAAGAGCAGATGTTGGCCACCGAACTGCCGGATCAGGATGTGTTCGCGTCCAGGTTGCCCCAGTACTTCCCGACGCCGCTGCGGGAACGGTTCACCCCGGAGATCCGCACGCATCAGCTGCGCCGCGAGATCGTCACCACCATGTTGATCAACGATCTGGTGGACACCGCCGGAATCAGCTATGCCTTCCGGATCGCCGAAGACGTCGGTGTAATGTCGATCGACGCGGTGCGCACTTATGTCGCCACCGACGCCATCTTCGGTGTGGGTGACATCTGGCGGCGCATCCGTGCGGCAAACCTGCCGGTCGCGTTGTCGGACCGGATGGCACTGGATACCCGGCGGCTGATCGATCGTGCCGGACGCTGGCTGCTCAACTATCGCCCGCAGCCGTTGGCCGTCGGCGCCGAGATCAACCGGTTCGCCGCGAAGGTCAAACAGCTGACGCCGCGGATGTCTGAGTGGTTGCGCGGGGACGACAAGGCCATCGTCGAAAAGGAAGCAGCGGAATTCGCGTCGCAGGGCGCACCGGAAGACTTGGCTTATCGGGTCGCCGTCGGCCTATACCGCTTCAGCCTGCTCGACATCATCGACATCGGCGACATCACTGAGATCGACCCCGCCGAAGTCGCAGACACCTATTTCGCCCTGATGGACCGGCTGGGCACCGACGGCCTGCTGACCGCGGTATCCGAGCTGCCCCGAAACGACCGCTGGGGTGCGTTGGCGCGCTTGGCGATTCGTGACGACATCTACGCGTCGCTGCGGTCGTTGTGCTTGGATGTGCTCGCCGTTGGGGAACCAGACGAAAGCGGAGAGCAGAAAATCGCCGAATGGGAACACATCAGCGCGTCCCGGGTGGAACGGGCACGCCGCACCCTCACCGAGATCTATGACAGCGGCGAGAAAGACCTCGCGACCCTGTCGGTGGCGGCACGACAGATCCGCCGCATGACGCACACCAGCGGAAGAGGATCGTCAAGGTGAGTGTCGGGTTCGTCGCGCCCGTGCCGGTGCGCTGGTCGGACATCGACATGTACCAGCACGTCAACCACGCCACCATGGTCACGATCCTCGAAGAGGCACGTGTCCCATTTCTGCGCGACGCTTTCGGCGCCGACATCACGTCCACCGGCCTGCTGATCGCCGACGTCCGGGTCACCTACAAAGGTCAGCTACGGCTGGCCGATTCGCCTCTGCAGGTGACCATCTGGGTGAAACGGCTGCGAGCGGTGGACTTCACGCTGGGCTACGAAGTGCGTTCGGTCAGCGCGGATCCGGAGTCCAAGCCCGCCGTCATCGCCGAGTCACAGCTGGCCGCGTTCCGTATCGAGCAGCAGCGGCTGGTGCGACTCTCACCACACCATCGGGAGTATTTGCAATGGTGGCTGCGGTAGCCGAGCGCGGGCTGTGGCTGGGCCCAGAATCCAGAGCTGCCCACCGCGGAGATCTGGCCACATTCGTCGATCATGCGCTGCGGCTCGATGACACTGCGGTCATCCGACTGCGCGCCCGATCTGCCGGGTTGCTGACGGCTTGGGTGGCAACCGGTTTCGACGTACTGGCCAGCCGGGTGGTGGTCGGCAAGGTGCGGCCCGACGATTTGTCGGTGGGCGCAGACGCACTGGCGCGCGGCCTGTCCGCGATGGACGCCTCGGGCTACGTCGATCCGGGCTTCGCGATGGACTCCGCGTGGCGCGGTGCACTGCCCCCGGAATCCGGGTTCACCCACCTCGAAGACGTACCCGCCCGGGTGATGCTGGACCTGGCGCAGCGGGGCGCGCAACTCGCCAAAGAACACAGCAGTTCCCATGGTCCGCCGGTCTCGCTGCTCGACCAGGAGGTCATCAGGGTCAGTTCGGCCGACGCCAGCGTGGGGCTGCCTATGCGCTGTGTGTTCGCTTTGACCGCGATGGGTTTCCTGCCGCAGTCACCCGACGCGATCGCCGCCGACGAGATGATCCGGGTCCGGATATTGCCGACCTGGTTGCGTGTCGACGCCCGGTTCGGCTCGGTGTACCGGCGTCGCGGGCATCCGGCACTGGTACTTCGCTGACCGGCCTTTGCACTTGCCAGAGCGGAATCGCTTGCGACCTAGCAAAAAAGGATCAGCGTGAGTTTATGACGATTGCCGAGGGTCCTACGCTCGCAACGGGCAATCGCCTGTGTCTTCGACGGCTTTCCAGCGTTGGGCATCCGCATCGGTGCGTATCCCCCCAATGACGCTGGACAGACGCAGCGCCCCGAAGCGTTTTCTTGCTCAAACGATTCGACACCGTGAAACATTAGACATTAATCCGATGCACTGAACTGCGCCGTCCGAGAGGCTATGTGCGTTGGTGAATTCTTCTGCGCTTCGCCAGTGGGCGATGTTGATGAATTGGAAGTTGGACTCCGCTGCGATCGCTTGGTATAGCAGTGCCATCCCGAGGTGGCCCGGCCCTGACAGTTGGAAAGATAATCGCGGGTCTTCTCCCACGCTGATATGGACTCCTAGGCCTCGGCCACAGGCACTTCGAAAACGTTGATTAGTACGACTGGTTCAGGCATAGGTTTCCAGATGTGTCACACGTACTTAATGTCGATGGTGTGGCGATTGGCAGCTGTCGCCCTGTCGGCTCAAGCCGGATTGGGTGGTGAGATCATCCAGCCGCCGCGATGAGAGTGTTAGTGGGTCCAAAAGCTGCGGCCTCCCCTGTGTCTGCGTGTCTTCTATGTGTGCGCTTTGGGTCACCTCCCCTCTAGTCCGCCTCTCCGAATGCCGGCCCCGACTAGCCGGCCGGGATTTCGGGGATGAGTAGGTGCGCGTCGTGGACGGGGCCCCAATGCAGTGTGACGCGGGTGTGTGGCGGCCGCGGGTAACTGGCCGGGAATTGCCCGGTTAGCGGGTTGCGCGGGGATAGCCAGCGCCCGGCGACCAGAAGCCGTAGTTGTTCGCCGGCGCGAAACAGGGTGGCCGAGGGGCCGAACGCGACATCGACGGCGACCACCTCCCCCGCGCGCAGCGGTTGCGGGTGTGTGCAGCTTGGCACCGGCTCCCACGGCCGCGACTGTTCCGGATCAAGCTGGCGCAGGGATGCTTTCTGCCAGCCAGTTGTCACCCGGTCGCGGCCGTAGCCGTAGGAGCCTTCGAACGGTACGAAGCGTTCGTCGCGCCATTTCTCCACGCCGAGGAACAGGCTCACGTCGTCGCTCCCATGTACCTGCAGCCATAGCCGTACGGCCATCGGGCCGGTTAGCTCCAGGTCGTTGGGCGCGGTCCAGGTGAATGCAGCGGCGTGCCAACGTGTTTTGAACGACACCGAACCGGGTTGTGATGGCGGCTCGGTGTCCAGCACGCCGGGCCCGGCCAGATACAGGCGCCGCCAGCGGGTGCGCGCGAGTGGCCATTCGGTCTCGTCGCGGACCGCCGCGATTCTGTCGCGGTCCTCGCGGACTTCCAGCCGCACGCTGCGCGCAGGGGGCGCACCCTCGAGCACCCCGCGGATGAACGCCAGCTGCTCGGCGCGAGCCGGCTCAGAGTAAAACGTCGCCCATTTGCCGCCGCGGTGGGTGTATAGCCGGGCGTGGGTCGAGCCGGTCTGGGTGAAGGCGCGCATCGAACCGCGGCTGTGCAAGTTGTTGTCCGAGAAGCTGCCGCACACCAGCATCGGCACGTCGATCGTCGACAGGTCGGGCACCAGCGATCGCCAGAACTCGTCGCGCAGCCGATGCTCGTCCGAGGCCGCGAGCAGGTCGTAGGCCAGTCGGGTGGTCCGGCGCAGCTGCAGCGACCACACCCGGGTGAATCCCTTTTCCCGGATCCCGCCGGGGCACACCATATCGCGGTAGGCGTCGGTGAAACCCTCCCACGGGCAGATCGCGGCCAGCCCCGGCGGATGCAGGGCCGCCGCACCGTACTGGCTCATTGCCAGATACGACACGCCCAGCATCACGACCCGCCCATCGCTCCACGGCTGCGTCGACACCCACTCAATGACGTCATAGGTGTCTTCGGCTTCCTGGCGCGACAAGAGTTTTCCGGTGCCGTCGGAGTGTCCGCAGCCGCGCAAGTCGGCGTTGACCACCACAAAGCCCTGCGCCACCCACCAGGCCGGATCGGGAGCCTCCCACCCGGTGAGCGCCGAAAACGTCACAGGCGCGGCCTGGCGCAGCATCCGATAATTCATGGGGAAAGTCCACCGGTTGGCGCGGCGGGCGGGCAGGTTGTCCTTGCCGTAGGGGTGAATAGCCAGGATGACCGGGTGAGCCCTCCTGGTAGGTGGGTGGATCACGTTGGCCCGCAATACTGTTCCGTCCCGAGTGTGGATTTCCTGATCGCGGTCGATGATGATGTTCGGCGGTGGGTCGGTAACATTCACGGGCGGCCTGGCGAATCCATGCAGCCGGCCCAGCGCATAGCGCCAGGTGCCCCGCCGCCGCCACGGCTTGTCCAATATCGGCAAACCGGCCTGTGTCGACCGCTTCATCGGGCCGCGATCCCGAATGCTGCAGCGTTGGCTGCCGCCCACGCCGAATAGGTTGTGTTTCCTTGGCTCAGCGGCAGATCCGGGCAGTCACCGATCGAGCGCGGCGCCGCGCTTAGCATCAACAATTTCTGGCGCGCGATGGGTTCGGGCCGCACCCGGGCCAGCACCCGCCGATGCTCGTCGGGGGACACCACCTGCACGGTGATCGGGCGCCCCAGCACATCGGTGAGCACCGCGACCCGGTCTCCGGTGTTCAGCCATTGCGGTCCCAGCAGCCGCTGCGGCGCCGATGGGCCAGGTCCGGGCGAGGTCAGCGCGGCCACCGCCGCGGCCCCGACGTCCACCGGTGCGATCGGGACTTCCAGGGCGTCGGGGAACGCGGTGATCACCACGCCCTGCTCCCGGATCGACCCCGCCCACTCGACGGCGTCGTTGTCCATCAGCATCCCGGGCCGCAACACCACCAGCGAGTCACCCAAGATCGCACCCAGCACATGCTCCTCGCGCTCGTGACTTGCGGCCATCACCGACCCGGGATAGGACCGCACCAAATCCGACGACAGCAATACCGTGGTGCCAATCCCCTCGGCGGCGATGTCGTCGCCGACGCGCGTCACATCGTGAGGCGGCAGCGTTGGCGGCAGACTCAGATAGATCGCATCAGCTCCGCCCAGTACGGATCTGAACGCCTGGGCATCGCCCACGTCGGCGCTGCATGCCGTCACGCCGGGTCGACCGGGCCCAGGATGGCGCGATACGGCGCGGACGCGTCGACCAGCACGCGTTAGACCGTCGACCACATAGCGGCCCACCTGGCCGGTAGCACCGACAACCACGATTTCTCCGCAATTTTCTTTGGGTGGCACAAATAATAGGGTACCCCTAATTTCACCGGTATCGTGGTTTCCGTGGTGGAAGGCTTAAGGGAACGCAAGAAGCAAGCGACCCGTCGTGCGATCAGCGATGCGGCCACCGAGCTGTTCATGGCGAAGGGGTTCGATAGCACCTCAGTGGCCGAGGTCGCCGAGGTCGTCGGTGTGTCGCCGCAGACCGTGTTGAACTACTTTCCGGCCAAGACCGACCTGTTCTTCGACGAGGACAGCTGGTATACCGAGCCGCCGGTCGCCGTCCGCGGCCGACGCCCCGGCACGTCGGCAGCACAGGCTGTGCTCGAGTGGTACCTCGCCGACCTGCAGCGCCGCCATGCCGACGACCATTTGAACGGCCTGGCTGTCTACCTGGACACCATCTCTAGCAGCGACGCCCTGCGACGACGTCGCCTCGATGACCTGGCCGCGCTTGACGCCGCACTGCGCTGCGCACTCGAAGACAGCTCACCCCAGTACCTTTCGTGGGAGGCGTCACTGACCGCGACCGTCCTCACCGGGGCGATCATGGTCGCCGAGTCAGAGACGGCACGCCTGTCACAGCAGCTCTCCGGTGTGGCCCTGTTGGAATCCGCCCAAGCGGCAGCCACCGCCATATTCGAGCGAATCGAGACGCTCATCCTTTCGACGGACTAATAGCGTTAGAAAACCGGCTCCGCGTAAGCCTTCACTCTCGAGCGCACACAGCCGCTTGGCCTTCCAGGCCCACATCGTCGAACAAGATCCAATCATCCGGATACACAGGGTATTTGAGCGGACTGCGGTAGAAATTGATCACCCTCTCGACAGGGTGGCGTAAGAGATGCGGCAATGCGCTCATCGCTGAGTGAGAAGAGCCGAACACGGCAACCCTCGTCCCTTCCAGCGGCTGCTCCGCGAGCTTCTCTGGATCGAGAGCGACTTCTACAGGAATCTCATCCAGATGGGAATGTGAGAGCTTCTTAGGAACTGCCCCGACCGCGAGGATCACGTTTTTCGAGGCGACTTCCTGCTGCGTCGTTTCAATTCTCCATTGCCTTTTCTCCAAACAGAGGGCGGTCGCCGTCGTTTGAAAGGCTTTCAACGTGCGTGTTGCTTGACACCGACCGCCACTTCTGGCCGAGATCTCCTCCTGCAAAGGCTGGATCAACCCAGGCGATCTTTTCGGGCGCTATCCCTTGATCGAGGAGCCTTCCCACCGCGGCGATTCCCGCGGGTCCGGCTCCGGTTACTGTCCACGCGTAGGATGCCATGTGCCAGATATAGGGGAGCGAGGGGCGCAGCGCTCACCGGAGGGACCTACGGTCGGGCTTTGATGCGGGTTACACCAGCCAGGCCGCGGCGTCGCGTGGCAATTTGTCGTTGACCAACGGCGCGCTGGACAAGATGAGTTCGCCCGGCGGCAGTGCCATCGGGCGGCGGCCGGCGTTCAGCGCGCACACCAGACCGCCGCCGCGGCGGCGGAATATCAGCCTGCCGCGTGATGCGTCCAGCCACTCTATCTCGCCGCCATCGAATTCACTTCGCGCCCTGCGTAATTCGAGTGCCCGCCGAAAGAACGACAGCGTCGAGTCGGGGTCTGCGCGCTGTTTTTTGACGGTCAGCGCAGCCCATTCTTGCGGCATCGGTAACCACGTGTCGGCACACGTCGAAAACCCGAAAGGGGGAGTGTCGCCCGACCACGGAATCGGAACCCGGCACTTGTCGCGGCCCCGCTCGGTATGTCCCGAGCGTTCCCACGTCGGGTCCTGTAGCACTTCGTCGGGCAGCTGGACGTCGGGCAGGCCAAGTTCCTCACCGTTGTAGATGAACACCGCGCCCGGCAGGGCGAGCATCACCATCGCCATGGCGCGTGCCCGGCGTAGCCCGATCTCACCGCCGCCGTAGCGGCTGACCTCTCGGCCCACGTCGTGGTTGGACAGCGTCCACGTCGGCGTGGCACTTTCGAGTGCCGTGGCCGCGAGCGAATTCTGTATCGCGTCGTGGATTTCGCCTGCGTCGAAATCGATCTTGCTCAGCCGGAAATTGAAGCCGAGATGCAGTTCGTCGGGCCGCAGATATTCAGCCCAGCGGACGTTGTCGGTGACCCACACTTCGCCGATGGTCACCGCCCAGGGATAGTCGTCGACAACCGTGCGGATATCACGGTGAATCGCGTGCACGCTCGGGTGGTTGAAGCGTGGGTCGTCATCGCTGTGCCGCAACACCCCGGTCTTGACTCCCTGGGTGTCCGGCAGGCCAGGCGGCTTGGCCATGCCGTGCGCCACGTCGATGCGGAAGCCGTCCACGCCGTGTTCCAGCCAGAAGCGCAGCGTCTTCTCGAAGTCGTCGAAGACGTCTGGGTGATCCCAGTTCAGATCGGGCTGCTCGGGATCGAAGAGGTGCAGATACCACTGGCGAGGGGTGCCGTCCGGTTCGACCACCCGGGTCCAGGCCGATCCGCCGAACACCGACTCCCAGTTGTTCGGCGGCAGCGCCCCGTCGGGGCCGCCACCGTCACGAAAGAAATAGCGACCCCGTGCAGCGCTGCCTGGGCCGCCGGCCAGCGCCGCCTGAAACCATGGGTGCGCCGAACTGGTGTGGTTGGGCACCACGTCCATGGTGACTTTGATGCCCCGCTGGTGTGCTGCAGCGATCAGCCGTTCGATCGCGGCCATCCCGCCGAACAGCGGGTCGACGTCACGCGGATCGGCGACGTCGTAGCCGTGGTCGGCCATCGGCGAGACGGTGACGGGGTTGATCCAGATCGCGTCCACACCCAGCTGTTCCAGGTGCTCCAGCCGGGCCGTCAACCCGTCCAGGTCGCCGATCCCGTCGCCGTTGCTGTCGGCGAACGACCGTGGATACACCTGGTAGAACACCGCGCTCGACCACCACGGCTCCGGTCGACGAGCGCTTGCGCGGGCAGAGCCGGGGCCCGTCCCGCCCTGCCGTGAGTTCATTCCACCCCGCTTCATCTTGTGGCCGGACATCAAAACGAGGAATTCACGAGTGAGTGGGCGGCCATCTCAAGGTAGCCGAGCAATTCGCGACGGTGCTCGTCGTCGAGGGTGTGCGAGTCGATGGAGGCGACGGCGGTGTGCATGCACCGCAGCCACGCATCGCGTTCGATGGGGGTGATCCGGAATGGGGCGTGACGCACCCGCAGGCGCGGATGTCCGCGCTGGTCGGAGTAGGTTCGCGGGCCACCCCAGTACTGCTCGAGAAACATGCGCAATCGTTCTTCGGCGCCCGCTAGGTCGTCTGCGGGATACACCTCACGCAGTATCTCGTCCTCCGGGACCTGCGCATAAAAGCGCGACACGATCGCATTGAAGGTCTCGGCACCGCCGACAGCGTCGTAGAAGCTCACCTGATCCATCCCCTCCATTGTGGTGCATCGCTGGGGTGGCAACGTGAGGCGGGCCGCAGCCTCTCCTGCTGTTCACCGGATCGACACGGCGTTCACCTGCAATAGGGTGCGATTGGCGGCGAATCATGGTGGACTATCCGCGGAGGATCTATGGCGCAGGGCAAGAGACGCCGCAGCCACCGCAGTTCCGGTGCCGCGGCGGGGTTAACCGGACCCACAACCGCGTCATGCCTACACAGTGTTGATACCCATCCACCCAGCCGCCACGAAAGCGCATCGATCTGGAGTCGGCAGCGGGTGCTCCTGCTGAACTCCACCTACGAGCCACTGACCGCGCTGCCGATGCGCCGGGCGATCGTGATGGTGATCTGCGGCAAGGCAGACGTGGTGCACCATGATCCGGCCGGGCCGGTCGTCCACTCGGCGACCAGCTCGATCGTGGTGCCGTCGGTGATCCAGCTGCGGACCTACGTCCGGGTTCCCTTTCACGCCCGCGTCCCGATGACCCGCGCAGCGCTCATGCACCGCGACCGTTTCTGCTGTGCCTATTGCGGGGCGAAGGCCGACACCGTCGATCATGTGGTGCCACGCAGCCGCGGTGGTGACCACTCCTGGGAGAACTGCGTCGCGTGCTGCTCGACGTGCAACCATCGCAAGGGCGACAAGCTGCTCACCGAACTTGGCTGGGCACTGCGCCGGGCCCCGGTGCCGCCGACGGGACAGCACTGGCGACTGCTGTCGACGGTCAAGGAACTGCATCCGGCCTGGGCTCGATACCTCGGTGAAGGCGCCGCCTAAGCCGGATCGCCCGGCTTCTTGTGTCCGAGTGCACCGATATATACCCCGGTGAGATACGGTTTGCGTCGTGAGCCTTCTGCAGATTCACCTATACTTTGTCGGGATACCGTTGTTGCTGGTGGCCGTGCTGGCGGCGCTGATCTTCTCCCGCAAGGGACCCCACCCCGCGACCTACAACTTGTCGGAGAAGTGGACACATCCGCCGATCTTGTGGGCTGCCACCGATGAGGATGTCGGCAATGCGCACGGCGGACATGGTGGGCATGACACATCGGAGTTCTCAGTTGGAGGTGGCGCCAGTGGCACGTGGTGATGTAGCGACGCTCGAGCCCACCGAACTGCCCAAGGGTTCGGTGATCACCACCAGCGGACGGATCTCGGGGGTCACCGAGCCCGGCGAGTTATCCGTGCACTTCCCGTTTCCGATCAAAGACCTCGTCGCCCTCGACGACGCGCTGAAGTACAGCTCGCGGGCATCCACGGCGCGGTTCGCCATTTACCTCGGCGACCTTGGTAGCGACACCGCCGCACGGGCTCGTGAGATTCTGGCCAAGGTGCCGACGCCGGAAAATGCGGTGCTGATCGCCGTCTCGCCCGACCAGCGCGCCATCGAGGTGGTCTACGGCTCTCAAGTCCGGGGTCGCGGCGCCGAGTCGGCCGCACCGCTAGGGGTTGCCGCCGCTTCGTCGGCATTCCAGCAGGGTGACCTGGTCGACGGGCTGGTCAGCGCGATCCGCGTGCTCAGCGCCGGGATCTCCC
The DNA here is from genome assembly GCA_035515675.1 of Mycobacterium sp. Lineage (GTDB taxonomy): Bacteria > Actinomycetota > Actinomycetes > Mycobacteriales > Mycobacteriaceae > Mycobacterium. The sequence goes on from DATJBA010000154.1 coordinate 27,992, forward strand.
CGCCTTCCTAGCCGGCAGCACTGTCGAACTTGCGGGCCCGCATGGCCCGCTTCACTGCGGCTTGGCCCTCTAGTACCAGCCGCCGCAAGGCCGGCGGCACCTCCGACTCCGGGGCGGTCAGGAACTCATCGGCGGCGGCGATACCGGCGTCGCTGATGTCCCAGTGGGGATACAGGCCGATTACCATCGTTTGGGCGACTTCGCTGGATCGCCGCGCCCAGACGCCGGGGATCGCCTCGAAGTAGCGCGCGGTTAACGGCTTGAGCAGCTCACCCTGCCCGGGCGCGACAATGCCGGCGATGATCGACCTGCCGACGACGTTGGGCAGGGCGTCGTCCTCGACCACCTGCGTCCACGCCTTGTCTTTGACCGCAAACTGCGGACGTGCCGCCGAGGCTCGGGCGCCGTGGCGCTTGCCGGCGGCTGTCGGGTCGCGTTGCACTTCGGCGTCGATGAACGGCGTTTCCGGGCCGTCCGCATCGATATCGCCGGCGGTGGCCAGTGCCGTCACGATGCGCCAACGCAGGTCGGTATCGACCTGTAGGCCCGCCAACCCCAGGTCGGCGGGGGCGTGGTCGAGCAAGTCGGCCAGCGTCACGACATGACGGGTCGACAACACTGACGAGCACAGCGCGTTGACGAACGCCAGCTGGTGATCCGACCCGGCATCAGCGCCACGGGCCAGCTCCAGTAGCCGGTCAGCGAACGCCGGCAACCCCTGCTCGCGCGCCCAGACCGGCTCGGCGTAGGAATTCAGCGCCGTCTGCGCCTGCAGCAGCAGCCGCTGTGCCACCCCGACATCCGTTTCGGCTTGAACGCCGCGGGAGACCAGTGACACGAAATCGCGGGCCTTGAGCTCAGCCTCGCGGGTCATCTCCCACGCCGCCGACCACACCAGTGTGCGCGGCAGCGGCTCGGCGATGTCGACGATGCGCGCCAGCGCGGTCTGCAGCGACTCGGGGTCAAGCCGCAGTGAACAATAGGTCAGGTCGTCATCGTTCACCAGAATCAGCTTGCCCCGCGAAACACCAACCAGCGCAGGGACTTCCGTCTCCGGCCCGTCGACGTCGAGTTCCTCCCGGTGCACCCGCACCAGCTTGCCGGCACCCCCAGAAACATCGTCGTCGTAGATTCCGACCGCCAGCCGGTGCGCTCGGGTCTCACCAGCACCTGGCGCGGCGCCGCTCTGGGTTACCGCGAACCGGGTGAACTTGCCGTCTGCGTCAACGTCGAAATCCGACCGCAGCGTGGTCAGCCCAGTGGTTTTCAGCCACTGCTGACCCCAATTCGACAAGTCACGGCCGGACGCTTTCTCCAGCGCGGCGAGCAGATCATCGAACGTGGCATTGGCGAATGCGTGAGTGCGGAAGTAATCGCGCAGCCCGGCCAGGAAGTTCTCCAGCCCGACGTAGGCCACCAGCTGCTTGAGTACGGAAGCGCCTTTGGCGTAGGTGATGCCGTCGAAGTTGACCTCGACGGCGGCCAGGTCGGGGATGTCGGCAGCGATCGGGTGCGTCGACGGCAGCTGATCTTGCCGATACGCCCAGGACTTCTCGGCATTGGCGAACGTAGTCCAGGCGTGGGTGAATTCGGTGGCCTCGCTTTGGCATAGCACCGCGGCGAAGGTGGCGAAGGATTCGTTGAGCCACAGGTCATCCCACCACCGCATGGTGACCAGGTCGCCGAACCACATGTGCGCCATCTCGTGCAGCACCGTCTCGGCGCGCCGCTCATAGGAAGCCCGGGTGACCTTGCTGCGGAACACGTAGTCCTCAAGGAACGTCACTGCCCCGGCGTTTTCCATTGCGCCGGCGTTGAATTCGGGGACGAACAACTGGTCATATTTGCCAAATGCGTATCGTACGCCAAAGTGCTTGTGGTAGAAGCCGAATCCCTGCTTGGTCTGGGTGAACAACCGCTTGGCGTCCATGTGTTGCGCCAGCGATTCCCGGCAGTAGAGGCCAAGCGGGATCTCGCCATGTTCGTCGGTGTAGGTGTCGTTCCAGTGGGCGTATGGGCCGGCGATCAAGGCCACCAGATAAGTGCTCATCCGCGGAGTGGTGGCGAAGGTGTGCACGCGGTTCTCGATCGACACCGTCGCGCCGTTTGAGATCACCTTCCAGTGCTTGGGTGCGACCACCCGCAGGTCGAATGTCGCCTTGAGGTCGGGTTGGTCGAAGCAGGCGAACGTCCGTTTGGCGTCGGCGGTTTCGAACTGGGTGTACAGGTAGACCTCGTCGTCGACCGGGTCGACGAAGCGGTGCAATCCTTCGCCGGTGCTGGAGTAGCGGCAGTCGGCGTCGACGACGACAACGTTGTGGGCGGCCAGTCCGCGCAGCGGGATGCCGGTCGATTCGTCGTATCCGGAGATGTCCAGCTCGTGACCGTTGAGGCTGGCGCTGCGGATGTTGTCGGCGGCGATGTCAATGACCGTGTCCGCGCCGGCGAGTGCGTCAAACACCACGGTGGTGGCGGACCGGAAAGTTCGTTCGCCGGGCGCACCGTTGCCGTCGGTGACATCGAGGCTGATCTGGTAGCTGCCGACGGTGATCAGGGCGGCGCGTTCGACAGCCTGATTCCGAGTGAGGTTAGGAAGGGCCACGCGTCCAACTTAAAGCTTGTCGACCGAGGTTAGGCAGGCGAGCACGTCTCGGCGGGAACAGAGGCGCCGCGACTACGGTTGTGTCAGACGGTGTTCTGACCGTCTCTGACTCTCTGGGAGAGGACTGCGCAATGCCCGAGAAGGCCCCCGTCAAAAACCAAGCCGATTTCTGGTTCGATCCGCTATGCCCCTGGTGTTGGATCACCTCGCGCTGGATCCTCGAGGTGGAGAAGGTTCGCGGTATCGACGTGCACTTCCACGTGATGAGCCTGGCGATACTCAACGAAAACCGCGAAGACCTGCCCGAGAAATATCGCGAAAACCTCAAAAAGGCGTGGGGACCGGTGCGGGTGGCGATCGCCGCCGAGCAGGCCCACGGCGCCGGCGTTCTGGACCCGCTGTACACCGCGATGGGCACCCGGATTCACAACGAGGGCAACAAGGACCTCGACGACGTCATCAAGTTGTCGCTTGCCGACGCCGGTCTGCCGGCGGAGCTGGCCGCGGCCGCGGAAAGTGACGCTTACGACGACGCCTTGCGTAAGAGTCACCACGCCGGGATGGACGCGGTCGGTGACGATGTCGGCACGCCGACGATCCACGTCAACGGTGTGGCGTTCTTCGGGCCGGTGCTCTCGAAAATCCCGCGTGGCGAGGAAGCAGGCAAGCTGTGGGATGCCTCGCTGACCTTCGCGGCCTACCCGCACTTCTTCGAACTCAAGCGGACCCGCACCGAGCCGCCCGAGTTCGACTAGCCGGGGCGTCGCGTCGCTCGGCTGTGGCGGGGTTGGCAGCTGCTGCTATTTGAACGTGTAGGAGATAGCAAACGGTTGTCGCTAGATAGAGCCGGTGTGAATCTGACGGAGAGGGCGCAGGCTGGGGGTGTTCATGTGACGACCGCCTGTCGCCGGTATCGGGAGGGGAAGCTGCCGGTCCCGGCGCAGAAGGTTGGCCGGTTGATCCTGGTGTCGCCGCAGACCGCAGCCGATGATGCCGGTGCGGGCGGTGTGGGTCTGTATGCGCAAGTGTCTTCACATGATCAGAAAGCTGACTTGGATCGTCGGGTAGCGCGGCTGTCGTCGTGGGTGGCGCAGGCTGGATTGGCGGTGGTGCGTGTGGAGTGCGAGGTCGGCTCGGGGATGACTGGGGCGCGGCCGAAGGTGCGGCGCCTGCCGGCCGACCCGAGGGTCGCCACGGTGGTGGTCGCGCACCGCGACCGGTCGGGCCGGATAAGACACCGAGCTGGTTGATGCGGTGTTGTCGGCGCACAAGCGGCGATTGGTGGTCCTCGATGACGATGCGGTGGAGGTGAGCGGGTCGCTGCCCAGGCGGCCACCGGGGCGCTGCGCTACGACATCAGCCACGACCCGGCCATTGGGCGCTGGTATGTGCACGCCTCATGGAAACATGTCGTGACAGTCCCGCCGTCGCTAGACGAGCTGCGCCGCCACCCGGTGGTCGCCGTCGACGTCAACGACGCGCATCTGGATGTGGCGGTTATTGCCCCCGACGGCAACCCGTTGGGCACACCGCTGACCCTGGACCTACCGCTGGCGGCCGCGAGCGCGTCGGTAACCGGCCATCGCGGGGCCGGCGGGGCCGACGCTACCGCGCCATGCTCGGCGGCATTCCCACCGCACAGCTGCGGGATCGGCTGACCCAGATGGCCGCCAACGCCGGGATCGCGGTCATCGCCGTCGATCCCGCCTGCACCTCCCGATGGGGCGCCCAGCACTGGCTGGCCCATCTCAAGCGCCACCATCAGGCCACCCACCGGACACCACGCTGCGGCGCTGGTGATCGGCCGGCGCGGACTCGGGCACCGGGCCAAGCGTCGCGTGACAGGGAACCACACCGCCCCAGCGGAGGCGGCCCGGTCAACCCAGACGCGGCCCCGGAGCACCCCGGCGCCGAAAAACCGCACCCAGGAAACCCGCCACCCCGACAGGTCACCGGCAGCCACCTGGCACCAAGACCGCACGGCCTCGACAGTGACCGGTAGGCAACCAGGCGACCCACGACCGTTCGGAGCCGCCGCATAACCAGGACCCGCTCCTGCTATATCAATAGGAACAATAGGGAAGGATGTCGGGCATGCGCGTCTACCTCGGCTCTGACCACGCCGGCTTCGAACTCAAGCAGCAGATCATCGAGCACCTCACGAAATCCGGACACGAGCCGATCGATTGCGGTGCCTTCACTTATGACGCCGACGATGACTACCCAGCGTTTTGCATCGCCGCCGCGACGCGCACGGTGGCCGACCCCGACAGCTTGGGCATCGTGCTGGGGGGATCGGGCAACGGTGAGCAGATCGCCGCCAACAAGGTCCCCGGAGCCCGCTGCGCGCTGGCGTGGAGCGTCGAGACCGCGACGCTGGCCCGCGAACACAACAACGCGCAGTTGATCGGTATCGGCGGCCGCATGCACACCATCGCCGAGGCGCTGGCCATCGTGGACGCCTTCCTGACCACGCCATGGTCGAAAGGGCAACGCCACCAACGGCGTATCGACATTCTCACCGAGTACGAACGCACGCACCTCGCGCCGCCGGTACCCGGCGTTCAGGCTTGAGAGACACGCGTGCCCGAAGGGCATACCCTGCACCGGCTGGCCCGGCTGCACCAGCGCCGATTCGCCGGTGCGCCGGTCGCGGTGTCCAGCCCGCAGGGCCGATTCGCCAGTTCGGCTTCCGCGGTGGACGGCCAAGTGTTGCGGCGCGCCTGCGCCTGGGGCAAGCACCTGTTCCATCACTACGACGACGGTCCGATCGTGCATGTGCATCTCGGCCTCTACGGCACCTTCACCGAATGGCAACGCCCCGGCGGTGCACCGCTTCCCGAACCGGTCGGCCAGGTGCGGATGCGGATGGTCGGCGCCGCCTACGGCACCGACTTGCGCGGCCCGACGGTATGCGAACTAATCGACGAAGGCCGGGTCGGCGACGTAGTGGCCAGGCTCGGTCCCGACCCCTTGCGCGGCGACGCTGACCCGTCGTGGGCGTGGACCCGGATCACCAAGTCCCGCAGGCCTATTGGCGCGCTGTTGATGGACCAGACCTTCATCGCCGGCGTGGGCAACGTCTACCGGAGCGAGTTGCTGTTCCGTCACCGCATCGACCCGTTCCGGCCCGGCCGGAGGATCAGCGAGGCAGAGTTCGACGCGGCGTGGAACGATCTGGTGGCGCTGATGAAGGTCGGCTTGCGCGGCGGCAAGATCATCGTGGTGCGGCCCGAACACGACCACGGTCCGCCGTCGTACCGCCCCGGGCGGCCCCGAACATATGTGTACCGTCGCGCCGGCGAGCCGTGCCGGGTGTGCGGGGGACCGATCCGCGCGGCAGTGCTGGAAGGCCGAAATGTGTTCTGGTGCCCGACCTGTCAAACCTGACCAAGCGCACCCCCATACTCCAAATCTTGCAGGCCGTGGGGAGAATGCTCAAATTGCCAGAAAACTGCCAGGAAGAAACGCGGGCGCCGGTCGTTTGAACAGCTTCCTCAGGAGAGGCTGAGCACTATGAAAATTACTCCACGTTTAGCTGCAACGATTTTCGCGATGATCGTCGGTTTGGGGCTGGCAGGACTGGGCGTCGCCACCGAGGCTCAAGCGCAGCCCGGGCCCTTTCCGCAATGGTGCCCAGGAGATTTTTGGGACCCCGGCTGGGGCGATAACTGGGATGCCTGGCATTGCCATGACAATTGGCGCGACCGCGGACCTGACCCTCATCCCGACTTCCGCGGACCTGGCGGTCCTGGATGGGACCATCGCTGACCCCGTTAGGCGCTATCTGAATAACCGTGCCCTGCCGACGACGGTTCGGCAGGGCACGGTTATGTATGACTCGGCTGGGTAACTCCCAGCGCGGCGTAGACCTCGTTGCTGAGTGCGACGCTGCGGGGGTCTGCATTGGCCTTGGTCGCGTCGAAGCGATTCATCACATACGCGTAGCCGATTCGGTGTTCCAAATCGACGAACCCGAACGAACCGCCCAGGCCGCCGTGGCCGAAGATCCGCCGGTTGGGTCCATTGATACCGCGCTGGTTGAGCATGTAGCCCAGACCCCACCCGTGGTCGGCGGCGCGCGGGCCCAGCACCAGATCGGTGTCGAATCCGCCCTGCGACACCCGGACCAGGTCCATGTGCTCGCGGCTGAGCAGCTTCTCCTGAGCGAGCGCGTTGTAGAAGGTCGCCAATCCCAGTGCCGACACCTGCCCGTTGGTGCCGGGAAACTCGAGCTGGCGCCACAGCTGCAGATCGTTGGAGCCGAGTTCGTCGTCGGGGGCGAATCCCATCGAGACCGACAATCCCGCCTTTGGGTGTTCGGCCAGGCTGGTGGGGTAGCCGGGGGCTTGCGCGTCGGCCAGCAGGTCTCGGACGTGCCGCTTGTTCACCCGATCGGCGCAGCGGCGTTGTTCGGCCGGGGACAAGCCGATGTGGACGTCGGCGCCGAGCGGTTCGGCGATCTCGGTGCGCAGGTACTGACCGACCGTGCGACCCGTGACACGGCGGAACACCTCGCCGAGGATGAAACCGAACGTGGTCATGTGGTAGCCCTGGGCGGTGCCCGGCTCCCACCAGGGTTCCGCGGCGGCGAGCTGCTCACAGACAAAGTCCCAGTCGGCGACTTTTTCCCAGCTCATCCGGGTGCGCGGCCCAATGACACCGGATCGGTGGCTCATCACCATGGCCAGCGTGACGGCTTCCTTGCCCGCCTGCCCGAACTCGGGCCAATAGCGGGCTACCGGCGCCCGCAGGTCCAGCTCGCCACGATCGGCCAGTTGGTGGACACACGTGGCTGTCAAGCCCTTGGTGCCGGACAACACGGTGGTCAGGGTGTCTTGCCGCCAGGGACGGGTACCGGCTGCATCAGCCCGGCCGCCCCACAGGTTGACGACAAGAGCCCCGTCTGCCCACACTGCGACGGCCGCGCCAACCTCGTTGTGCAGCGCAAAGTTGCGCTCGAACGCGTCGCGTACTCCGACGAAGTCCGACGCACATGAGCCATGGATGTCGACGTCGCTCATGGCACCTTTCTGTCGAGCAGACACTTGGCCCGAGCGGGCGACGGGAATCGAACCCGCGTCGCTAGTTTGGAAGACTAGGGCTCTACCATTGAGCTACGCCCGCATGTATTAGTCGAGCGAGACTGTATCTGGCGGCGAAGATCAAATCTAATCGAAGCGGTTTTGTGATCGCCGTGAGGTCTGCGAGGTCGCTGCGAAGCCGGTGCTTTCGGGCCGTAGGATCGCGAGGTCGGCGCGGGGTGTAGCGCAGCTTGGTAGCGCATCCGCTTTGGGAGCGGAAGGCCGCAGGTTCAAATCCTGTCACCCCGACCAGGACGGCAAGCCCCGTGCCACAACCGGGCGGCACTCAGGGCCCACCGACCGCCAGGAACGACCACCGAGGAGCACACCCGTGAAGAGCAGCGTCGAGCAGTTGAGCCCCACTCGGGTGCGCATCAACGTGGAGGTGCCTTTCACAGAACTCGAGCCAGATTTCCAGCGGGCCTACAAAGAGCTGGCCAAACAGGTGCGGCTGCCCGGCTTCCGGCCCGGCAAGGCGCCGGCGAAGTTGCTGGAGGCCCGTTTCGGCCGGGAGGCGATGTTGGACCAGGTGGTCAGTGAGGCGCTGCCCGCCCGGTATGGACAGGCGGTCGCGGAGTCGGAAGTCCAACCGCTCGGCCAGCCGAACATCGAGGTCACCAAAAAGGAGTACGGCCAAGAGCTGGCGTTCACGGCCGAAGTCGACGTCCGCCCCAAGATCACCCTTCCTGACCTGAGCGCGCTGACGGTCACGGTGGATCCCATCGAGGTCAGCGACGACGACGTCGACGCCGAACTGCAATCGTTGCGTGCCCGGTTCGGCACCCTGACTGGGGTGGACCGGCCGGTGGCCCTCGGTGACTTCGTCTCGATCGACTTGTCGGCCACGGTCGACGGCGAGGACGTGCCGAACGCCGCCGCAGAAGGACTGTCCCATGAGGTCGGCTCCGGCCGGCTCATCGCCGGCCTCGACGATGCGCTGGTCGGTTTGTCCGCTGATGAGTCCCGGGAATTCACCGCGAAGTTGGCGACCGGCGAACACGCCGGGCAAGACGCGCAGGTCACCGTCTCCGTCAGGTCGATCAAGGTTCGCGAACTGCCGGAGCTCGACGACGAATTCGCCCAATTGGCCAGCGAGTTCGACACCATTGACGAGCTGCGGTCCAACCTCCGCGACCAGGTGCGTCAGGTCAAGCGCGCCCAGCAAGCAGAGCAGATTCGCAACGCCACCATTGACGCTCTGCTCGAGCGGGTCGACGTGCCGCTGCCGGAGGCGATCGTCCAGGCCCGGTTCGATAGCGCCATGCACGGCGCGCTCAGCGGCCTCAACCATGACGAAGCCAAGTTCGCAGAGGTGCTCGCCGAGCAAGGCAAGTCGCGCGAGCAGTTCGAGACTGAGGCGCGCACCGCTGCAGAGACGGACGTCAAAAGTCAGCTGTTGCTGGATGCGCTGGCCGATGAGTTGCAGATCCAGGTCGGCCAGGAAGATCTCACTGAACGACTGGTGGCGACGTCTCGGCAATACGGCATCGAGCCGCAGCAGCTGTTTACCTACCTTCAGGAGAACAACCAGCTGCCGGCCATGTTCGCCGATGTGCGGCGCGGGCTGGCTATCGCCGCGGCGGTCGAAGCGGCGACGGTCACCGATACCGACGGGAACACCATCGACACCAGCGGTTTCTTTGGCAAGCGCCCGAAGGCCGACGAGGCCGAGCCGGCTGGCGAGGCTGAGGAGGCCGACAAATCGACTGGTCTGGCTGACGAGGCTGGCAAGGCCGTTGATCAGGCGGGGGACCAGGCAGACGAGGAATCCGACGGCGCCGAAGAGTCCGACAAGGCCGGTGAGCGCAGTGAGGTCGAAGCGTCAGACGCCTCCGACGACGCAGCGAAATGACTCCGGTCATGACGCTGTGAGCGAACGCGCCCATTTCGGGGCTGCGTGATCGCCGAACAGCGGGCTTGGTTGGTTAGTGTCGGTGCATACAGAACTCGAGAAAGCAGGTAACCCAGTCGTGACTGACATGCGTTCGAACTCGCAGGGTCTCAACCTCACGGACTCGGTCTATGAGCGCTTGCTCTCCGAGCGCATCATCTTCCTGGGTTCGGAGGTGAACGACGAAATCGCCAATCGGCTGTGCGCGCAGATTCTGCTGCTCGCCGCCGAAGACGCCACCAAGGACATTTCGCTGTACATCAATTCCCCGGGCGGATCGATCAGCGCCGGGATGGCGATCTACGACACCATGGTCCTGGCGCCCTGTGACATCGCCACATACGCGATGGGCATGGCCGCCTCGATGGGCGAGTTCCTGCTGGCGGCGGGCACCAAGGGCAAGCGCTACGCGCTGCCGCACGCTCGCGTCCTGATGCACCAGCCGCTGGGCGGGGTGACCGGCAGCGCTGCCGATATCGCCATCCAGGCCGAGCAGTTCGCCGTCATCAAGAAGGAGATGTTCCGGCTGAACGCCGAGTTCACCGGACAGCCGATCGAACGCATCGAGGCGGATTCCGATCGCGACCGCTGGTTCACCGCCCAGGAAGCCCTGGAATACGGTTTCGTCGACCACATCATCACCCGCGCCCACGTCAATGGAGAAGCGCAATGAATCGTCAGATCCAACCTCAGGCGCGGTACATCCTGCCGTCGTTCATCGAGCACTCCAGCTTCGGCATCAAGGAGTCCAACCCCTACAACAAGCTGTTCGAGGAACGCATCATCTTCCTCGGCGTCCAGGTCGACGACGCGTCGGCGAACGACATCATGGCGCAGCTGCTGGTGTTGGAGTCGTTGGATCCCGACCGCGATATCACCATGTACATCAACTCGCCGGGTGGCGGATTCACCTCGCTGATGGCGATTTACGACACCATGCAGTACGTGCGCGCCGACATTCAGACGGTGTGTCTGGGCCAGGCCGCCTCGGCGGCCGCGGTGCTGCTGGCCGCCGGAACGCCGGGTAAGCGGATGGCGCTGCCCAACGCGCGTGTGCTGATCCACCAGCCTTCGCTGTCGGGCGTGATACAGGGCCAGTTTTCCGATTTGGAGATCCAGGCCGCCGAGATCGAGCGGATGCGCACGCTGATGGAGACCACACTGGCCCACCACACGGGCAAAGATGCCGCGGTGATCCGCAAGGACACGGACCGGGACAAGATTTTGACCGCTGAAGAGGCCAAGGACTACGGGATCATCGACACCGTTCTGGAGTACCGGAAGCTCTCCGCGCAGACCGCCTGAGCTTACGCCGAGCGTGAAATCACGGCGAAGAATCGCCGTTTTTTCGCGCTGGTTTCACGCACGACGCGATGGGTTGGCCGCGATGGCCGCGATATCGGCAGGCCGCACCCGGCAGCATCCGCCGACGATGCGAGCCCCGGCCGCCACCCACTGGCGTGCAAGCTGCCGGGAGAATCGCGATGTACCGGTCCAGACGCGGCGCCGGGGATCCCAACGCTCACCGCTGTTCGGGTAGACGATTACCGGCTTGCCGATATTTGCGATGCGGATTGCGGGGAGCACGTCGTCGGGTGCGCAGCAATTGACGCCGATCGCGACAATCTCGCGCACGCCGGCGGCCACCGCGAACGCCTCGGCGAGCGGTTGTCCGGCACGGGTGCGGGTCCGGTCGATGGTGTAGCTGAGCCAGGCCGGCACGCCGACCGAGTGAACCAGATTGACCAGCGCTTCGGCCTCGTCGACATCGGGCACGGTTTCCAGGGCGAGCATGTCCGCGCCGGCGGCGGCCAGGATCTCCAGCCGGGGTCGATGCCACCGCGTCAAAGCAGCGACGGACAGGCCGTAGCGTCCGCGATATTCGGACCCGTCGGCCAGCGCCGCGCCGTACGGTCCGACCGAGGCAGCGACGTAGCCGTCGCCTCCGCCGGCCTCGTCACGCGCGGCCTTGGCGAGTTCGACGCTACGGCGCAGCAGCCCGATGGCTTCGTCTCGGTCGATTCCGTGGGCCGCGAAGCCCTCGAACGATGCCTGGTAGCTGGCGGTCGTCGCGATCTTGGCACCGGCGCGAAAGTACGCGGCGTGCACCGCGACGATTTCCTGCGGGGCGTCCGCCAGCAGCTTCGCCGACCACAACGGGTCGGAAAGGTCATGACCGCGCGCTTCCAGTTCGGTGGCCAGGCCGCCATCGAGTAGCACGGATCCGCTGGGCAGAGCCAATCCCACACGGCCACTGTAAGGTGGTTGCTTGGGGTCTGCCCAAACCTCGCGTGATAGCTAGCTTTGGGCCGCACCTTCACCTGCACCAGGGTTCGGCGGCGCATCGGCGGCGCACGGGCCTCGGTCGGGTAACGACCGCGACACGCCAAGACACGCAATGCGCGTCTTTCGCGAGTGACGGGCGCCGTCTGGCTATATGTTTCATCCAGACGGACAGGTATAAATACCACGAACGCGATTCTGCGCTAATGGTCGCGTCGGGCCCGAGCAAGCGGGTAGCGTCGGGAATACATGCGGCACAGCAAGACGAACGGCGAACAGGAAGTAGGCCCTCAGCACCATGGCGCGCATTGGAGACGGCGGTGACCTGCTTAAGTGCTCGTTCTGCGGGAAGAGCCAGAAACAGGTCAAAAAACTCATTGCTGGCCCCGGTGTGTACATATGCGATGAGTGCATAGATCTGTGTAACGAGATCATCGAAGAGGAACTCGCCGACGGCGACGACGTCAAGCTCGACGAACTGCCCAAGCCCGCTGAGATCCGGGATTTCCTCGAGGGATACGTCATCGGGCAGGACACCGCCAAGCGCACCTTGGCCGTTGCCGTCTACAACCACTACAAACGGATCCAGGCGGGCGACAAAGGCTCGCGCTCGGCGGAACCGGTTGAGCTGACCAAGTCCAACATCTTGATGCTCGGGCCCACCGGCTGTGGGAAGACCTACCTGGCCCAGACGCTGGCCAAAATGCTCAACGTGCCGTTCGCCATCGCCGACGCCACCGCGCTGACCGAAGCCGGATACGTCGGCGAGGACGTCGAGAACATCTTGCTCAAACTCATCCAGGCCGCGGACTACGACGTCAAGCGCGCCGAGACCGGCATCATCTACATCGACGAGGTCGACAAGATCGCCCGTAAGAGTGAGAACCCGTCGATCACTCGCGACGTCTCCGGTGAGGGCGTTCAGCAGGCGCTGCTGAAAATTCTGGAAGGCACCCAGGCATCGGTTCCGCCACAGGGCGGCCGCAAGCACCCGCACCAGGAGTTCATCCAGATCGACACCACCAACGTGCTGTTCATCGTCGCGGGTGCTTTCGCCGGGTTGGAAAAAATCATCTACGAACGCGTCGGCAAGCGTGGTTTGGGCTTCGGTGCCGAGGTGCGCTCCAAGGCCGAGATCGACACCACCGACCACTTCGCCGAAGTGATGCCTGAAGATCTGATCAAATTCGGCTTGATCCCCGAGTTCATCGGCCGGCTGCCGGTGGTCGCCTCGGTCACCAACCTGGACATGGATTCACTGGTCAAGATTCTGTCCGAGCCGAAGAACGCCTTGGTCAAGCAGTACACCCGGCTCTTCGAGATGGACGGCGTCGAGCTGGAGTTCACCCAGGACGCGCTGGAAGCCATTGCCGATCAGGCGATCCACCGCGGCACCGGTGCGCGTGGGCTGCGCGCAATCATGGAAGAAGTGCTGCTGCCGGTCATGTACGACATCCCCAGCCGCGACGACGTCGCCAAGGTGGTGGTGACCAAGGAGACCGTGCAGGACAACGTCTTGCCGACGATCGTGCCGCGCAAGCCGTCGCGCAGTGAGCGCCGCGACAAGAGCGCCTAGCGCTGCGAAGTGACCAACACCACAGTTTTGTCGTCTGCACCGCCGTCTTTTCGTTGACTTGGGCTTTTAGCTACAAATCCGCAGCATGTAAGGGGTCCGAGACGCCTATGCGCTGCCAAAAGCAGTGCCAAAATTGGTACTGCCAGTGACACGCAAGCGCGACGGCGCGGGAGTCACCCCAATGGCGCGTACCCTGAAGTTCCAGCGGATTGCCTGTCCGGGTAGCAAATGGAAGGCGGAGACGTGGATCCGAACGGCCGCGGAGCCGGGTCAGATTCTCAGAATGGGCCCTCTCAGAACGGGTCTTCTCATAACAGGTTGTCGTCCGACCGGCAGCGCCTGGAGCAAGTTGTCATCCGATTCGCCGGGGACTCCGGCGACGGTATGCAGCTGACCGGCGACCGGTTCACGTCGGAGGCAGCGCTTTTCGGTAACGACCTGGCGACCCAACCGAACTACCCTGCCGAGATCCGGGCCCCGGCTGGGACGTTGCCTGGAGTGTCGTCCTTTCAGATTCAAATCGCCGATTACGACATCTTGACCGCCGGCGACCGGCCCGATGTGCTCGTCGCCATGAATCCCGCAGCGCTGAAGGCCAATATCGGCGACTTGCCGCGTGGCGGAATGGTGATCGCGAATTCCGACGAGTTCACCAAGCGCAACCTGACGAAAGTCGGTTACGTAACGAACCCGCTGGAGTCCGACGAGTTGTCCGACTACGTCGTGCGCTCCGTCGCGATGACCACGCTGACTCTCGGGGCCGTCGAGGCGATCGGCGCGTCAAAGAAAGACGGCCAACGCGCTAAAAACATGTTCGCGCTTGGCCTTTTGTCATGGATGTACGGGCGGCCGATCCAAACCAGCGAGAACTTCATCAGGGAGAAGTTCGCCCGCAAGCCCGACGTCGCGGAGGCCAACGTGCTCGCCCTCAAGGCGGGCTGGAACTACGGTGAAACGACCGAGGCTTTCGGTACCACTTGCGAGGTCTCGCGGGCGCACTTGCCGGCTGGCGAATACCGCCAGATCTCGGGCAACACCGCGTTGGCTTATGGCATTGTCGCGGCCGGCCAGCTCGCCGGCATTCCGGTCGTGCTCGGCAGCTATCCGATTACACCGGCGTCGGACATCCTGCACGAACTGTCCAAGCACAAGAACTTCAACGTGATCACCTTTCAGGCCGAAGACGAAATCGGCGGCATCTGCGCGGCACTGGGTGCCGCCTACGGGGGTGCTCTCGGAGTCACCAGCACATCCGGACCGGGTATTTCGCTGAAGTCCGAAGCGCTGGGCCTCGGCGTGATGACTGAGCTGCCGTTACTAGTCATCGACGTGCAGCGGGGCGGGCCCTCGACCGGCCTACCCACCAAGACGGAGCAGGCTGATCTGTTGCAGGCGCTGTACGGCCGCAACGGGGAGTCGCCGCTGGCGGTGCTGGCGCCACGGTCGCCGTCTGACTGCTTCGAGACCGCCCTCGAGGCGGTGCGTATCGCGGTGTCGTATCACACCCCGGTGATCTTGTTGTCCGACGGCGCAATCGCGAATGGCTCGGAGCCGTGGCGAATCCCCGACGTCGGCGCGCTGAAGCCGATCAAGCACACCTTCGCCAAACCCGACGAACCTTTCGAGCCTTACGCTCGCGATCCGGAAACGCTCGCTCGGCAATTCGCCGTGCCGGGCACTCCCGGCCTGGAACATCGCATCGGTGGCCTGGAAGCGGCGAACGGCTCGGGCAACATCTCCTACGAGCCGGTCAATCACGACCTCATGGTCCGGTTGCGTAAGGCCAAGATCGATGGCATCTCCGTTCCCGATCTGGAAGTCGACGATCCGACCGGAGACGCCGAACTGCTCCTGATCGGGTGGGGCAGCTCGTACGGCCCGATCGGTGAAGCCTGCCGGCGTGCACGGCGCAAGGGCATCAAGGTCGCGCATGCCCACTTGCGTTACCTCAACCCCTTCCCGGCGAACCTGGGCGAAGTGCTACGGCGTTACCCGGAGGTGGTGGCACCGGAGATGAACCTGGGTCAGCTAGCGCTAGTGCTGCGCGGCAAGTATCTGGTCGACGTGCAATCGGTCACCAAAGTCCAGGGCGTCTCGTTCCTGGCCGACGAGGTGGGGCGCGTTATCCGCGCCGCGATGGGCGGGACACTAGCCGAAATTGAGCAAGACAAGACGATGGTCGCCAGAATGGCGGCGGCAACGGTTGGGGCGGGAGCTAACGAATGACCCGCGCTGGCGACGACGCAGTGGGGGCACCGCCCGCTTGCGGGGGACGAAGTGATGTGGGGGCACCGCCCCCTTGCGGGGGAGAGGAGCGGCGCTCATGACGGGCGTGATCGGCAATCTGGCGGGCGCAGACCTCGGGTTGACCCCGAAGTCAACCAAAAACGCTTGCGTGCCCACCACGGACCAGCCGCAGAAAGCCAAGGACTTCACCAGTGACCAGGAGGTTCGTTGGTGCCCGGGCTGCGGTGACTACGTCATTCTCAACACCATCCGCAACTTTCTGCCCGAACTGGGGCTGCGTCGCGAGAACATTGTGTTCATCAGCGGTATCGGCTGCTCCAGCCGATTTCCGTATTACCTGGAGACCTACGGGTTCCACTCGATCCATGGTCGTGCGCCGGCCGTCGCGACCGGCCTGGCGCTGGCCCGCGAAGATCTGTCGGTGTGGGTGGTCACTGGCGATGGCGACGCCTTGTCGATCGGTGGCAACCATCTGATCCACGCGCTGCGTCGCAACGTCAACATCACGATTCTGCTGTTCAACAACCGGATCTACGGGCTGACCAAGGGTCAGTATTCGCCGACGTCGGAGGTCGGCAAAGTCACCAAGTCGACGCCGACGGGATCGCTGGATCACCCGTTTAACCCAGTGTCGTTGGCATTGGGCGCCGAGGCGACCTTTGTCGGCCGCGCGCTGGACTCCGACCGCAATGGGCTATCTGAGGTGCTGCGCGCCGCCGCCGGGCATCGCGGCGCTGCCGTCGTCGAAATCCTGCAGGACTGCCCGATCTTCAACGACGGCTCGTTCGACATGCTGCGCAAGGAGGGCTCCGAAGAGCGGGTGATCAATGTCCGCCATGGTGAGCCAATTGTCTTCGGCACCAACGGCGAATACTGCGTTGTGAAGTCCGGCTTCAGCCTCGAAGTGGCCAAGACCGCCGATGTGGCTCTCGAGGAGAACGTCGTGCACGATGCGCACGCCGACGACTCGGCTTATGCCTTCGCGTTGTCCCGGCTCTCCGATCAGAACCTCGAGCACACGGTGCTGGGAATCTTCCGCAACATCAGCCGGCCAACTTATGACGACGCGGCCCGCTCCCAGGTCCGCGCTGCCCAGTCGTCGACCCCGTTTGATTCCGCCGCGCTGCAGTCGCTGTTGCGCGGGCGTGACACCTGGACGGTCGACTGAGGTGGCTGAGCATAAGCCCGACGCGGTGTCGCTGGCCGGGGTAGTACTCGCCGGAGGTGCTTCGCGGCGCATGGGCCGTGACAAGGCCTGCCTGCCGATTTCCGGGTCTTCTGCTGGACCCACCGCCACCACAATGGTCGAGCACGTGGTCGGTGTTCTCAGGCAGCGCTGCGATCCGGTTTTCGTGATGGCCGCCCAAGGGCAGCCGCTGCCCGCATTGCAGGCTCACATCATCCGGGATGAACTGCGGGGGCTGGGGCCGCTGCCGGCGACCGGGCGGGCATTGCGAGCGGCCGCGGAGGCGGGTGCCCAGCTCGCCTTCATCTGCGCCGTGGACATGCCGTTTCTGGCCGTCGAACTCATCGACGATCTCACCCGCAGGGCCATTGAGACCGGCGCCGAAGTGGTGTTGCCGTGGGACGGCCAGGACCACTTCCTGGCCGCGGTATACCGAACCGATCTGGCCGACCGCGCTGACGCGCTGGTAGCCGCCGGCGAGCGCAAGATGCGTGCCCTGGTTGACGTTTCGGACACTCAGCGGATCGTGACCTCCGATTCCCGCCCGCTGACCAACGTCAACACGGACGCTGAGCTGCGCGCGCAAGTGCAGCCCGGAGCCTGAGGGTAACCGCCTTCTTAGCCCGAAACGGGTAACGGAACAGTAACGGAAAATTGAATACACGGACCCGCGTGTGAGCGGGGCTGCGGAGGTAATAGCCGCCGCGCAGCCGGCGGCTATAGCCGCCGGGCTCGCCCCGGACCGCGCCCCCTCCGCCTCCGCCCCGGTTCACAAGGCGTACAGCGTGAACTGGGATGCCATCGCCCAGTCCGAGTCGGGTGGAAACTGGGCGATCAACACCGGTAACGGTTACCCCGGCGGCCTGCAGTTCACGGCGAGCACCTGGCACGCCAGCGGTGGCTCGGGATCGCCGCGCGCCGCGAGCCGCGAGGAGCAGATTCGGGTGGCCGAGAACGTGCTGCACTCGCAGGGCATCGGCGCTTGGCCGGTCTGCGGCCGGCGCGGCTGACACGGCCGCAACTGACGGCCTCGCCGTCGCACGTAGCGGGAATGCCGGGCCGCGCGGCCCGGCATTCCTTATCGCGGGTGCTTGCAGCCACGAAAGCGCGTGATAGCCATCGGGTAGCGTCGAGCCCGTGACCGCGACGCCGCGCGAATTCGACATCGTGTTGTACGGGGCGACCGGCTTCGTTGGGAAGCTGACCGCCGAGTACCTGGCACGGTCCGGGGCCGACGCGCGGATCGGGCTGGCCGGCAGGTCAACCGAACGGTTGCGAGCTATTCGCGACACCCTGGGGGAATCCGCGCAGTCATGGCCAGTTCTGGCCGCCGATGCTGCGTCGACGTCGACGCTGAATGAGATGGCTGCTCGGACGCAAGTCGTCGTCACCACGGTCGGGCCGTACACCCGCTACGGGTTGCCGCTGGTGGCTGCGTGCGCCGCGGCGGGCACTGATTACGCCGACCTGACCGGTGAGGCGATGTTCGTCCGCGCCAGCATCGACCTGTACCACAAGCAGGCCGCCGACACCGGCGCCCGCATCGTGCATGCCTGCGGATTCGATTCCGTCGCTTCGGATCTGAGTGTGTATGCACTGTACCGGGCGGCACGAGACGACAGTGTCGGCGAGCTCGTCGGCACCGACCTCGTCGTGCGGTCCCTCTCCGGCGGGGTATCCGGCGGCACCATCGCGTCGATGATGGAAGTGCTGAACGCCGCCTCCAGCGATCCCGACGCACGCCGCCAGCTCGCCGACCCGTACACGCTGAGCACTGACCGCAGCGCCGAACCTGAACTCGGCTCACAGCCCGACTTGCCTTGGCGTCGTGGTCGACAGATCGCGCCGGAACTAACCGGTCTCTGGACGGCCGGATTCCTAATGGCGCCCTACAACACCCGAATCGTGCGGCGCAGCAACGCATTACTGGACTGGGCATATGGCCGTCGGTTCCGCTACAGCGAAAACATGAGCATGGGGTCGTCGTCGCTCGCGCCGCTGGCGTCCGCCATCGTCACCGGGGTCGGCAACGCAACGTCTGGATTGGGCAGCCGCTACTTCCGGCTGCTGCCGCGCCGGCTGCTGGAGCGCATTGCCCCCAAACCCGGCACCGGCCCCGGTCCGGCCGCGCGCCAACGTGGCTACTACCGGATCGAGACTTACACCACCACAACCACCGGCGCTCGGTATGTGGCAAGGATGGGGCAGCAGGGGGACCCGGGCTATCAGGCGACCTCGGTCTTGCTGGGGGAGTGCGGTCTTGCGCTGGCACTCGACCGCGACAAGCTCTCCGACCTGCGTGGCGTGCTCACACCCGCGGCCGCGATGGGTGACGCGTTGCTGGCGCGATTCCCAGCCGCCGGTGTGTCACTGCGGACCGAGCGGCTTTCAGCCCGGGATCGCTTGGGCTAGTGTCGTCAACGAGTGATCACGACTCACCAACAAACACCAAAGGTAGACGCACCCATGGCTGGTCTTGATGATCTCTTCGCGCAGATTCCCACACAGGACATCGCAAGCAAGCTCGGCGTCGACGAAGGCGAGGTGAACAGCGCGATTCAAACGCTGGTGCCGGTGCTGGTCGGCGGCCTGCATCAGAACGTTCAGGATCCTGACCACGCGTCGGCAATCGAATCGGTGGTCAGTGATCACGCCGCCCGAGGCTTGCTGGATACCGGCGTCAGCCTGGACCAAGCCCAACAAGCCGACGGCCAGACCGCAATCGCGAAGATCTTCGGCGGCAACGACACCAGCCAGGTCGCTGCGGCGCTGTCGGGCGCCAGCTCCGGCAATAGGGACCTGTTCCAGAAGCTGTTGCCGATCTTGGCACCGATTGTGCTGGCATATATCGGCAAGCAACTAACCCAGAAGGGCGCGCCAGCCGAGGAGAAGGCGTCCGGAGGTGCACTCAACGACGTGCTGGGCAGCATCCTTGGTGCGGGCTCCGGCGGTGGCGACAAATCGTTGGGCAGTATCTTGGGTAATGCGCTCGGTAGCAAGGCCGGCGGCGCACTCGGCGACGTTCTCGGTAGGCTACTCGGCGGCAAGAAGTAGTGATTGCGCAGCGGCCCCGGTTCTCGTGGGCCGCGGCCGCGGCGGCTGTTAGCGAAGTGGGATCAGGGAATCGTCAGCACCTGGCCGGGTTGGATCAGGTCGGGATTCGCGATGCCACTGGCGTCGGCGATCCGCTGGTATTTGCTGCCGTCGCCGTAGAAGCGTTCCGCGACGGCCCATAGCGTGTCGCCGGAGACGACGGTGTAGGTCTGTACCGCGGGTGGCTCGGGTACCGGAGTCGGTTCTTCGGCAGCTGGTGCCTCCTCGGGCGCCGGCGGCGGGGCGTCGGTCTCGGTTTTCGTCGACCATGCCGGTCCGTCAGCGGCGTAGAGCACCAGATTGCGGTCATCCTGCAGAACGAGCCTGACGTCCTTCTTGCCCTTGGTGTCGCTGTGCCACACGGGTTTATCACCGGTGTAGAGGACGAAGTTGCCGTCGGGCTGTACCTCCGCGCGCACCACATCCTGGCCGTTGGTCCCGGTTGCCCAGATGGCTTTGCCGCGTACTGCTAACACAAGGTCGCCGTCGTCCTGCAGGGTCAGGGTGTAGGCCCCGTTGTTCGAGGTGAGGAATTCCCCTTTCACAAGTTTTTGTCCTGCCGTAAGTGTGTCTGCCACTTCAGTACCCTCCTCGTCAGCCCCCGGCCGGGTTTCGACCGGCGTCGATGTTTATGCACTACGAGCGTGAGCCTAGTCAAGTTCGGTTTGCCCGGGAAGGGTTGGGCTAGCCGAAATCGAAACGACCCGAGGATTCGATGCGCTCCGTTGTCTGCTAGCTGAACGTTTAAACGTGCAGTGTGGCACGCCAATTCGGGTCGTACCTGTTGTTCTACGGCGACCGGCTCGCCGGACTCGGCAATTCTCAACCCCACGGTTGCGCCTGGAGCCGAGAATTACGAAGAAATCGAGCCGCCGGAGGCGGATTGGGTGCCCGGATCCAGGGGATTTCGCGGCCGCTGAGCGCGCTTTTTAGAATTGACCGGTGAACGCCAGCCGCAGCTCTGCCGCCGACCTGCCCAAGTCGTGGGATCCCGCTGCGATGGAGAGCGCGATCTACCAGAAGTGGCTGGATGCGGGCTACTTCACGGCGGACCCGGCCAGCACCAAACCCGGGTATTCGATCGTGCTGCCGCCACCGAACGTGACCGGCAGCCTGCACATGGGCCACGCGCTGGAACACACGATGATGGACGCCTTGACCCGCCGCAAGCGCATGCAGGGTTACGAGGCGCTGTGGCAGCCGGGCATGGACCACGCGGGTATCGCGACTCAGAGCGTGGTGGAAAAGCAGCTGGCGCTCGACGGCAAGACGAAGGAGGACTTCGGCCGGGCGCTGTTCATCGAGCAGGTCTGGGATTGGAAGCGTGAGTCTGGTGGTGCCATCGCTGGCCAGATGCACCGGCTCGGTGACGGGGTGGACTGGAGCCGCGACCGGTTCACCCTGGACGAGGGCTTGTCGCGAGCGGTGCGGACCATGTTCAAGCGGCTCTATGGCGCCGGGCTGATCTATCAAGCCGAGCGGCTGGTCAACTGGTCGCCGGTGCTTCAGACGGCGATTTCGGATCTCGAGGTCAGCTACGAAGACGTCGAAGGCGAACTGGTGTCGTTTCGGTACGGGTCGCTGGACGACTCGCAACCCCACATCGTGGTCGCCACCACCCGGATCGAGACGATGTTGGGCGATACCGCGATCGCGGTGCATCCCGACGACGAGCGCTACCGCCACCTGGTCGGTACCAGCCTGGCGCACCCTTTGGTGGACCGGCAGCTCGTCGTGGTCGCCGACGAGCATGTGGACCCTGAATTCGGCACCGGCGCCGTCAAAGTTACGCCCGCTC
The DNA here is from genome assembly GCA_035515675.1 of Mycobacterium sp. Taxonomy (GTDB): domain Bacteria; phylum Actinomycetota; class Actinomycetes; order Mycobacteriales; family Mycobacteriaceae; genus Mycobacterium. The sequence continues at coordinate 49,752 of DATJBA010000154.1, forward strand.
ATGACCCGAACGACTTCGAGATCGGGCTGCGTCACAAGTTACCGATGATCTCGATCCTGGACACCAAGGGCCGGATCGCCGGCACCGGAACGCAATTCGACGGCATGGACCGCTTCGAAGCCCGCGTCGCGGTACGGGAGGCACTTGCGGCGCAGGGCCGCATCGTCGAGGAAAAACGTCCCTACCTGCACAGCGTCGGACATTCCGAGCGCAGCGGCGAAGTCATCGAGCCGCGGTTGTCGATGCAGTGGTGGGTGCGGGTGGAGTCGCTGGCCAAAGCGGCCGGCGACGCGGTGCGCAACGGGGACACCGTGATTCACCCCGCCAGCCTGGAACCGCGCTGGTTCGCCTGGGTCGACGACATGCACGACTGGTGTATCTCGCGGCAGCTGTGGTGGGGTCATCGCATCCCGATCTGGTACGGGCCCAACGGCGAGCAGGTGTGCGTCGGCCCGGATGAGACGCCGCCGGATGGCTGGGAACAGGACCCCGACGTGCTGGACACTTGGTTCTCGTCCGCACTGTGGCCGTTCTCCACGCTGGGCTGGCCGGAAAAGACCCCGGAGTTGGAAAAGTTCTATCCGACAAGCGTTTTGGTGACCGGCTACGACATCCTGTTCTTCTGGGTCGCGCGGATGATGATGTTCGGGACCTTCGTCGGCGATGACGACGCCATCACGCTCGACGGCCGCCGCGGCCCGCAGGTGCCGTTCACCGACGTGTTTCTGCACGGGCTGATCCGTGACGAGTTCGGCCGAAAGATGAGCAAATCCAGGGGAAACGTCATCGACCCGCTGGACTGGGTGGAGATGTTCGGGGCTGACGCATTGCGCTTCACGCTGGCCCGCGGCGCCAGCCCCGGCGGTGACCTGGCCGTCGGCGAAGATGCCGTGCGTGCGTCACGCAGTTTCGTTACTAAGTTGTTCAATGCCACCCGGTTCGCGCTGCTCAACGGTGCCAGCCTGGCGCCGCTGCCCGATCGTGCTGACCTGACCGACGAGGACCGGTGGATCTTGGACCGGCTGGAAGAGGTCCGGGCCGAAGTTGATTCGGCGTTCGACGGCTACGAATTCGGCCGGGCTTGCGAGGCGCTCTACCACTTCACGTGGGACGAGTTCTGCGACTGGTACGTCGAATTAGCCAAAACACAGCTTGCTGAGGGACGCACGCACACTACGGCCGTGCTGGCCGCGGTGCTCGACACGCTGCTGCGGTTGCTGCACCCGGTCATCCCGTTCGTCACCGACGCGCTGTGGCAAGCACTGACAGGCGGAGAGTCGCTGGTGGTCGCTGACTGGCCCAAGCCGTCGGGCATCGCGTTGGATCCTCTTGCGGCGCAACGGGTCGACGATATGCAGAAGCTGGTCACGGAAGTTCGCCGGTTCCGCAGCGATCAGGGTCTGGCGGACCGGCAGAAGGTGCCAGCCCGCTTGGTCGGTGGTGGAGAGCTGAGCGCACAGGTGATGGCCCTGACCTCGCTGACCACACCGGGTCCCGAGTTCAGTCCCTCGGCGTCACTGGAGGTCCGGCTCGGCGCCGACACCGACGTCGTCGAACTCGACACCTCGGGCACCATCGATGTGGCCGCCGAGCGCCGCCGCCTGGAAAAGGACTTGGCCGCAGCGCAAAAGGAATTGGCATCGACCGCGGCGAAGTTGAACAACGGGGACTTTCTGGCGAAGGCCCCGGAAGCCGTCGTCGCCAAGATCCGCGACCGCCAGCGGGTGGCCCAGGAGGAAACCGACCGGATCACCGCCAGGCTGGCTGCGCTGCAGTGACTTTCGAGCCTTATGAGCCGGCCGGGCCGGCCGATGCAGTTCCCACACCGGACGAGATCGCATCCCTGCTGCAGGTCGAGCATCTGCTCGATCAACGCTGGCCGGAGACCCGCATCGAGCCGAGCCTGACCCGGATCAGCGCACTAATGGACTTGCTGGGCTCACCGCAACTTGGCTATCCGTCGATCCACATCGCGGGCACCAACGGCAAGACCTCGGTGGCGCGGATGGTCGACGCACTGTTGACCGCGCTGAACCGGCGCACCGGCCGAACCACCAGCCCGCACCTGCAATCGGCGGTGGAACGCATAGCGATCGACGGACAACCGATCAGCCCGGCCCAGTACGTGGAGACGTATCGGGAGATCGAGCCTTTCGTGCAGATGGTCGACGCGCGGTCCCAGGCGGACGGCGGGCCGGCGATGAGCAAGTTCGAGGTCGTCACCGCGATGGCGTTCGCCGCGTTCGCCGACGCGCCCGTCGACGTCGCGGTGGTCGAGGTGGGCATGGGCGGGCGTTGGGATGCCACCAACGTGATCAACGCGCCGGTAGCCGTCATCACCCCGATCGGCATCGACCACGTCGACTACCTCGGCGGCGACATCGCCGGCATAGCCGGCGAGAAGGCCGGCATCATCAGCAAGGCCGCCGAGGGCGCACCGGACACCGTCGCCGTCATCGCGCGCCAGGCTCCGGAGGCGATGGAAGTGCTGTTGGCCCAATCCGTGCGCGCCGACGCCGCAGTCGCCCGCGAGGATTCCGAGTTCGCGGTCCTGGGCCGCCAGATCGCGATCGGCGGACAGGTGCTGCAGCTGCAGGGTCTCGGCGGGGTGTATTCCGACGTCTACCTGCCGCTGCACGGCGAACACCAGGCGCACAACGCGGTGCTGGCGCTCGCGGCGGTCGAGGCCTTTTTCGGCGCCGGTGCGCAGCGACAACTCGACGTCGAGGCGGTCCGGGCCGGTTTCGCCGCCGTCACCAGCCCCGGCCGGCTGGAGCGCATGCGCAGCGCGCCCACCGTGTTCATCGACGCCGCGCACAATCCGGCCGGTGCGGCCGCGCTCGCGCAGACGCTGGCCGGCGAATTCGACTTCCGATTCCTGGTCGGCGTGCTCAGCATCCTGGCCGACAAGGACGTCGACGGCATCCTCGCCGCGTTGGAGCCGGTGTTCGATTCCGTCGTCGTGACCCATAACGGCTCGCCGCGGGCGCTGGACGTCGACTCGCTGGTGCTGGCGGCCCGTGAGCGGTTCGGGCCCGACCGGGTGACGACCGCCGAGGACATGCGCGACGCCATCGACGTCGCGACCGCCCTGGTCGACGAGGCTGCCATGGAAGGCGTTGCGGGAGAATCGTTTTCGGGCACGGGAATCGTCGTCACCGGCTCAGTCGTCACCGCGGGGGCGGCCCGGACC
>DATJBA010000155.1:0-3269 GCA_035515675.1 Mycobacterium sp.
GGATATTTGGCGGCCTATTCAGAGGGGAGATGCAGACACGCGGCAGTAAATAATAGACGTCCGTCGGAGAGCGACCTACGCTCAGGTGCAGGAGGTGAGACCGGTGGGCGACACGACACGGCTTCGGGCGTTGACCGAGTCGGGGTTGGTGCACCCCAACCCCGAGGGGGTGTACGCGCCCTTGTTCGCCGGCGGGTCGGGTTTCTTTTTGGCTTCCGACAAGGTGCAGGTGAAATACGAGATGCTGCGGGCACATCTGGTCGACGACCTTCCTGTGTCGGAAGCTGCTGCAGCACACGGTTATTCGCGAGCAGCGTTCTATCTGGTGGCCGCAGCGTTCGACCAGTCGGGGATGGCGGGGCTACTGGACGAGCGGCGTGGCCGCCGCGGACCGGTCAAGCTGCGGCCCGAGATTGTGGACTTCATCCGCGCCGAGGGCGGCTCGGGAGCACAGATCGCCGAGCAGGTGGCCGAGCGGTTCGGGGTGGTGTTGCACCGGCGCACCATCGAACGGGTGCGCGGTCGGTGAGCGCCCGGTCGTTCTGGCCGCCGATCGAGGCGGCGCAGGTCGACTACGAAACCCTGCGCGCACACGCCCTTGAGCCCTGCGGGCAGCCGCCGGGACTGGCCGCCGCCCGGTTCGCCCGGCGCGGGCTGGCCGGACTGATCGCGTGGCCGAGCGCCGAGCCGGTGTTTGTCGCCGAACTGCTTCCCGCTGCCCGTCCGGCATGGACACCGCACGACGATCCCCGGGTGGCGGCGCTGGCGGCGGGCTACCAGCTCCTGCTTGACGCCGCCACGCGCGTGGATTCGGTTGCCGGACTGGCACTACCGCGCAGGAGGCTGCGGTGAGGGCGGCGTTGTATGCGCGGGTCTCGACCGAGCGCCAAGCCGACCGCGGCACTATCGGCTCGCAGCTGGCGCTGCTGCGCGAACACATCGCCGCCGCCAGTGATGAGCTAGTCGGCGAGTACGTCGACGACGGGCATTCCGGCGCTCGGCTGGACCGGCCCGGCCTCGACGCGTTACGTGATGCCGCCGAGGCCGGGCTCATCGAGCGGGTGTGGTGCCTGTCGCCGGACCGGCTCGCCCGCGCCTATGCCTACCAGGTGCTGGTGCTCGACGAGCTGGCCCGATTCGGCGTCACGGTGTCGTTCACCGATTCCCCGGGGCTCGCCGCCGACGACCCGCAGGCGGTGCTACTCACCCAGGTGCAGGGCGTGATCGCCGAATACGAGAAAGCCAAGATCGCCGAACGCTACCGGCGCGGCAAACTGTTTCGGGCCCGCGCCGGCGAGATCGTCACCTGGAAAGCCCCTTACGGCTACCGTCGCATCTCCCGTAGCACCGCCACCGGCCGAGCACACCACGAGATCTACGAGCCCGAGGCCGCGGTGGTGCGGCGGATCTTCACCGACCGCGCCGCCGGCATCACCGTGCGCGAGATCTGTCGCCGACTCAACGCCAACGGGGCGCCCTCACCGACCGGCAAGCCCACCTGGGGTACCTCCACGATCTGCCGGCTTCTGCGCAACGAGGCCTACATCGGCCGGGTCTACTACAACCGCACGGAAACGGTGCCCGACCGCCGCCCCACCCGCCGCAACCGCCAGGTCCCGCGCGACCGCGACGAATGGATCCCGATCGAATGCCCCCGCATCATCTCCGACGAACTGTTCCAGGCCGCCGGCCGAGTCTCCACCGACAACACCAAATGGAGCCCCCGCCGCGCCGAACCCGGCCAATGGCTGCTCAAAGGCCTTGTCAAATGCGGTGTTTGCGGTGTCGGCACCAACTGCCACAAGATGCGCGGCCGCAACGGCACCTGGCACCGCTACTATTATTGCCGCAACCACGACCCCATCCGCGCCGGCGGCGAATCCCGCCGCTGCCCTGAACGCAACATCCGCGCCGACGCGCTCGACACCTTCGTGTTCGACCACATCCGCACCGCTATCACCCGCCCCGACCTACTGCTGGCCGGCCAACAAGCCGTCACCCTGCACACCCCGATCCCCGATGACGAACTCCTGTCCGCCGAACTGGGCCGGCTGGACCGCAAGATCGACGCCGCCGATACCGAACGGCGCCGCCTCATCGACCTCTACCAGGGCGGGTTTATCGAACTGCCCGAAATGCAGCGCCGCGCCACCGAAGTCGCCTCACGTCGAAAAGAGCTGCAGGACAAGCGAAACAGCCTCGCTGACGAACGCGCCGCCCTCGCCCGCGATAACCAGCTCCGATCACGCGTGCACGATTTCGCCGCCCGCGTCCACGCCGTCATCGACACCCTCGACGACACCCAGAAACAACAGTTACTCCGGCTCCTCATCGAAGACGTCCGCGTCATCGGCTGGCACGTCCAGATCCGACTGCGCATCGCACTCGACCCGCCACCACCCCAACCACCCCACCCGACCGTGGCCCCGACCAGCCCACCAGGACCACCAGGACCACCAGGTCCACCAGGCAAACCGTCACCACACCTGCGGCCGGTGTCAACCCAAGACGGTTTGCGTTCCGTTGGTGACCCTCGACGGCGAGTCCTACCGGCTGCGTGATCACCACGCCGCCGCCGAGAGCCTGCGCCGGGCAACCACCGGGAACAACCGATGAACCACCCGGCATCAACACCAACCCCAACACCCCACCCAAAGCGCCCAGGAGACGTCATGAATATCCAACCCGCCCAACAGGTTCCAGCCGACATCCCACAGCCCGATCAGTCGCTGTGCCGATGCCACGACACGCCCGACTGCCCCGAACAGGCCACCGTTGAGATCAACGCCAACCAGCTCGCGCACATTGCCGAACTCCTCGACCTGCTCGACGGGTTCCTACGCCACGCCAACACCATCGGCGACCGTCTGGCCGATTACCTGCGCGCCACCGGACGCGACCACCCCCAACCACCGCACTGGGCCAGCTACGACGCGAACCTGCTCATCGACCAGGTCAGCTTCACCGCCCACAACCTGCGTGCCCACCGTCACCCAGAACCGCTACAGTTACCACAGCCCTCGGGTGGGGAATTTCAATGAGCACACCTGGGGATTTTCGATGAGCGCCATCATCTCAGGGGCGATGTGCCAGATCCAGTTGCCGAAGCGGGGCCTGTCAAAGGCAAGAGCACCGAGGGGAGCGATGACGAAGATAGAGAGCAACGTCCATATCGATGTAGCCATTAGTTACTCCTGTACCCATGCTCTTTCTCGTTCGCTCGATCGCGGCGTGGCGGTGAGCTAATCCATCCGGCTGTGTAACCAGCT
>DATJBA010000156.1:0-4838 GCA_035515675.1 Mycobacterium sp.
CAACCAGGCGGTGCTGGAGATGCTCGAGCAGATCCGTGAAAGTGGCGGTGACGTCGGCGAATTCGTCCGCAAAGTGAAGAACCGCGAAGCCGGCGTCAGGTTGATGGGCTTCGGCCACCGCGTCTACAAGAACTACGATCCACGGGCCCGCATCGTCAAGGCACAGGCCGACAAGGTCCTCGCCAAGATTGGCGGCGATGATGAGCTGCTGCGCATCGCCAAGGATCTCGAAGAGGCGGCCCTGACCGACAAGTACTTCATCGAACGCAAGCTCTACCCCAACGTCGATTACTACACCGGGCTGATCTACCGCGCCCTCGGGTTCCCGACCCCGATGTTCACCGCGTTGTTCGCATTGGGCCGGCTGCCCGGGTGGATCGCGCACTGGCGTGAGATGCACGACCAGGGCGACGACAAGATCGGCCGTCCACGACAGATCTACACCGGGATCGGCGAACGGGACTATGTCACTATTGACGCGCGATAGCCGGAGCCGGCCGGTCGTCTGCTCGTAAGCACCGTAATCATCCCGAGGCGAGCACCGCCATCGCGCCGTTGTGGCCGCCGATACCCGACACCGCCCCACCGCGGCGCGCGCCTGAGCCGCACAGCAGAATCCGCTCGTGGTCGGTGGCCACACCCCATCGCCGCGCCGGGGTGTCCAACGGGTCGTCATCGTCAGCGAACGGCCAGCACGGCACTGTCAACTTGAGCAGTCCGAGGGCGATTTTCGCCGGTTCGCCTCCGCGATTCACCAGGTCGCGTGTGACGTATGAGGCTTATGCGGCTAGCAGAACGTCCACACGACCTCAAGTTGACAGTGCCGCCGTTACCGCCCTCAGCACACCGGGCGTGCGTTCCAACACCGGTTCGAGGTCGTCGGCTGTGGTCGGCATTCCAGCATCGACCACGACCAGTGACCCATTGTCGCCGGAGATTAGGTAGCAGTTAAAGCACCACCGCGAAATCCTGCTCAGCCCAAGCTCTGGCAATTCCTCCACCACAACGCCCATGGGCATCCCCTCGCCAACGAACTCACCGACCAACGTACCGATGGGCAAGGTGCAGTCATTCGTGAGAAAGTGCAGCGGATTCTTATGACGGTTCAATCAGGACCAGATCGCAGATCAGTGGGACGCTCAGAGGAAGGCGATCGCGGATCTGGTGGAACAGCAGTGGAACGCTCAGAAGACGGCGATCGCTGACCTGGTCGAACAGCAGCGGAACTCTCAGATCGCCGAGCGCTGGGACGCTCAGAGGAAGGCGTTCGCGGATCTGGTGGAACAGCAGTGGGACGCCCAGAGAGGAAGGCGATCGCGGATCTGGTGGAACAGCAGTGGGACTCAGAAGAAGGCGATCGAGGAAGCGCTAAATGCGATCGGTGGGATGTTCAAGCGTAAGCCGGAATGACGTCGGTACCCGATGAGAGAGGCCCCTGCTGGTTAGGGTCCTTGGACTCCGGAGCCGCCGCACGATTGCCGCTAGCATGAGAGGCCTGAAAACCCGCAAATACTGAGCGGAGGGTCGGACATGTCTGGGCCTTCTCATGTTTCGCCGGTCATTACTAGACAGGACAAACGGCCCCGCGCTGGGTGGGATAGCCGTCTCCCTGCGCTTGAGCACCGTCGGCGAGTGAGGCCCTTGGAACAGCGACGATCGTAAAGGAGCGAGACATGATCGAATACGACCTCGATACCGAGCATTCCATCCTGCACGTGCGACCAAAATCTCGGCTGGAGCAGGACGACTTTGTCAAACTCGCGAAGGCCGTCGACCCGCACATCGAAGCAACCGGTGGCCTTGCTGGCCTCATCATCGAAGACCAGGCGTTCCCCGGCTGGCATAGCCTGGGGGCAATGGTCACCCACTTTCGCTTCGTTCGAGATCATTGCAAGCACGTCAAGAAAATCGCCGTCGTCGTGACCGACTTGGGCCTGGGCGGTGTCGTAGAGCGTCTAGCGTCATATTTCGTGTCAGCGGAGATCAAGCATTTCCCGGCTGGGCAGACCGAGGCAGCGAGACAATGGATCACGAGCGGCTCGTGATGCGTTGAGACCGCGCTCTCGGCCAAGCCTCTGGATGGGGAGAACGGCAATGCGAGTCCTGATGGTCGGTGCGACCGGCCGTTACGCGCACTTGGTGGTGCCGGAGTTGGTCAAGCGCGGCGTGGCTGTGCGCGCGCTGGTGCGAAGCGAGCAGCGCGCAGAGGTGGCCCGCGCGAACGGTGCCACCGACACGGTGATCGGTGACCTCTCCGACCCGAGGAGCCTCGCCGCCGCGGTGGCCGGCCTGGACGGCGTGTTTCACATCGGCCCGGCGTTCGCGCCGAACGAGGCCGAGCTGGGCGTGGCGATGGTCGATGCCGCCCGGGCGGCCGGTGTGCGAAAGTTCGTCTTCTCCGGCGTGATTCATCCGTCCATCTCGGCGATGGTCAACCACCGGGCTAAGGTGCCCGTTGAAGAGGCGCTTTACACGTCGGGGATGGATTTCACCGTTCTCCAGCCAGCGGCGTTCATGCAGAAACATGGAGCGGACTTGGGACGTGATCGTCGCACATGGTCGGCTGGCGATGCCGTACTCGGCGTCTTCCAAGATGTGCTGGGTGGACTACCGCGACGTCGCCGAGGTGGCGGCGGTCGCGATGACGGGCGACGAATTGAGTTACGGCACATTCGAACTGTGCGCACCCCGGCTGCTAGTGGTATGTCATACGAATAACTGATGGTTTTGACTCGCCGCCGCAGCCCTAGCCGCAGCGGCCATGTTCACCGCCGGGCCATCTTACGCAGACCCGGACCCGCACATTCCGGGAATGCGCCCATCGCGTGCAGCAACTGGTAGAAGTACGCGCGCGTGTCGACCCCGCCCCCGGGTCCCAGCAGCAGTTCGGCCATCTCGACGCAGTCCCCGGCGGTGATGTCGCGAACCATGCCGCCCTTGGCGGCCATGATGGTGGCGATCCGGCGCAACGCGCTGTTTTTGGTGTGGGTATTGGCGGCGTTGTCAAGTTGAGCAATCATGCCAGGATTTGAGGCGATCCGTTCTCGTGAACCCCCAGGTCATATGTGACGCATGAGGCTGATGTGATTGGCGACCGCGCCCACTTCGCTCAACTTGACAATGCCGTCGATACAGTTCGGTAAGCAGGTCAACACCAGCAGTGTGACAACTCGGGGGTGGGAAGTGGCGACGTGGCGGCACCGTGAGATGGAAGACGCGCTCGGCGGCCCGATCGACCATTCGATGACGGTCGAGAAGGTCCGACAGATCGTCGCCGAGTTCTCCGACGAGTCCGAGTTCGTGGACTTCAAAAGCAAAGGCGCGATGCTGGGCGAGCGCAGCAACCGAAACAGGTGGCGCGTCGAGCGCAGCAAGGACGTCGCCGCGTTCGCGAACGCCCGCGGCGGCGTGATCGTCTTCGGTGTCCGAGACGCAAAGGCTGCGGGACCAGGCGACCGGCTGGAACCGTTCACCACCCGCGAGGCCGAACCCGGTGAACTGATCGAGGACAGCCGCAAAGCCGTCCGCGAAGTCACCACCCCGATACCCGGGTTCGACATGTTCCCGGTCCACGACCAGGACGCCAGCGAGTTCTACATAATCTGTGTCGTTCCACCGAGTGCCGCTGCGCCACACGCGGTCAAAACGCCGGGCGACGGGCGCAACGGACTGATCTACCCGTCGCGTGCCGCTGGCGAGAGCCATACGGTCTACCTGCACGAGTTCCAGGTGGCGGAACTGTACGAGCGCCGGGCGCGCTCAGGGGAGGATCGTCGCCGGCGAGCCGAAGCGGTGTGGACTGAGGGCCTCGATGCGCTCGATGTTCCGGGGGCACCGCGGGTGTGGATGGCAGTGGCATCGGTCCCCGACCTCCCGCGCGAGGACTTACTCACCGAAGAGGCGCAACAGGCGATCGACCAGTGGGACAAGAACATCGAGCCGTTCCCGACGACGATCCGGCGAGGCTGGGTCCGTGCTGGCGAGTATCCGGTGCCCGCTCCTGGCCGCGTCTGCTTCACAGAGATGGTGCGCAACGAAGACGGCGAGCAGGTCTCCGTGGTGCGCAACTTCTACAGGGAGATCCACGCCGACGGATCGGCGTTCGCCGCACTCCCGCTGTCGGGGCCGGGTGATGGCTCCCCGTTCACGATCGTGGTCGACGAGCTAGTTGACGACGTTGCGACCACTACCGCGAACACATTGGCGTGGACGGCCTCTCGCACAGGCCTGTGGGGAGCGACCACCGTCACTGCCGGGATCGTCGTTGCCGGCACCGACGATGCGGTGCTGCAGATCGACGGGCTCGGTGGCCTCGACATCCGCAGGACCATCCACCGCCGGGTGGAACGACGGTGGCCTCGGGCGGTCACCGTGGTCGAGCTCGCGGATACGGTCACGATGCAGGGACGGATGGTCGTGGCCTACCGACTGGCCACACCCCTGGTGCAGGCCTTCGGGGTTCCGAAACTGGCCTGGCTCACTGAGGACGGCGGGCTGTGCACGTTCCACATGCTGAGAGACGGCCTACGCGCCGCCACGGATTGGGCGACTCGACACGGCGTTCCTCTCGATCATTCCTGAGGCCGCCACGACTGCGGCCTCATGGCGTCATAATCCCGGAGCGGACGTCGGGTTGAGAAGCGCCGCCGAGCGCGCGCATCGCCTTATTCCAGGTCGTGGAGAATTGGGTCATCGACCGCGACGCCATGCACTGATCCGAAAACATAGGTGACCAGGGCGAACGTGATCCGGGCGCGGGGTGGGGTCCGCGCGCCCAGGAGTTTGGCTGAGGCGATGTTGAGTTGGTTTAGGCGGCTTGGTCGGTGGGTTCGATGGTG
>DATJBA010000157.1:0-19170 GCA_035515675.1 Mycobacterium sp.
ATCCTAGCGGGACCTAAGCTAAGGACTTTCGCCGCGGGCGGTGACAGAAGCGTTAAACAAGCCCGGCTCGCGAGTACAGGCCTGCTGGGCCTGCGGAAGCACGGTGCGGCCGTCCCGCGCGGCGTCGGCAGCCGCGATCAGGTCGGCCACGAGGTAGCCGCGGATCTGCCGTGTCCGGCCCGACTCCGAAGTCACCCGCTCGCGGGTGGACTACAGCCCAACTTGGCGAGCCGCCGGCCGAGCCACGCCGCGTCGACGTCGAGCACCTCGGCGAGATCGGCAGTCGAGATGAACTCCGGGCCTCGTCCAGCTCGTCGAGATGATCAACCATGCTGGCCAGCGGTTCCGGCACGCCCGCCGACAGAGACGGAGCGGCGGCGCCGGCCCGGTGCCGATCGCCCGCACCCCCGCCGAGTGGTCGAGCACCGGTGCCAGGTCGTCGCCGGCCGCGTGCCCGCTGAGCGTCCCTTCGGCCTCCCGCAGCGCCCGCCCGCGCTGGCAGATCACCTGCCAGTACCGTTGGGCATGTAGTCCGCACGGTCAGCGCCAGCACGTCGGCCCCGGCCTGGGTGTCGCCGTCCGGCCGGAGGATTCCCACGCCCTTGTGCGAGGCGAGTAGCCGGCTGCTGTCGTACCCGCGGGTGTTCATCGCTCCGCGTGACCTGTCACGCGCCGCACGTACCGGCCGACCAGCCACCCACTCGCGGGCACATCGATCGGCAATTACCCCGCCGATTCATCATGTGGCATTCTGCCGCTCTCACTTTGTGGGTCCCCTCGTCGAACCGGTCTGCGGTGCGCTTTACTGAAATCTTGAGTGACGAAATTGGGTCCGTTTCGAGCGGTGACCACACATTTCAGTGCGTAGGTCGGTAGCCGCTCAGCACCAGAACAACTGACCGCGCGAAGCTGGCTGTTGAAGACAACTGACGCAATGTCTCCGCGCGGTAAGGGAGCGGCGTTGTTGAGAGGGCATATCAGCGACTTGTCAATAACGTCGCTGGCTTCGAGCCGTTGTACGGCGAAGCCGAACAGACCGACGGGCTGATCCCATGGGACATCGGCCGCCCGCAGCCGGTGGTGCAGCAGTTGGTGGCCTACGGTGCAATCCGCGGCGAGGTGCTCGATCCGGGTACCGGTCCCGGCTATCATGCGATTCACTATGCGTCGCAAGGGTATTCGGCCACCGGGATCGACGGCTCGCCCACCGCGATCGAGCGGGCCAAGCGCAACGCCGAGCGGGCCGGGGTGCAGGTCGATTTTCAGGTGGCCGACGCGACCAAGCTGGAAGGGTTCGAGGGCCGGTTCGACACGGTGGTGGACAGCGCCTTCTACCACGTGTTCATGAATGACAAGGTCATCCAGACGCGTTACGCGCAGGCGTTGCACCGGGCCACCAAACCCGGGGCGCGGCTGTTCATGTTTGAGTTCAGCCCGCACAACGTCAATGGCATTCAGTGGGTAGGCATACCGGCGGACAACTTCGAGCGAGTGCTGGGTGGCAGCGGATGGCGCCTGGACTACCTGGGGCCTACCACCTATCAGGCCCGCTTCGGCCCCGAGACGTTCGACGCCATGAGCGCAATACTTGCCGAGCATCAGGGCGAGACTCTGGCGCATATGCTTCCGTTGAAACACCAGTTGAGCGTTCTAGAGCCGCTGCTGGAGGACTACCGGGTGCACATTCCGGTGTGGTCGGTGGTCGCCACCCGTTTGGACTAACAGCTGCGCCTCGTTCAAGCAGCCGGCGGATAGCACAAGCTGCTAGCGTCCGGTAATGCGGCGCACGCAAAACCGGGTGAGTTCTCGGGCTGGGGAAAACAGCCGAGGTGGGCCCCAGAGCAGGCCCAAGCTCCCTGAATCGGATACCAATTCCCAACTGCGCCAGGCGCTCTCGCAGCGACAGCTCAACATGATCGCCATCGGCGGTGTCATCGGCGCCGGATTGTTCGTCGGCTCTGGTGTGGTGATCCGGGCAGCGGGGCCGGCCGCGTTCCTGACCTACGCGCTCTGCGGTCTGCTGATCATTCTGGTGATGCGGATGCTGGGCGAGATGGCTGCCGCGAACCCGTCGACTGGATCGTTCTCCGATTACGCGGCAAAAGCCCTGGGCGGCTGGGCAGGCTTTTCGGTTGGCTGGCTGTATTGGTACTTCTGGGTGATCGTGGTCGGCTTCGAAGCGGTCGCCGGTGGGAAAGTCCTCAACTACTGGCTGCCTGCGCCGCTGTGGCTGATGTCGCTGTGTCTGATGGTGTTGATGACCGCGACCAACCTGTTCTCGGTGTCGTCCTTCGGCGAGTTCGAATTCTGGTTCGCCGGCATCAAGGTCGCGACCATCGTGATCTTTCTCGGTGTCGGCACAGCGTTCGTCTTCGGGCTCCAGCCGGGCCATCACGGCGGTTTTACCAACCTGACCTCACAAGGCGGATTCTTCCCCAATGGCGTGGGTGCCGTTTTCGCCGCCATTGTGGTGGTGATTTTCTCGATGGTCGGCGCAGAAGTCGTCACCATCGCCGCCGCTGAATCGCGCGACCCGCAACGCGCAGTCCAAAAAGCGACGAACTCGGTGGTCACGCGCATCGGGATCTTTTTCGTCGGTTCGGTCTTTCTGCTCGTCGTTATCCTGCCGTGGCACTCCGTGGAACTCGGCGCCTCGCCGTATGTCGCCGCGCTCAAGCACATGGGGCTTTCCGGCGCTGATCAGGTCATGAACGCGGTGGTGCTCACTGCGGTGTTGTCCTGCCTGAACTCCGGCCTGTACACCGCGTCGCGCATGCTGTTCGTGCTCGCCGCGCGACGTGAGGCGCCGATGCAATTGGTCAAACTCAGCCGGCGTGGGGTTCCCTACATCGCCATCTTGTGCTCGTCGGCGGTCGGTTTCGGCTGCGTCATCATGGCGCGGGTCGCGCCCGGCACGGTGTTCCTGTTTCTGCTGAATTCGTCGGGCGCCATCATCTTGTTCGTCTACTTGCTGATCGCCCTGTCGCAGATCGTGCTGCGCCGCCGGACGTCTCCGGAAAAGCTGCGGGTGAAGATGTGGTTCTTCCCGGTGCTGTCAGTCCTCACGCTGGCCGGAATCGTCGCGGTGCTGGTGCGGATGACGTTCGACCACTCCGCGCGCAGTCAGTTCTGGCTCGGCCTGTTGTCCTGGGCGGTGGTGATAGTCCTGTACATCGTCGCGCGCTCCTGCGACCGAATCGGTGTGCAGCGCCGAAACCGTTCGGGGTAGCCCTATCACCCGGTCTTGGTGAGCAGCACCGCCTGTTCGAACGGCAGACGTGCGAAGATCCGCCGCCCGCGGACGACATGCGACGCTGCCTCGGCCTTGGTGACGACCTGCGGGTTGGTGATGCCAAACGTCTTACCGTTGCGGCGCATCCGTCCGCCCCCTGCGGCGGTGAGGTTCTTCAGCCAGTCGCGGTCTGGGCCGTAGGTCAGCAGGATTGCCACACCGGGTTTGCCATCGATGGTGGCGGACAATGCATTCACCGGTGTGCGGTAAGGCTTTCCGGAGCGCCGTCCGACATGCTCAATGATGGCGAACGCTGGGGCCCAGCCGGCCCACAGCCGCTGAATGGGATTAGTGACGTGCCGGTTGAATCGGGCGAGCCCTTGGGGAAGTTGCATGCTGTTATCCAACTCGCCGGCCCCGGCCGACATCAAGACGTACGGCGCATCAAGGGCACCAGCGTGCGTGCCAGCCGAGCCGGCCGCGACGGTGGCGGATGCCACGGCTGCTGGTCGTGCGCCGGCCACGCGTAACACGGGGTCTGGCCGTCGAGGAGCTGCCGCAGACCGGGAATGGCCAGGTCGCAAGCGGACCAGTCGTAGAGGAGTTCCAGTCGTGGTTGGATGACCCCGACATCGAGCAGGTGCGCGATTCCATGTTCAGCCCGCAGATAGGGCGCGAGGTCATCACCGAGCGGGTAGCGGTCGGGCAGCACCCGGGAAAGCGACAGGAATATGCCGGTCATGCCCAATCGCGGGTCGCCGAGTGGCCGACCGGCGAAGGCCAGCCAGCCGAGCGCCAGCCGCGGCGCGGCGACCAGCGCGTGGGCGTAGAGAACGCGCATCAGTACCAGGTTGATGAAGAAGCGTTCGACGCGGGACTCGCAAGACGCGAGGTGCTGGTGTTCGAGGTATGCGCTGACGACGCTGATGTTGTGTGCCCGGTACCAGCGCTGAGCGCACGGATGCCGGATGAACTCGAGCGACGCGGCGACCGCCGGAGAGCTGGGGGTGCCGGGATGACCGAAGGCCAAGGCGCGGGCCTCCCAACAGTCCCGAAGCAGGCGCTCGTTCATCGCACGCCACCAGGGGCTTCCCGGAGCCGGCCCGTCGACCGGGTTGAGCAGTCCGCGTCGCAGCTGCCATCCCATGAAGGCCGATGCCGCCTGCCGAAACGGCAGATGGCCGCGGTCCACGCTGGCCGGGACTTCGTAGAGCTCCCGCATCAGGGCAAGCCGGGCGTCCGGGTCCTCGCGGACCGCGGCAACCCTGGCCAAAGCGACGTCGACGGCCGTCTGGCGTGTCACCAGTCGATTCTGTCAACGCGAACGGTTCGCTCACCTGAAGGAGTCAACTCTTACACCCTGTAGTTGAACGAGCCGTGGGGGCTGGAACACTAGTCGTCATGAGCAGCAGTGACCAGGCGACCGCGCGGGCCACGGCGGCCGGTGGGGCCGCCGCGGAGGTCTCCGCGAAGCTGTTCGAGGAAGCCTGCACGGTGATTCCTGGCGGGGTGAATTCCCCGGTGCGGGCCTTCAAGGCGGTGGGCGGCACCCCACGCTTCATCACCGAGGCGCACGGATGCTGGCTTACCGACGCCGACGGCAACCGCTACGTCGACCTGGTCTGCTCGTGGGGCCCGATGATCTTGGGCCACGCCCACCCGAGCGTCGTCGACGCCGTCACCAAAGCCGCCGCCGACGGGCTGTCGTTCGGGGCGCCGACGCCCGCGGAAACCGAGCTGGCCGCCGAGATCATCGCGCGGGTGGCACCGGTCGAGCGGATACGGCTGGTCAACTCCGGCACCGAGGCCACCATGAGTGCGATCCGGCTGGCCCGCGGGTTCACCGGCCGGGCCAAGATCGTCAAGTTCTCCGGCTGCTACCACGGCCATGTGGACGCCTTGCTCGCCGACGCGGGTTCCGGGGTGGCGACGCTCGGTCTGCCGTCGTCGCCCGGAGTCACCGGTGCGACCGCGGCCGACACAATCGTGTTGCCCTACAACGATATCGACGCCGTGCGGCGGACCTTCGCCCGGTTCGGCGACCAGATCGCCGCGCTGATCACCGAAGCCAGCCCCGGCAACATGGGAGTCGTCCCACCCGCGCCCGGCTACAACGCGGCGCTGCGCGCGATCACCGCCGAGCACGGCGCGCTGCTGATCATCGACGAGGTGATGACGGGTTTCCGGGTCAGCCGAAGTGGTTGGTACGGAATCGATCCGGTGGCCGCTGATCTGTTCACCTTCGGCAAGGTGATGAGCGGCGGACTGCCGGCCGCCGCGTTCGGCGGGCGAGCCGAGGTGATGGAGCGGCTGGCGCCGCTGGGTCCGGTGTATCAGGCGGGCACGTTGTCGGGTAACCCGGTGGCGGTGGCCGCCGGCCTGGCCACGCTGCGCACCGCCGACGCCGCGGTCTACGCCACATTGGATACCAACGCCGACCGCCTGGCCGGGCTGCTATCCGAGGCGCTGACCGATGCCGCGGTGCCGCGCCAGATTCCGCGGGCCGGCAACATGCTCAGCGTGTTCTTCGCCGAAACCCCGGTGACCGACTTCGCGTCCGCGCGCAGTAGCCAGACCTGGCGTTATCCACCGTTCTTTCACGCCCTGCTGGACGCGGGCGTCTACCCGCCGTGCAGTCCTTTCGAGGCGTGGTTTGTCTCGGCCACTCTGGACGACGCCGCGTTCGACCGGATCGCCGATGCGTTACCCGCGGCTGCCCGGGCCGCCGCCCGGGCGGCCGCACCGGAGGGGAAATCCTGATGGTCGAGCAGACCCGGGTCCATGTGGTGCGCCACGGCGAGGTGCACAACCCCAGCGGCATCCTGTACGGCCGGCTGCCCGGATTTCACCTGTCCGAGGCGGGCAGGGCGCAAGCCGACGCGGTCGCCGACGCGCTGGCTGACCACGACATCGTCGCGGTAATCTCCTCCCCGCTGCAGCGCGCCCAGGAAACCGCCGCACCCATCGCCGCCAAGCACAACCTGCCCGTGGACACCGACCCTGACCTGATCGAATCGGCCAACTTCTTCGAGGGCCGGCGCGTCGGCCCCGGCGACGGCGCCTGGCGGGACCCGCGGTTCTGGTGGCAGCTGCGCAACCCGTTCACCCCGTCGTGGGGCGAGCCTTACGCCGAGATCGCGGCCCGGATGACGACCGCGGTGCACAAGGCACGCGCCCTTGGCGCCGGCCAAGAGGTGGTGTGCGTCAGCCACCAACTGCCGGTATGGACGCTGCGGCTGCATCTGACGGGTAGCCGACTCTGGCACGACCCGCGGCGACGGGTCTGCGCGCTCGCCTCGGTGACCACCCTGGTCTACGAGGGCGGCCGTCTGGTCGACATCAAGTACTGCCAACCGGTGGGCGCCTGACCATGCGGCGACTGGCGATAGCCGGGGCTCTCTTGTTGGCCACGTTGGTTCCCGGGTTGGTTGGCTGTTCCGGTCGCGATGCGGTAGCTCAGGGCGGAACCTTCGAGTTCGTCTCGCCCGGCGGGAAAACCGACATTTACTACGACCCGCCCGCAAGCCGTGGCCGCCCGGGCCCGTTGTCCGGGCCGGACCTGGCGGACCCGGCACACACCCGTTCGCTCGATGACTTTGCTGGTAGGGTCGTCGTCGTCAACATATGGGGGCAGTGGTGCGGGCCATGCCGGGCCGAGGTCAGCCAATTGCAGCAGGTATATGACGCCACCCGAGCCGCCGCGGTGTCCTTCCTCGGCATCGATGTCCGCGACAACAACCGCCAGGCGGCCCTGGACTTCGTCAATGACCGCGACGTCACTTTCCCATCCATCTACGACCCGGCGATGCGCACCCTGATCGCGTTCGGCGGCAAGTACCCCACCACTGTTATCCCGTCCACCCTGGTGCTGGACCGCCAGCACCGGGTTGCGGCGGTGTTTCTGCGCGAATTGCTGGCCGACGATCTGCAGCCCGTGGTGCAGCGGGTAGCCCAAGAAGCTGGGGCGGCGGGCCAGGCTGCGCCGGGACGGCAATGACCGGCTTCGCACAGATCGCTGCCGCCGGGCCACTGCTGGTGGCGCTGGGCGTGTGCCTGCTGGCCGGGCTGGTCTCGTTCGCCTCACCGTGTGTGGTGCCGCTGGTGCCCGGCTATCTGTCGTATCTGGCCGCCTTGGTGGGTGTGGACGAGCAGCCGGGGCCGGGCGGTCTCAAAGCCCCGCCAGCCGCCCGGTGGCGCGTCGCGGGCTCTGCGGCGTTGTTCGTCGCCGGGTTTACCACGGTGTTCGTGCTGGGCACCGTCGCCGTCCTCGGTATGACCACCACCCTGATCACCAACCAGCTGGTGCTGCAACGGGTCGGGGGCGTGCTGACCATCGTCATGGGCCTGGTGTTCGTGGGCCTCATCCCGGCCCTGCAGCGCCAGGCCCGGTTCAGTCCGCGGCAGGTGACGACGGTCGCGGGGGCGCCGGTGCTGGGCGCGGTGTTCGCGCTCGGCTGGACGCCGTGCCTGGGGCCGACGCTGACCGGTGTGATCACCGTCACCTCGGCCACCGACGGTGCAAACGTCGCACGCGGAATCGTGCTGGTGATCGCCTACTGCCTGGGGCTGGGGATCCCGTTCGTGCTGCTGGCGTTCGGCTCGGCGGCCGCTGTGGCGGGCCTGGGCTGGCTGCGGCGGCACACCAGGGCCATCCAGATCTTCGGCGGCGCGCTGCTGATCGCGGTCGGTGCCCTGCTGGTGACCGGGATGTGGAACGACTTCGTCTCGTGGCTGCGGGACGCTTTCGTGTCCGACGTGAGGTTGCCGATTTGACCCCGCGAGAAGACGCAAAATCGCCCCAAAACGCTGCGTTTTGGGCGATTTTGCGTCTTCTCGCGCAGAAGGCGCGCAACGCCTGGCGCGCGTTGACCTCGATGGGCACCGCGTTGGTGCTGCTGTTCTTGCTCGCGCTGGGCGCGATACCCGGTGCGCTGCTGCCGCAGCACAGCCTCAACGCCGGGAAAGTCGACGACTACTTGGCCGCCCATCGGGTGATCGGACCCTGGCTGAATCGGCTGCAGGCCTTCGACGTGTTCTCCAGCTTCTGGTTCACCGCCATCTATGTGTTGCTGTTCGTGTCCCTCGTCGGCTGCCTCACCCCGCGGATGGTCGAGCACGCCCGCAGCTTGCGCGCCACCCCGGTGGCTGCCCCGCGCAACCTGGCCCGGTTGCCCAAGCACGCCAGCTCCCACGTCATCGCCGGCCCCGACGAGCTGAACACCCTGGCGAACACGATCGCCGGGCGGCTAAGCGGGTGGCGCACGGCCATCCGCCACCAGGACAACGCCGTAGAAGTCTCGGCCGAAAAGGGCTACCTGCGCGAATTCGGCAACCTGGCCTTTCACTTCTCGTTGCTGGGCCTGCTGGTCGCCGTGGCCGTCGGCAAGCTGTTCGGCTACGAGGGCAACGCCATCGTCATCGCCGACGGCGGCCCCGGCTTCTGCTCGGCGTCGCCGGCCGCGTTCGATTCGTTCCGCGCCGGCAATACCGTTGACGGCACGTCGCTAAACCCAATTTGTGTCCGGGTCAATGACTTTCAGGCGCACTACCTGCCATCGGGGCAGGCCACTTCGTTCGCCGCGGACATTGACTATCAGGCAGGCCGCGATCTGACGGCCAACAGGTGGCGGCCCTGCCGGCTGGAGGTCAACCACCCGCTGCGGGTCGGCGGCGACCGGGTGTACCTGCAGGGCCACGGCTACGCGCCTACCTTCACCGTGACGTTCCCGGACGGGCAGACGCGCACGTCGACCGTGCAATGGCGACCCGACAACCCGCAGACCTTGCTCTCTTCGGGTGTGGCGCGTATTGACCCGCCCGCCGGCAGCTACCCCAACCCCGGCGAACGCCGCAACCACGAGATCGCTATCCAGGGCCTGCTGGCGCCGACCGAGCAACTCGACGGCACCCTGTTGTCGTCGCGGTTCCCGGCCCTGGACGCCCCGGCGGTGGCCATCGACATCTACCGCGGCGACACCGGTCTGGACAGCGGTCGGCCTCAGTCGCTGTTCACCCTGGATCCCCGACTGCTCCAGCAGGGCCGGCTGACCAAGGAGAAACGGGTCAACCTGCGTGCCGGCCAAGAAGTCCGAATCGACCAGGGCCCGGCGGTCGGCACCGTCGTCCGCTTCGACGGCGCCGTGCCGTTCGTCAACCTGCAGGTGTCCCACGACCCGGGCCAGACCTGGGTGCTGGTTTTCGCCATCACGATGATGGCCGGGCTGCTAGTGTCGCTGCTGGTGCGCCGCCGCCGGGTGTGGGTGCATCTGACGCCTGCTATCGAAATGACCCCGGGTACGGTGAACGTCGAACTGGGCGGCCTGGCGCGCACCGACAACTCCGGTTGGGGCGACGAGTTCGAGCGGTTGACCGAGCGGTTATTGGCCGGATTTGCCGCGCCCACCCCAGCGTCCAGAAGGAATTCTCAGGTGGACGTCAAATGAACACGCTGCACGTCAACATCGGCCTGGCGCGTTGCTCCGACTGGGCGTTCACCTCGGCCGTTGTGGCCCTGCTAGTCGCCTTGCTGCTGCTGGCCTTCGAGCTGGCGTACGCCGGCAGCCGCCGCGCAGACCACCGCGCGCGGGTGTTGGCCGGATCGGTCGCCGCCGACAGCACGATCCCCGGCATCGTGGAGGACGTCGGCCAGCGCCCGTTCGACGAACGCGTCGGGCGGGCCGGGCTGGCCGTGGTCTACCTCGGCATCGGGCTACTGCTGGCGTGCATCGTGCTGCGCGGTCTGGCCACCCTGCGGGTGCCCTGGGGCAATATGTACGAGTTCATCAACCTGACCTGCTTTAGCGGGTTGGTCGCCGGCGCGATCGTGTTGCGCCGCCCCCAATACCGCCCGCTGTGGGTTTTCCTGCTGATGCCCGTACTGATCCTGCTCACGGTTTCCGGACGCTGGCTCTACGCCAATGCCGCACCGGTGATGCCTGCGCTGCAGTCCTACTGGCTGCCCATTCACGTGTCGGTGGTCAGCCTGGGTTCCGGGGTGTTCCTGGTCGCCGGCATCGCCAGCATCCTTTTCCTGCTGCGCACATCGCGGCTGGGCGACTCCGGCCCTGAAAACACCCCAGGCGCGCTCGCGCGGGTGATCCAGCGACTACCCGACCCGCAGATTCTGGACCGCATCGCCTACCGCACCACAATCTTCGCGTTCCCGGTGTTTGGTTTCGGGGTAATTTTCGGTGCTATCTGGGCCGAAGAAGCCTGGGGCAGGTATTGGGGCTGGGATCCTAAGGAGACGGTTTCATTTGTCGCGTGGGTGGTATACGCCGCCTATCTGCACGCCAGGTCAACCGCGGGGTGGCGGGACAGGAAAGCAGCCTGGATCAACGTCGGGGGGTTCGTGGCCATGGTCTTCAATTTGTTCTTCGTTAACCTGGTGACTGTGGGCCTGCATTCCTATGCGGGCGTGGGCTGACAGTTGGCGACCGACCCAAGTAACACACAACAAAAGGGGAATGCACGTGTCCGACCATCCAACGACGGGCGTGGGGGCGCCCGATCATCCGACCACGCAGTTGTCTCCTCAAGGGGCGCCGCCAGCTGGGCAGCACTCCAGCGAACCGCCGGCAGAATCAGGCGGCGAAGCACCAACCCGCGCCTTCGCCGGATTCCGCACCGAGCGGCGGGTCCCCGGACCCGAGAGGCGGCACACGGCACCGCCCACCGCACCTCCCGGGATGCCGCCCTGGGATCCCACACCGGTTACCGGCATCCCGCGGGTCGACCCGACGGCATTCGGGGCCTATTACGATGGCCGGGCCGACGCGCCCGCCGAACCGCTGTACCGCCCTGAGCTCGTGCCGCACACGCCCTATCCGGAGCTGTCCACCGGCATGCTGTTGCGACCGGTCAAGCCGCCGCCCTCGGAGGGCTGGCGCCGGTTGCTCTACGTGCTGTCCGGTCAGCTGATCAACGTGGGGGAGAGCCCCCGGGCCGCGCGCTACAACAACCTGGTGGCCCAGGTAAACCGGCCCTTGCGGGGTTGCTACCGGATCGCATTGCTGTCGCTGAAGGGTGGCGTCGGTAAAACCACGATCGCCGCGACACTGGGGTCCACCTTCGCCTCCATCCGCGGCGATCGGGTGGTGGCCGTAGACGCCAACCCCGACCGCGGCACCCTGAGCCAGAAGATCCCGTTGGAGACGGCGGCGACGGTGCGTCAGCTGCTGCATGACGCCGGAACCCTCGAGCGCTACAGCGATGTCCGTCGTTACACCTCGAAGGACCCGAGCGGCCTGGAAGTACTGGCGTCGGAAAGCGATCCGGCCGCATCGGAGGCGTTCAGCGCCGACGATTACACCCGCACCCTGGAGATCTTGGAGCGGTTCTACAGCTTGGTGCTCACCGACTGCGGCCCGGGGCTGCTGCACTCGGCGATGTCATCGGTGCTGGATAAAGCCGATGGTCTGATCGTGGTCAGCTCGGGGTCCATCGATGGCGCGCGTAGCGCCTCGGCGACGCTGGACTGGCTGGACGCGCACGGACACGAAGAGCTGGTCCGCAATTCGGTCGCGGTCATCAACGCGGTGCGGCCACGGACAGGCAAGGTCGACATGAACAAGGTGATCGATCACTTCTCCCGCCGCTGCCGCGCAGTGCGGTTGGTGCCATTCGACTCTCATCTCGAGGAAGGCGCCGAGATCAGTCTGGATCGGTTGCGGCGGGGGACCCGCGAAGCGCTCACCGAGCTGGCAGCCGTTGTCGCCGATGGGTTCCCCGGCGACCAGCGCAACCCGGGCTTGGTCTGACGGGGCTTAGCGAAGGTTTAGTGAGGGTTATTGTCCCCGTGACCTAACCGCCGTAAGAAGTCTGGATCGTCGTCGGGTCCGATAACGCGAGTCTTCGGTCGGTTTGCCTGCGACCGCGCTGCACGCCAGCCAACGTAGATCAGCGTCCCCAAAACCAGGACGAGCAGCAGGTAGAGCACTCAACACCTCCTTGGAGCGAATATACCGTTACTGATGAAGTTGGCCGTTGTGGCCGTTGCCGGGGTAACGGTTGCCCGGCCCGGTAGCCACGTTCTTGCCCGGCGGGGTGGGACGGGATTTGTTCCCCGTATCCGTGGCCGGTGGCGGCTACTGGTCGCCCGCTGGTTTTCGAGTGCGGCCCGGTTGGTAGCTCTCACGACGCGATCCTCTGGTCGCGCGCGTGTCACACCTTCCCGTCGCCGCGCCTTATAGCCTTGGGCGTGACGCCCGATCACGCCGGCAGCTGCCTGGTGTCGGGTGACGTTCTTGCATGGTTTGCGCCGGTGCTCGCGACTGGCACGTCAACGTCGTTGACAGCCAAGCGCTTCGCCGCACCGTTGCCCTATCAATGACGCAGCAGAGGGCCTCCCGGCTCGTGCTATTCCGTCCGTTGGACGGACTCTATGCGCCACCACCGACACGTACACACCGGCGGACCCGCCTGACCCACCCGCTCTCGCCGTGGCTTGCTAACCACGGCCATGGACACGCTATCCCCGCCGCTTACCAACAATTACCAACTAAACGGCCAGCTGCTCGATACCCGCGCCGTAGGCTCGAGCTGTGCCAGAAGGGCCTAGCGACAGCAGCACTGGGCACCGGGTCGTTGTCGACGTTCTGCTTTATGCGACGGCCCGGCTGCTTTTGGTGGCCGTGCTCGGCGGTGCGATCTACGGGGTGGCGCGCTTGCTGGGGGTCACCCAATTCCCAATCGTCGTTGCCGTGTTGTTTGCTCTGATCATCGCGATGCCCCTGGGGATCTGGCTTTTCAGCCCGCTGCGTCGGCGCGCTACCGCCGCGCTTGCGATAGCCGGCGAACGCCGGCGCCGGGAACGCGAACAGCTACAAGGCCGGCTGCGCGGCGAGCCGGTATCCGAAGAGAAGCCCGATCAGGACTGAAATCACCGAGCGCCGAACCGTTTGTCAAGGTTTCTTGACGCCAAGTCTATGTCAAGTTACGTTGACACTCATGAGCGACCTTTCCGAACTGGTCTTGGGTCCGGCCGTCGACGCGGCGGGCAACGCCGACCCGGCGGTTGGGCTGCGCGCGGTGCGTGCACTGCAGCGATTACAGGAGCGCCTAGAGGCGATCCACGTCGCCAACGCACGTGAGCAGGCCTGGAGTTGGCAGGCCATTGCCGAGGCTCTTGGGGTGAGCCGGCAGGCCGTGCACCAAAAGTACAACCGGAGGAGATGAGTCATGGTGTTCGAGCGCTTCACCCGAGACGCCCATATCGCCGTCCTGCTGGCCCAGGAAGAGGCCCGCGAATTGGACGCCGACGAAATCGGTCCTCAGCATCTGCTTTTCGGGGTCCTGCGAGCAGCCGGTCATGACCTGTCCGACGTGTTGAGCGGCTACGGGCTGACCGCCGATGTGGTGCGGGCCCGGTTGATCGAGGCTGCCCCGAAGACCGATGAGTCGTTCGACGAAGACGCCGACGCCCTGCGCGCCATCGGTATCGATCTGCGGGCTGTACGCGACAGGGTGGCACGCACCTTCGGTGCTGACGCGTTCGATCAGGCCCTATCACGGTCAGGTCGGCGCCGTCGCCGGCGGGGACATATCCGGTTCACCCGCGCCGCTAAGAAGGCGGTGGAGTTGGCGCTGCGAGAAGCGTTGGCCCACAAGGACCATGTGATTCGCTGCGAGCATATCCTGCTGGGCATCCTGGGTGGCGGTGACGAGGCGGCCATCGGCCTGATCACCGAGCACGTCGACACCGCGCAGTTGCGTGCGGCGCTCATCGCACTGCTGGACAAAGCGGCCTAACCCGATCAGCGCCCCAGCGCCAACGCGGCTGCCACCGCGATCGCCCACACCATCATCGCCAGGCCGGTGTCGCGGAGCACCGGGATCAGCTCAGGTCCGCCGCGGCCGGATCGCACCGGACCCGCGGCGCGCAGGGCCAGCGGCGTGGCCACCAATCCCACGGCGCACCACGGCGTCGCCACCATCAGCACCAGGGTCAGGACTCCGGCGGTCGCCAGCAGCGCCTGGTAGAGGACCCGGGTGCGGGCATCGCCCAAGCGCACCGCCATGGTGATTTTGCCGGACTGCGCGTCAGTGGGGATATCCCGCAGGTTGTTGGCCACCAGCACCGACGACGACAGTGCCCCCGTCGACACCGCCAGCACCAGCCCCACCCAGTCCACCCGCAGCGCCTGGGTGTACTCGGTGCCGAGAACGGCGACCAGGCCGAAGAACACAAACACCGCGACCTCGCCAAAACCGGCATATCCGTAGGGTTTCGACCCGCCGGTGTATAGCCAGGCCCCGGCGATGCAGGCGGCGCCAACCGCGATCAGCCACGGCGCGCTGAGCAGTGCCAGCGCCAGCCCGGCCAGCGCGCCGACCGTCAGGCTCGCCACCGCCGCGGTCAACACCGATCGTGGGGTCGCCAGCCGCGAGCCCACCAGTCGCACCGGCCCGGCCCGGTCGTCGTCGGTGCCGCGAATGCCGTCGGAGTAATCGTTGGCGTAGTTGACGCCGATGATCAGCGCGACCGCGACAGCCAGCGCCAGCAGCGCTTTCCACCACACAGCGCAGTGCTGCCACGCCGCAGCGCCGGTACCGGCGACGACCGGCGCCACTGCGTTGGGCAGCGTTCGCGGCCGTGCACCTGAGATCCACTGCGCGAAACTGGCCACTGAAACATCCTGCCAGGATGCAGGCGCAGGCCCCGTGTCCGCGATCAAACGAGGGCCATGCACAACAATGGGCGGATGCTCGGAGTCATCGGCGGCAGCGGCTTCTACACCTTCTTCGGGTCCGCTATCGAGTCTGCCCGCAACATCGACGTGGGCACCCCCTACGGCGAGCCCAGCGCTCCCGTCACGGTAGGCGCCATCGGGGAGCACGAAGTCGCTTTCCTGCCGCGGCATGGGGCAACCCACCAATTCTCGGCGCACACTGTGCCATACCGGGCCAACATGTGGGCATTGCGCAAGCTCGGGGTACGGCGGGTTTTCGGCCTGTGCGCCGCCGGCAGCCTGAACCCCGAAAACGGTCCAGGCGTCGTGGTGGTGCCCGACCAGCTGGTTGACCGCACCAATGGCCGTGCCGACACCTACTTCGACTCCGGTGCTATCCACGTCGACTTCGCCGATCCGTACTGCCCCACCTTGCGGGCCGCGGTCACCGGCCTGCCCAATGTGGTCGACGGCGGCACCATGGTGGTGATCCAGGGACCGCGGTTTTCCACTCGGGCAGAAAGCCGGTGGTTCGCCTCCGCCGGGTTCAGTCTGGTCAACATGACCGGCTATCCGGAGGCGGTGCTCGCCCGGGAACTCGAAATGTGCTATGCGGCAATCGCTTTGGTAACCGATTTGGACGCCGGTGTCAGGGTCGGTGACGGTGTGAAGGCCGTGGAGGTGTTCGCGCAATTCGAAAAGAACATGGAGTTGTTCAAAAAGCTGGTGCGCGAGGCGATCGGCCGGGTTGCCGTCGAACGCACGTGCACGCACTGCCTGCCGCACACCGGCGTCACGTTGCCCATGGAGCTGCCATGAGCCGATGCCACGCGGGCCGATCTACCTCGAGTCTTGCGGCGGCCGGTAGATCTTGGGCTTTTGGACAGGGGTCTGCCGCGTGGCAGAGTCGTTGCCCCGGAAGATCCGGGGCGTGGAGGCCGGCTGCGGCGTCACGGTGGTGGGTGATTCCGTATCCGCGCCAGGGGGGCCGGTGCGGATACGGGTGGTCGCCGCTGCAGACGGCGGGGGAGTGCGGCCCACCCGAACACGGGTTGTCGGCGCAGCCGACGGAGAGGGTGTGGCCACACCCTTTGCGGCGTGGCTGCGGGCAGCGCGGCGCTTTTGGCGTTGCAGGCGTCGACCGCCGAGCTGACCTGTGACGACGGCAGCGACGAGGATGCTTAAGCCCAGCCCGCACAGCACCACATCGAAGGTGCTGGTGATCTGTTGGGCGAGATTGTTTCCGTAGACCGGGTTTTGGGCAGCGGGAGATTCTTGGAACCGTGGTGCCAGCGCGACGCCCACGACGACGCGAGAAATGCTCAGGGTGGCCACAAGTCCGCACAGCGACGTGATCAGTCTCGCCGAGACCGAGTCGTTAGCGAGGTTGATGCGCAGCCAGATCGCAAGGACCGCCGTGGCCAGATCGAACGCGGCCGGCACCAAGCTGTCGTAGCGCGAGAACGGGTAATCCAAGGTCACCGCGACGACGAGGTCGGTGATCCTCATCAGCACTGACCCCAGGCACCACACGGTGATGAGCAGCAAGCCATTTCGGGCCGCCGCCTGCCAGGAGTTCTCGTCGGTTTCCGATCTATTGCGGTAGCCGAACAGGGTGCGCGGCGCAAAGATCGCCGCGGCCGCCGCCCACGCCAGATAACCCTCGAACCCGACCCCGGCCGTCGACGTGTTCTGCGCTATGCCGTGGAATGCGTCGATGTCACGGCCGACCGGCAGTATCCACACGATGAGCCCGGCGGCCAGCGTCGACAGCCCCAGCGCGCTGGTGGCCAGCCGGGACGGTTTGGTGCTGTGAAGAATCAACGTGGATGCGACGAGGACGGCGACCAGCGCCACCACGCCGTACACCACCGCCGTCGCGATGACCGCGATGTTCTGCTTGCCGAAATCGGCCGAACCGCCGGTGTTGTGCAGCGCGTACCGCACCCGCCAGTACAGGTTGAAGCCAAAGCTCAACACTGCGCCCAACATCGACGCGTAGCCGATGATCCGGGCAGAGGCGAACTTGTGATCCTCTGCGGCCGGGCCGGTGATCAGTGGTTGCGCGCTCAACAGTGAGCCGGCGATTCCCAGCCATGCCCCCGGCCCGACACCGCCCGGCAGGTTCACGGTGCCACCAAACCGGACTGTTTCTAACGCGTCGAACCCGACGAAGGCGAGCACCAGCAGCACGTACGGGACGTTGAGTCCCAGACGAAGCCAGCCGGCCACCACAGGGTTGAACCATCCGCCCGACGACCTCCAGGTCCCGGTCAGGGCGACAGAAATGAGGGAAAGCAACGTCACCGCCAGCAGGACCGCGAACAAGGTGCTGTTGCTGCCGGGGATTCCGACGCCGAAAAACAGATTCCACGGCAGGAACAGGGCAACGACGAGCAGGGCGGCAGCGGCCAGGTCGCGGATGGTGTTCCAGCGCCGTGTCGGGTCCCCTGCCGCGGGCCGGACCGCGGCAGCCGCATCCGGACGGCGGCGTGCGCTGTCCGGACGTGGTTGCTGCGCCTTCCCCGCGATGGGGCCGATGGGCGTGTCGTCGCTGCTCTGGCTCACGATGCCCCCCGGGGATCAAGGACCGTTACTATTGGCGCAGGTTCGGTTATGCGGCGAAGGAACACCTCGCTGGGCCGACTGCGCTGCTCGCTTGCGAACATATTCTCCGTTCGGACGCCGTGGCAGTGGCTGGGACAGGCACTTTCGCGCAGGTCGTTCCGCGCGCTGACTGTCCCGCCGGTCGGGGACCCGGTTACGCTGCGCTCGTAGGCGAAACCTTGTCGCCCGAAGGACTGATACTGCCGACGGTATCGCAAGTGTAATGATGCCAGGACATTGCTGGTGTCCGGTGGCCAGCCGAAGGAGAGCCGGGATGGACGTCGTTTTGGGGGTTGCGGTCACCGGCCCCGTTGCCCGCTTGGCCCTTGTCGGGTCGGCCGCGGGGGGCAGTGACGTGATTGACCAATCCGTCGTCGACCTGGCCGACAACCCGATCGAGAAACTGACCGAGACCGTGGTCGGCACGAACCGGCTGCTGGCCGACGAGGACCACCGGCTGGTCGCCACCCGGCTGTGCTGGACGGATCACCCCAAGGCCGACCAGTTGCGGCAGGCGTTGGAAGATTCCGGCGTCCGCAACGTGGCGGTGCTGTCGGAGTCGCAAGCGGTGGCGGCCCTGATGCGCGCGGCGGGGCGCCCCGGTGCTGCGCTGGTGTTCGACGACGAGACGGCGACGCTGTCGTTGCTGGGTTCGGCCACCGGCGACGAGGACGCACCACCGACCATGCTGGCCAGAGAGCCACTCGCGGGCGCCGACGCCACCGCCGCGTTCGACACGTTGATGGCCAGACTTGGCGACCAGCCGGGCCCCCCGCGGGATGTCTACCTGGTCGGCACATCTGCTGACCTCACCACTTCTGACCTCACCGGGGTGGCCGACCAGCTTCGCGACGCGTCGACCATGCGGGTGGAGATTCCCGACGATCCCACCTTTGCGCTGGCCCGCGGCGCGGCGATGGCGGCCGCGCCCGATGCGGCCAGGGCCGCACCGGCGCTGACGGGCGATGCGACCGCGATGCTGCCGGGCGCAGATGAGACCGTTATCGCGCCCGCGGCTGAGTTCGCCCAACCGAATGCCGAGGAACCGCAGCTGGCGTACTCGATGGCCGGCGATTCCGAGCTGCTCCCCGTCGAGATGGACGAGTATGGCCCTGAATTCGAGGAATACGACGATTTCGACGGAGCCGAGGCCGGCCCGTCGCGGCTCGGCACACGGTCGTTGCTGATCGGCAATGCTGTCATCGCATTCGCGGTCATCGGTTTCGCGTCGCTGGCTGTCGCGGTCGCGATCGCCATCCGGCCGACCGCCAGTCAACAGCCCGTGGTGGGGCACCAGAACGCCGCGCCGGGCAAGTTCATGCCACTATTGCCGACTCAGCAGCAGGCGCCGGTGCCACCGCCTCCAGCTGATCAGCCCAACGCGGGATTCCAGGGCGGCACCATTCCGGCTCCAGCTGGCGGGGGCTCGGTTCCTCAGCAGGTAGCGCCGCCTGCCGTAGGCAGAACGCCGGCTGCCCCTGTTCCCATCGCGCCGGGCGCGCCGGGCACTCCCGGTTTCGTCCCCAACCCGAACCCGAATGTGCCGCTTCCAATCCCGATCATCGTTCCGTTCCCGGGGTGGCAGCCAAATTACCCGCCGCCGACGGCGCCGACGACCCCATACCCGCCGCCGACGACGACGTACCCGCCGCCCACGACGAC
>DATJBA010000158.1:0-11682 GCA_035515675.1 Mycobacterium sp.
AGATCCATACCAACAAACTGCCGACCCTCATAGAATTCGCTCACAGGGGCCTCCTTCGTCGTAATTGCGTGAGCACCCCGAGCATGCGCGCTCGGGACGGACACGAGGAGCGGAGGCCCCGCTCCTTCATGACATCAGTGATGCTTTCAGAAAGGTTTCGGAACGTTGACCGAATCGCTATCCCTTGCGGCTGGCCACTCTTGTAGATCTCCCACATCGCGGCCGACTCACTGTTCGTTCATATGCCAGCAACTCACATAAGTGTAGCGACGCTGTTTTTCCGCTCCGGATGCCAACTGGCCAAAGAAATCGGCGATTATCTGTAACGAGTCGAGGGGTGTGTAGGACTGTTACCCACGTTACTTCGGGGGCTGGTTTTCGTCGTGGGGGACAGTGTTATCTGTAACGGTGTAACCGACGTTCATTGTCGGACTGTGTGTTTGCGCCGCGGTGCCTGACTTGACGCGGGTTCACCACCACCGACCCCGCCTGCGCCGGTTTGTCTGGAACGGTGTCATCCGCGTTGGCTGGCGTCTGGAGTGGCGGGTGTAGGTTCTCAAACTGCGTGGCAGATGGCGATCTTTCTACCTGCAGGTTTGCAGAATTCTCATCAAAATGGCGGACGGCTTTTTCTCATCTTTGTGGCGGATCCTAGAACCGTACGATTGTGCAAGCTCGAGCGCCACCGTCCGCTGCGACGTGCCGGCGACGAGGCTTGGGCCCGGGCGTCTCCCACTGCGCCGGCGGCTTACGCCGGGACCGGCGACCCGGCGCAGCGTGGTGACGTCCCCGTTGAGACAAATTCCGAGACGGACATTCGAGACACGATGACCTGCAGAAACCTTTGACGAGCCGGCTACGAGCCCGTTGTCTCGAATATGGTCTGATCTGAGACACTGCAGTCGAACCGGATCGGATCAGAGGCCGTGGCGAAAACCTGGCTTCAGCCGACCGTTTCAGCCGTCGGGGTTTGTACCCGCTCGCTGATCGCAGGCGTGAGGAGCATATGGTGCCGCCGCGCCACTGCCCGTCACTAACGTCCGGCACGATGTATTCGAGCGTCGATCGGCTGGTTCGGGCAAGAGTGCGGTCCGTTGAGCGGACCGGTGTGGGCACCACCTCCCGCCATGCTTCCGGCACCGGCTGAATCACCCTGGTGTCGTGGTGACAACCCGGAACAAGCCAGGGATCGCCGACCCGACTTCGGTGAAATGAATCCCGTCGTCTGTCGCCGGCAGAGGCCCCCCGCGAAGCAGGGCATGAAGGGCTTCATAGGGATCGCACGGCCAATCGGTGACCAACGGTCCCTCGTCAGCGCAGGCGGCGACGCGCAACAGCTGAGACTCGAAGTTGGCGAGCGCGGCTAACAGCGGGTTCGGGTCAGATCGTAGACCGCTGAGGCACTGCAGTGTCTGTGCGCTACGGAACGGCGTCAGGTCGTCGCGGCCGGACAGCTCCGCCGTTACGAGATCAAGGCGTTGAAGGCGGGCGAGCAGTCGGCCCGTGAACGGCGCGGCGGCCGTCACCGTTTGGCGGCACCACCACTGGACAATCTCCCGGACGACCTCCAACTGGCTGCATGCGGCAACACGACGCAGGTAGTCGTCCGTGAATGTTTCAGAAGCCGCTCGACCCTTGATCAGGTGCAGCAGCCCCGTCTGCAGCGCGGCGAGGTCGAGGTCACTCATGGCGCAGCTGAGCACACGTCCAGGGCGGCGGAGAGCCGCTTCAGCTCCTGGGTGATCTGCGTGGCTCCCAGGACGGGAATGACCTCCTGCAGCACTTCATAGGTGACGGCCCAAATGTTCGGCTGCCCAACGAGGATGTCCTTCGCGAGCAGGAGGATGGAAGTCGTTGCTGGAATGAAGTATTCAGCTGGAGGTTGGACGCGGTAGTGACGATCGGAAGCTGTGAAGCTATCCAAAACTATTGTGAATGAATTAAGCAGTCCGTCGGCGCCCCAAGGGATTTCCAGTGTGACGGCCGCGTCTGATTACCGCCTCTGCACACCGTGATCAGGCGCGGATGGGTACGTCGATGGTGGGGCCAAGCGGCGGCCGAGTTCGTCGAACGGGCCTGACTTGTTCGTCGCTCAGCACCATGGCGCCAGCAGTGAGGATTTCCTCCGCGTGGGTGATCGAGTGCAGCCGAGGCCAGCTCTTGTGCTGCCTGATATCGCAGGCAGTTTGAACAAATGGAGTGAACAAGTGGAGGTATTAAGGCGTGTACAGCGCTGCCGGTCACCAAGGAGTCGCGGCTGCTCGCCGTAGTGGGTCGTTTCGAGGTTATCCTCGCCGCACCGAGCGTCGCTTCTGACAACGCCCCGACACGGCCGTGGGCCGTTCTGTAGACGGCGCTGGAGACATTTCGGCCGCGCTCGAACCCCAGGCACTGTAAGGTCTCACGCCTCCAGTTCCAGTCCCACCTCGTTGAGCTGCTCGTTTGCTTTTGTCTCAGCCGCGGCTGCCAATTCTGAGTCTCACTGATGGCTGCCAATCCTGTGAGATGCCGCGGCCCCCGTCGCAAGAGGTGCTGTCTGCGTGAGCATAGACCTCGAGCTGTTGGACTCTGCTGCGGGAAGGGGCAAAAAGTTGTCCGACATTGGCCAGATCGGGCCGCCAAAAAGTTGTCCCCCGGGGTGGCTGGCACCGGTTTTTCTCATGGAGAGCTTCAATTCCTAGGGTCAACACACAGATAAACGGTCGCGCTCTTCTCCTCTGGCGTTGTAACTGCCGTCGGTTCACAGACGCTGCGCAGCCCGGGTAAATTGGTGATCTTCATGGGAAAGCGCACACGGTTATTTGGCTCGATCCTGGCGACTGTCACGCTCGTCGTTGTGCCGGTAGGCACTTCCCCCTTTGCGCACGCCGCCGACCATCACACCATCATCTTGACCTTCGTACGCCATGCGCAGTCTGCTGCCAACGCGGCGGGGATTATCGACACTTCCGTGCCGGGCCCGGACATCACCGCCCTCGGCGACGGACAGGCTGTCGCTGTGGCCACTCAGCTGAGCACCAACAGGTATGACGGGATGTACGCATCAACGATCGTTCGCACGCAAGAGACGGCAGCGCCCCTTTCGCAAGCACTCGGCGAGCCCGTCACTGTGTTGCCAGGTCTCCGGGAAATCGAGGCGGGCCAGTACGAGGGACAGCCCGAGGCGACCGCGCGGCAGCAGTACGAGGCGGCGCCGCTGGCGTGGCTGCAGGGCAACCGATCCGCACGCATCCCGGGATCTATCAACGGCGACGAATTTGAGTCGCGTTTCAATGACGCGGTCAAAGCCATCTACGACAGCGGCGAGACGAATCCGATCGCGTTCTCCCACTCAATGGCCATCATGTTCTGGGTTCTGATGAACGTGAAAAATCCCGATATGTCGCTGCTGGCGAATGATCCGCTACCCAACACCGCGCACGTCGTGGTGACGGGAAATCCGAGGGACGGCTGGACCCTCGCCAACTGGGACGGGACGCCGGTGCCGGCATCATGACGTCCGGCTTCGGTGACTATCACAACAGTCGTGTCGTCGAGTTGAGCGAGCATCGCCGAAAGCAGCACGCGTGATAGCAAAGAGCCGGCATCGGCGGCCACTGGGGTGATCGCGGCAAATTTGCAGAACATTTGAAGACCGGGTTGGGATTTTGCGGAAACTGGGACTCTACAACGCGCGTCGTCGTTGTTTGCTAGCATGACATTTCTGTATTGACTCCTCGTGACCAGGCTGGGCGACAGAGCGCCGACGCCACCGGGGGTCTGAACGGTTTGCCCTGGAGCGGCGAATGCCGACAACAGCTATCGCTCAAATAGTGCAGGTGCCAATTCACTACCCCGGGAATGAGACTGAATGGCAAACCGGACCAGATGCAGCGAGTACCCGACATGGTCGCCGAGCCCGCGGTCTGACACGGCATGACCGCATCCGAACGACCGAAGGCAAAGGACTCCGCTACTCGCGACATGCTGATAGACGCGACGAGTCAGGTCATGGTCGAGGAGGGTTACGCAGCAGCCACGTCGCGCCGGGTAGCGGCCAAAGCCGGTGTCAAGCCGGCATTGGTGCACTACTACTTCCCCACGATGGACGAGTTGTATCTGGCTGTTTTCCGCCGCGGCGCGGCCGTCTACCTGCAGCGCCAAAAGGAAGCGTTGGCCTCTGCACGCCCATTGCACGCCTTCTGGGATACGCTCACCGAACCTACGGACACCCGGCTGCTGCTGGAGTTCATGGGACTTGCCAACCATCGCAAAGACATCAGGGCCGAGATCGCGGCCTGGTCGGAGCGGTGGCGCGAGATGCAAATCACCGCACTGAACTTCATCGTCCGCGAACATGGCATCGACACAACCGAATTCCCGCCCGCGGCCGTCGCGCTCGTCATCGCCTCGATCGGCCGCACCCTCGTGCTGGAGCAGGCACTCGGCGCCACCGAAGGTCACGAAGAGGCCGTCGCGCTGGTTAACCGATTCCTCGACCGATTTGAGATGCCGACACCGCAGCCTCGCCGCGGTGACGCGGCACCCGACTGAAGCCGGGCTTCAGACCCCCCTCAGGGCAGCACGACCGGCAGCCGCTCCCAGCCGCGGACTGTAGACGTCGATGCCAATTGTGCTGTGTCGTAGTCGATGTCCCATTCGGGCCAGCGGTTGAGCATCTCGTCCAGCGCGACGCGACCCTCTAGGCGTGCCAGGTTTGCTCCAAGGCAGTAGTGCAGGCCCTTCCCGAATGTCAGGTGCGAAATGTTGTCACGATGGATGTTGAACGTGTCCGGATCGGCGTACCGGCGATGATCGCGATTAGCAGCGCCGAACAGCAGCAGCATGGCGCTGCCGGCCGGAACGGTGGTGCCGTAACACTCGAAATCCTTTGCCGTCCAGCGAGCGACGTGCGGCCCAGTGGGCTCGAACCGCAACGTCTCGTCGACCGTACGGTTTAGCAGTGACCGATCCTGGTAGACCTCGCAACGCTGGTCGGGATGCTCGGCGAGCACCTTGGCCAGCCAGCCGATCAGCCGGCCCGTCGTCTCGTTGCCCGCTCCGGCGACCACCTGGGTGTAATGCAGCACCTCGTTGCGTGTCAGCTTCCGGCGCACTCCCCGCTCGTCGTCGAACTCGACATTGAGCAGTGTCGTCATCAGGTCGTCGGACGGGTTCTTGGATCGCCATTCGACGTAGTCGGCGTATATCCGGCCGTCGGCGATGGAGTCGGCGTCGGCGACCCTCAGCGGTGCGCCCGGCTTGGTGCGGAGGTTGGCATCATTGGCGTCGCGAACCGAGATCTGTTCGGACTCAGGAATTCCCAACAGCATGCCGATCACTCGCATCGGCATCATGGAAGCGAGCTCGGCGATGATGTCGAATGCCCCGGACCCGACGAGCGGATCCAGACACCGGACGCAGTACTGCCGGATCTGGTCCTCAAGTGCGGCCATCCTGCGCGGAGTGAACACACGTGACATCAGGCCACGCAGCATCGTGTGCTCGGGCGGATCCTGGAACATCATGACGCCGGCGGGCATATCGAATTTCGACTTGATCAACTCGAGGATGTCGCTGCGACGGTTGGAGAAGACCTCCCAGTTTGCCAACGCCTGTTCGACGTCGGAATGTCTTGATAACGCCCAGAAGTCGTACCGCTCGTTATAGTAGATCGGGGCCTCCTCGCGCAGCCGCGCGTAGGTCGGATACGGATCGGCGATGATGCCGATGTGGTAGGGGTCGTAGTAAATGGCCGTGTCGTTTGCGACAGTCATGGGTTGCCTTTTCAGTTCGTGTCGAGCTACTTCAGACAGCTGCCGGCATCCACGCCACGATGACATCTGGGCGCCCCTGTTCGACACCGCTGTCAACCGCAGCTCGCAGTGCGTCGAAATCACGAACGTCGACTTCGGCGGTCACAAAGCGGCCTTCGGCCTCGAATCCGCGGCAGATGTCGGCGGCGATGATGTCGGCGGCGATGATGTCGGCGGCGATGATGTCAGCCCCTCCTGCGCCAGCCGCACTGTGACGTGCTGTCCAGCCGTTTTTGGGCGACCGCCCAAATAGTGGCGCAGGCCATGTTTACCAGCACATTGGTGAGCTCGTCAAGAG
This sequence comes from Mycobacterium sp., assembly GCA_035515675.1. Lineage (GTDB taxonomy): Bacteria > Actinomycetota > Actinomycetes > Mycobacteriales > Mycobacteriaceae > Mycobacterium. Next base: position 6,094 of record DATJBA010000158.1, read on the forward strand.
CCCAAATGGCGCAGCGACTAACCGCTGCTGCCCGACTGACCCGATGTCGCCAGTGCAGCATCGATCAGTGTGGCCGCGGCTGCGCGGGCATGCACAACCGGCGCGGTGTCGTTCAGTGAAGTTGCCATCGCAGTGGCGCCCTCGAACAGCACGGCCAGCTGCTGGCCCAGCAGGTGCGGATCGGCGGCGCCGGCCTCGTGCGCGACGGCGACAAGGCGACGGGTGAACTCGAGCTTGTGGGCCCGCACGATCTCGTCGGTACTCGCCAGCGACCCAGCGGATTCGACGGCCGCGTTGTGAAAGGGGCAGCCGCGCACGACTTGCGAGCGGGACATTTCGAAAATCCCCAGCAGGCGCTCGCGGGCAGACATTTCGGTGTCGTCGAGGCGCTTCTCGATAGATGAGCCGCCGCGAGCATCGATGCCGCGAAGATAGTTGTCCACCAGGTCGTTCTTGCTGGCGAAGTGTTGGTAGAGCGTGCGCTTGGACACGTTGGCCTGTTGTGCGACGAGTTCGACGCCGGTCGCGTGGATTCCGTTGCGGTAGAAGAGCTGGGCCGCGGCACGCTCGATACGCTCACGCGCTCCGCGCCCGCCGCGTGAACGCGCCGTCGATCCGCCCATCCCACCACGATACACCGATCGGTTTACAACCGATGGAAGGATCGCTATATTGAGACACGGATGTAAACCGATCAGTTTCCTGGAAGGGTCGGCTCATGAAGGCTTCTCACGACGCTCGCGGTGGCGGCGCCGACACTGCCAGCACATCGGGTTGGGGCGCAGAGCAGTCGCGATTGGTGACCTGGCGTGACCCGATCACGACGCAGACAACGGCCGCGTCGATGCCCGGCCTCTCGTACTGGAGGGCCGTCGCCGACGGACACTTGCCGCCGCCACCGATCGGCGAGCTGCTGCGGATGCGCGTTGTCGAGGTCGAGAATGGCCACGTCACCTTCAGCTGCACACCGGACGCTTCCATGTACAACACGCTCGGCATTATTCACGGCGGCGCGGTGTGCACCCTGCTGGACACGGTGACCGGCTGCGCGCTGCACACCACCTTGCCCGAAGGCGTCGGCTACACCACCGTCGAAATCAAGGTCAACTACCTCAAAGCGGTCACCGTGGCCAGTGGGCTGCTGACGGCGGTAGGCACCGTCGTCAAAACGGGGTCGCGGATCGGGTTCACCGAAGGGAAGGTCGCCGACGCTTCGGGAAAGCTCGTCGCCACTGCGACTAGCACACTATTGATCTTCGATTTGCGCAGTCTCGCAAAACATTCCAGCACTAACGGAAACCCGTCGACTGAGGAGGCGCGATGCAGCAACCACACTCAGAGGCACCACCGATCCTGGTGATAGGCGCCACCGGCCGGCACGCCGGCACCGGCGCCACCGTGGTGGACCGCCTACTCAGCCACGGGCGTCCAGTGCGCGCCATGATCCGCGCCGATGACGACCGGGCATCCGAACTGCGGCGTCGCGGAGCCGCGACCGTTGTCGCCGACTTGCACGACCGTGCGTCGCTGGCCGCGGCGGTCGATGGCGTGCGCGCCATTTATTTCACCTATCCCATTGCGGCCGGAGTGATTCCAGCCGCTGCCAATTTAGCCTCGGTTCTGCGCGACGTCGGCTCGACCGCGCACCTCGTGGTGATGTCGATGGCCGTGTCCTCGCTCGACAGCCCGAGCAGGCTGGGTCAGGCCCAGGCGGTCGCTGAGGAGGTCTTCATTTGGGCCGGCCTGAGCCCCACTGTGCTGCGGTTTGCCGGCGTGTTCCACGAGAATGTCTTGCTCCTGCACGAGGCCACCATCAGGGAGAATGGCGTGATCGCCAACAGCTTCGGCGACGGCCCAGCGCCGTGGATCAGCGGTGGGGACGCAGCCGAACTCGCCGTCGCTCACCTCCTGGCCCCGCCGCCGACCTCCTCCCAGATCAGCTATCTGCCACCGGCCGAAGCGATCAATCACGCGGAGGTAGCGCGGATCATCTCGGTCGAAACCGGTCGGCCCGTCCGTTACGAACACATCTCTGCGGCCACGTGGCGACGGGAATTGGAGATCGCCGCTGAAGCCGACCCCACTTCGCCGATCAATAACGCTATGGCACAACATATCTCAACCATCGGTGCCGCGCTGTCGAAACGAACTGAGCCGCTCATCGCACCCGACCCGCATGCGCTGACAGTCATGCTCAACCGTCCGCCGACTCCCTTCGCCGACTTCGTCCAGCAGAACCTACCCCGCTTTGCCGCGTTGCCTAACGACCACTCGGGCATGAGGACAACCCCAACTAGCACTAGCGAGGAGCACCACACAATGTCATCCGTCCTGATCACCGGAGCCAACCGCGGCATCGGCCGCGCGACCGCCACCGAGTTCGCCCGGCCCTCGACGACGTGACCATCTACACCCTGCCCGACGATCCCCACGTCGCGTTATTGAAAGGCGGCGCGCCGCGCGCCGGAATGATCACCCCTGAGCAGGCTGCCGCAGAGGTCGTCGACGCCGCAGAGAAGCCGCGGCTGCCGCTGCGGATCCCGATCGGTGACGCTGATGGCAGCCCGCCGCGCGGCCCCCGACGACGTCCCGTTCACCGCGACGATGGTCGACGATTAGCGGGTCATCGTTACGGGCACGGTCCGCCGCCGTGCTGAACCTGTGAAGATTTGCTACCCGGGCGTGAAGGCTTCGTTAAGAACGTGGCCTATTCCGCATCAGATGAGCACCTTGGGAGTATGACGCTGTTCGAGTTGCTTCCGTCGCTACGGCACGGGTTAAACCCGCACCTCGACCGCGCCGTCTGGCCGTTGAGCAGCTACGTCGACGATCTGGGCCGGCTGTGCGTCGGCGGGGTGGCCGCCACTGAGATCGCCGCCGAGTTCGGCACGCCCACCTACGTGGTGGATGAAGAAGACTTTCGGGCCCGCATCCGCTGCTACCGCGCAGCGTTCCCCGACGCCGAGCTGATCTACGCCGGTAAGGCGCTCCTGAGCGCCGCGGTGGCCGGGTGGGCCGCGGCCGAAGGTGCTGGCGTGGACGTCTGCTCGGGCGGCGAACTGGCCACCGCTCTGGCAGGCGACGTCCCGCCGTCGCGAATCATCCTGCATGGAAATGCGAAAACCGCCGACGAGCTGCAAGACGCGGTCGCCGCCGGTATAGGACGCATCGTGATCGACTCACCGAGCGAGATCGCGCTGCTTGCCGGATGGGTGCGTCGTCGTCAGTGCGTACTGGTCGGGGTGATTCCCGACATCGACCCCGGCGCGGTCAGCACCGGGGCGCTCGACCAGAAGTTCGGGTTTGCCTTGGCGGGGGGCCAGGCGGCCGGCGCGGTCAAACGCGTCCTGGACCAGCCGTGGCTGGACCTGGTCGGGCTGCACTGCCAACTCGGGTCGCAGCTCACCGATGCCGGGCTATACGGCGAGGCGATCCGGCAAATGATCGCCGTGATGGCCGAGGTCCGTGACCGCCATCGGGTCGTGCTCACCGAGCTCAACCTCGGCGGCGGACACGCGGTTCCATATATTTCCGGCGACCCGGAACTCAGCCTGCGTGCACTCGCCACTGTCATCGACTCCGCACTTCGATCCGCTTGTGCAGAACACAGATACCCGCGCCCGCAGATCGTGATCGAGCCGGGCCGAGCGATCGTCGCGCGCGCCGGGGTGACCCTGTATCGGGCGATCTCCGTCAAACGCCAGCCCGGCGGACGCACCTTCGTCGCGGTGGATGGCGGCATGGGTGACGTGCCGCGGGCGGCGCTCTATAGGGCGAAATATACGGTGGCGCTCGCCAACCGGCACTTGCCAGCCGCCACCGCACCCGTCACGGTAGTGGGCCGGCACTGCGAGGCCGGGGACGAGATCGCTCGCGATGTCGAGCTGCCCGCCGATATCCATCCCGGGGATCTGCTGGCGGTGGCCTGCACCGGCGCCTACCACCACTCGATGGGATCGAGCCGCAATCTGGTGGGCCGCCCGCCGCTGGTCTCCGTCGCTGACGGGCATTCCCGTGAATTGGTGCGTCGCGAAACCGTCGCCGACCTGCTGGCCCGCGACTGCGGCTGGCCCGGTCACCGCGCTGAGGCGAGTTGAGCAGAGAATGACGATGTCTGGCATGACTGTTCGCCGCACCGCCGGCCGTTGGACGGCAGTGGCTGCGCGAACGTTGTCCGGCGCGGCTGCGTTGCGTGTCACAACGGCGTACGCCGTCGCGCTCGTCGCGGTCTCTGTCACGCTGACAGCGCTCGGCCCGCACGCGCGCGACGTCGCCGTGAGTCGCATGAGCACCAACTTGCACAACCTGGCGCGCGGCCACCTGAGCACGTTGGTCGGCAGCGCGTTTGTCAGCGCGGGCGGTGATCTCTATGTCTGGCTGCCGGGACTGGTGTGCTTGCTGGCTTTGGGTGAACTGATTTGGCGCAGTGGGGGTTTGCTGATCGCATTCACAGTCGGTCATATCGGTGCCACGTTGATCGTCGCGGTGGGACTGGTCGCCGCGGTTGAGACTGGGTGGCTGCCGGTCTCTGTTGCGCACGCCACTGACGTGGGAATCAGTTACGGCGCGGTTTGTGTTCTGGGCGCGTTGACGGCGTCGATACCGTGGCACTGGCGGCCATCCTGGGTCGGTTGGTGGCTTGGCATCGCAGTGACGGTAGCCTGGGGAGCGGACTTTACCGCCGTCGGTCACGTTTTGGCGCTGCTGCTGGGCATCGGTTTGTCCTTCCGGCTGCCTTCGGCGGCTGACTGGACACCCATACGAGTGGTTTTGCTCTCCGCCGGTGTCGTGTTCGGCTTCTTCGTGCTGTCGGGGTCATCGGTGGCGGCAACGGTCGGTGGGCTGGCGGGGCTTTTGATCGCGCTCATGGCCAGTTGGGTATTGCAGTCGCGCAACGATAAGGGCCGAATGTCCGCGCGGCAACCAGGATTTGCGCTGCAGGCGGCGCACTGGTAGTCGCGGTGTGGTTTTGGCTGCACTGCTTGCATCACCCACCGCAAAGCTCTTGGGACTCAGCCTCCACCAATACATTTCGCCGCTTCGCAATCTGGTTGCTGCATAAGCATTTCGAGCCGATTGCAGGAGAGGTGTTCGTCGAGCCGGTCTTCGATGGTCCGCGACGGACCGAAACCGCTCCCGCGCAGCGGCCCAAATTCTCCGCGCACGGGTTGAGTGCCACCGCAATACGTTTCGACGGGGCGGTCGATTCCGGTGTCGGTGTGATCGGCATGGAGTTCGCCGAGCCGGCCGACTTCGGCTCCATCTCGCCGCTTGTACAAACCCCGGTTACCCTTGCTTACGGATCAGCCGGCGGGGCCGGCGGGGCCGGCGGGGGGGTCTGTGGCTGCGCGCCGCAAGGACCTGGCTCGACCCTCTTGGAGCAGAAGACGCCGCCTATCCTGGTGCCGGTCGGTTGGCAATACTGCACAATGCAGTCGGCGTGAGCCACCGCCAACAGGTCCGCGCCGATGCTCCCGCACAAGGTCGCCAATGCGGCCCCGGCAGCGACGCCCGCCATCCGCAATGATTTCCTCATCGTCGTTCCTTCCCGACCTCGGGCCCAACCTCTAGGGCCTCCGCGTGAGGCCC
>DATJBA010000159.1:0-7247 GCA_035515675.1 Mycobacterium sp.
TCAAGTGTTGCGACGAAAACGGTGTGGGATTCATGCTGGTTGTGGAACGGGCGGTGCCCCGGAGCGCTTGGCGACTCCTGACGTGGCCCGCTCGTTCCGCTCGTTTCGTCGTGGGTGCCGGTGGCGGGTGACCTTGCGCCGGGCGGCGCGGACTTCGGCTGGCACGGTGTAGCGTTCGGCGATGATGGCGCGTCCTTCGGCTTTGGTGATGAGGCGGCCGTCGGTGTCGCGCAGCACGTAGGGCGCGCCGTTGCGCAGGCAGGCCGCGATACGGGTGAGCAGGACCGCGGCCAGCGTGCAGACGGCGGAGTCGTGGTGCTTGCCGGCGAGCATGAGCCGGTGGTAGCGGGCGGCGAGGGTGGGGTCGATCTTGCGGGCGTGGTCGGCGGCGATGAACGCGGCTTCGCGCAGGCAGGCGTCGCCGGCCTTGGTGAGTGCGCCGCGGCCGTCGGCCTGGCCGGAGGAGTCGGCGGCCGGTACCAGCCCGGCGAAGGAGCGGATCGCGGCGAGGTTGGCGAATCGTGTAGGGTCGCCGAGTCGTCCGAGGATCTGCGGGGCGCAGACCCGGCCGACGCCGGGGACCGAGCGGACGATCCCGGTCGAGTCGGCCTTGTCGTAGAGTCCGGCGATGCGCTTGTCGAGCTGGTTGATCTCCTCGGTGAGGGTCAGCGCGAGCCGGGCTTCGACGGCGATGTCGGCGGCGAGCGCGTCGAAGTCGAGCCCGCCGCCGTCGGGTCCCCACAGCCGCAGCGTGGTCTCGGCGGCTTCGATGACCGTGGCGGCGCGTTCGTCTCCCCAGGCCTGGCGGCTGGAGCGGCGAAAGAACACCGCCAGGCGGGCCTTGCCGAGGCGTTTGACCTGGACCGGGTTGGCGTAGCGGGCCAGGAACCGCAAGGCGGTCAGCGTCAGATCCGAGCCGATCGCGGCAATCCACGCCGGCCCCAGGATCTCCAGCAACGCGTCGAGGCGGGCCATGCAGGCGGTGCGGCGATGCACCAGGCCGGAGCGGATCTTGACCGCCCGCTTGAGTTCATCGCCCGGCCCCAGCGCCTCCTCGTAGTGCAGCCCCTCGGGGTGCAGAAGCGGAAGGCGGGCAAGCACCTTCGAATCCAGCCGGTCGGTCTTGGTGTGCTTGTTGTAGTAGTCGCGCAGGTCGGCGGACTGCTCGGGCGGCACCAGCACCACCTTCGCGCCGTGGCGGCGGAACCAGGCCGCCAGCGCGACCCAGGCGTTACGGGTCGGCTCCATCACCACCTCCACCTGCTCGGCGTCGCCGGGCAGCCGCGCCCACAACGCATCGAGCTCGTCCGGGTCGGTGCGGAACCGGTGACCCACGAACAGCATCCGACCCTGCTCATCGGCCAGCGACGCCTGATGCGCGGCCCGGCAGGCGACGTCCACTCCCAAACAAACCTTCAATGTCGCAACCCCTGTCTCTTTCGTCGGAATCGGTTGTCGGCCAGGGCGAGACCACACCAACGGAACGCGCGAACACCGGACATTCGCTATCAGGGATCCGATCGCCACAACCGACGCTCGGTCACCGGGTTCTCAACAGGGCGCACGACCCCAGGTGCGGTACCCGGCCACCCACCACGCTCAACAGGCAAGAAGTCAGCGCATCAGCTGCTCCGGTCGCAGTCCCGAGGCGATGGCCGGGCCCCAGCGAACTCAGTATGAATGTCGCGGTAGCTCTCCCGCAGCAGGACCGCCGGCGGTGACCCACGGTTCGGCACCCGCGTCACGTACATGATTACTTCCTATCACACTGACCGCACGAATACGACAGAATCAGTGAGCGACACGCCGAAGCAGATTTGGCGTATACATGATTACATAATTGAGCGTACACGGGCGCAAAACCCCAGTTCACAAAAGCCCATGCCGGATCAGGACCGCCCAACCAGGGGGAACTTCGGACTAAGCGAGCCTTCGACACCGGCCGACAGTTGGCCGCTCAACCTATTCCGATGTCGTGCGACACGCTATTCGTATGTCCTGGTACCAGACACTGTCAGCCCAACCAGTGTCATGTCTCGGGACATCGTTGACGGGTTGTTTCAGCGATGATGGGCCACGGCGTTTCTTCGCGCTCATCCCGTTCTGCGGCGGCCGGACCGATCACCTCCTCAGCGAACTCGTGCACCCAATCACGGACGTGCACAAACCTCTTCCGGCCGTCCAGGATGGACAACGCGATGCTCGCATCGCCCCAGAACATCTCCTCGAAGACCGTCAGCAGCCCCACACCGCAGCGTTCCGCGGCCATCTGGGCGAACAGCTTCGGCGTGTACAGACCGACTTTGGCTGGCCACACCGACATGGCGACCGTCTCCGCCTTGCGACCCGCCCAAGAGTAAACGACCGTACACTGAAAGCACAAAAGCCCAGTTCAGGACGCAGGCGGGCGATTTTGACGTTTTCTTAGCGAATCCAATCACGTGTCGCGCATGAACACGCGTTTAACGTATTGAACGTGCGTTCAGCCGACATGACGACCGCCGCCCGCATCCGCAACGCGGCGATCGAGCAATTCGGTCAGCACGGCTTCAACGTTGGCATCCGCGCCATCGCCGACGCCGCGGGGGTGAGCCCCGCGCTGGTCATCCACCATTTCGGATCGAAAGAGGGCCTGCGCAAGGCCTGCGATGACTACGTCGCTGAGGAAATTCGAAGCGCGAAGTCCGAGTCGCTGACAACGGCCGATCCTGCCACCTGGTTTCGGCAGATGTCCGAAATCGAGTCGTATGCGCCGATGACGGCGTATCTGGTGCGCAGCATGCAGTCGGGCAGCGAGCTGGCGAAGACGTTCTGGCAACGGATGCTTGAGAGCGCAGAGGAATACCTCGAGGAAGGCGTCCGAGCCGGCACGCTCAAGCCCAGCCGTGACCCTAATGCCCGCGCGAAGTGGCTGGGACTCACCGGCGGTGGCGGATTCCTGCTTTATCTGCAGTTGCACGACAACCCGACCGATATGGCCGCCGTCCTGCACGACTACGGCGAGGAAATGATGCTGCCCGCACTCGAGGTCTACACCCACGGGCTGATGAGCGACGCCACGATGTATGAGGCATTCCTGGAGCAAAAGGCCGACCAACGACAACAACAACCACGCACCAAAGCGAGGAGACACAAATGACGACGACGTCTCAGCGGCGCGTTGATTCGCCGCCTGTCGAAATCCATGCTTTGAAAAAGAGTTTCGGTCGGAACAGGGCGCTGGACGGTCTCGACTTGACGGTCCGGCACGGCAGCATCGCCGGGTTCCTCGGACCCAACGGCGCCGGCAAGTCTACAACGATCCGTGTGTTGCTCGGTCTGCTCCGGGCCGACTGCGGCACGGCCCGGTTGCTCGGCGGCGATCCGTGGCGGGACGCAGTGGCGCTGCACCGCAGGATCGCCTACGTCCCTGGCGATGTGACGTTGTGGCCCAACCTCACCGGCGGTCAGGCGATTGACTTTCTCGCGCGGTTGCGCAATGGGAACAACCGCAAACGCCGCGAGGAACTGATTGAGCGATTCGAACTCGATCCGCACAAGAAGGCCCGCACCTATTCCAAGGGAAACCGGCAGAAGGTCGCGATCGTCGCCGCGTTCAGCAGTGACGTCGAGTTGTACATCCTCGACGAGCCCACCTCCGGTCTGGACCCGTTGATGGAGAAGGCGTTTCAGCAGTGCGTGCGTGAGGTCGCCGAGCGCGGCGCGGCAGTGCTGCTGTCCAGCCATATCCTCGCCGAGGTCGAGCAGCTATGCGACACCGTGACGATCATCCGCTCGGGACGCACCGTGAGGTCAGGCACGTTGGATGAGCTGCGGCACTTGATGCGGACGACGGTCAAGGTGCGCACCCGTGCCGGCATCGACGGGCTCCGCACCGCTGCGTTCGTGCACGACTTCGTGGCGACGAACGGGTTTAGCACGTTCTCGGTGGATCGCGTCGACCTGGACCGCACGATGCACCGGCTGACGGACCTGGGCATCGACGAGTTGTCGGTGTTCCCTGCCTCATTGGAAGACATGTTCCTGCGCGAGTATCAGGGTGTGAACCGATGACCACAGTTACAGCCGCGCGCCACGCGAAACCCCCGGGGTCATCGCCGTTTGCCGGTGTGGGCACGCTGCTTGCGCTGGCCGCGCGCCGGGACCGCGTCCGGCTGTCGGTGTGGATCGCAATGCTGACGTTCATGATGTTCTACGCGCCGAACGCGATGAAGTTCGCCTATCCCGTTGAGCCACAACGGATCGCACGTGTGAACCTGTTGAAGACTCCGGCTGGCATCATGCTCGGCGGGCCCTTCTTCGGCGGCAATGAAACCGATCTCGGCGCGATGGTGGCCAACGAGTTGGTGACGTCGACGATTATCGCAGCGGTGATCATGTCGGTTCTCACGGTCGTCCGGCACACGCGAACCGAAGAAGAAACCGGTGCAGCAGAATTGGTGATGTCCTCGGTCGTGGGGCGCTACGCCCGCACGATGTCCGCGCTGGTGCTGGTCGGCGCGGTCAACGCGGTACTGGCCGTCACGATGACGCTGGCGCTCGCGGCCGCCGACTTTGACCTCATCGGCTGCGCCGGGATGTGTTTCGGCATCACCGGTGTGGCGATGGTGTTCGGCGCGGTCGCGGCGGTCACCGTTCAGCTGTGGCGTCAGGCCCGTCCGGCCACTGGCGCGGCGCTGGGCCTGTTCGCGGCTGCCGCGTTCGTGCGCGGCGTCGGGGACGTCATCAATCACTCCGGCAGCGCGTTGAGCTGGTTGTCCCCGATCGCGTGGGCACAACAGATGCGCGCGTTCGTCGATCTGCGCTGGTGGCCGTTCGCATTACCGGTGGCGCTGATAGTCGCGTTGATCGCGATCTCGATGGCGCTGGAGAGCCGGCGTGAGTACGACGACGGAATCCTGCCGTCCCGCGGTGACCGCGCGAACGCATCACCGATCCGCAGCGTGTTCGGGCTGAACCCGGTGTTGCAGCGCGGCCAGGTCATCGGCTGGGCCGTCGGCCTGTTCCTGTCCGGGCTGGCGTTCGGCTCGATGACCAAGTCACTCAGGGAAGCGGCCGAAAGCAACGAGCTGTTGGCCCGCGTGCTGGCTACGCAGGGATACAACGGCATCTACACCACCCTGACGCAGTTCCTCGGCGCGGCCGCAACGGGTTTCGTGGTCGCGATCATCGTTCGATTGCGCCACGACGAAGAGTCGGGCGTCGCCGAGGAGGTTCTTGCCGGCTCGGTGTCCCGGTGGCGGTGGCTGCTGGGCAACGTTGGCGCCACGCTCGTCGGCGCGATGGTGCTGATGTTCGTCGCGGGACTCGGAAACGGGCTGGGCGCAGCCCTGACGATGGGCGAGGCAGATCTCGTTCCGCGGCTGACGGCCGCCGGTGTCGCCCAGGTGCCAGCCATGGCCGTGATTGCCGGGATCGGCGCTCTCGCAGTGGCTTTGCGTCGGCCTCTGATCGGCTGGCTGGCGGTGACGTTCGTCGTGCTGTCGCTCTACCTTGGCGCGCTGCTGCGTCTGCCACGCTGGCTCATCGACCTTTCGCCGGTGGGCCGGACAACCGTGCCGTCGACTGTGCCCGTCATCGCACTGTGGGTGATGGTCGGCGTCGCGATCGTCATCACCGCGGTAGCCGGCTGGATTTACCGGCGCCGCGACGGGATTTAGGAGGATCACATGGGCATAGCTGGTCGCGCGACCGTGCAATCTGTCATCGCATTGCTGGCGTTCGGCGTGCTGCTGTTTGTACCGGCGGGAACGCTGCACTACTGGCAGGCATGGGTTTTCTTGGCAGTGTTCACGATCGCGTCGCTTTACTCAGCTGTCTACCTGTTCAGGAAGAACCCGGCGGTTGTTGAGCGGCGCATGCACGCCGGACCGAAAGCGGAAACCAGACCGGTGCAGAAGGTGGTCGCTGCCGGCATCTCCATTTTGTTTGTTGCGCTGCTGGTGTTCAGCGCCCTCGACCATCGCTTCGGCTGGTCGCCGGTGCCGCCCGCCCTATCACTGATCGGCGACGCGCTGGTGGCGATCGGGCTTGGCATCGCGATCCTCACGGTCAGCCAGAACAGCTATGCGGCGGCCAACATCACCGTGGAAGAGAGCCAGACGGTGACCTCCACCGGTCTGTACGGAATCGTGCGACACCCTATGTATATGGGGGCATCGATTATGTTTGTGGGCATCCCGCTTGCACTCGACTCCTGCTGGGGGCTGGCCGTTCTCGTCCCCGTGGTGATCGTGCTTGCCGTTCGCATCGCGGATGAGGAGAAGCTGCTCAACCAGGAGCTCGCCGGGTATCGCGAATACGCCGGCAAGGTCCATTACCGCTTGGTGCCATATGTGTGGTGACTCGTGAAACGCCGCAAGATCATGCACGAAATGGAGGAGTGATGAAAATCAGTCTTCAATTGGCGGTGACTTCACTTGTCGGGCTGGTGATTTTCGGGCTGCTGCTCTTCCTGCCGGCGGGCACCTTCGATTACTGGCAGGCATGGGTTTTCATCGCCGTGTTTATAATCTGCACGATCGTGCCGAGCATCTATCTGCTTGTCACCGACCCGGCGGCCCTGCAGCGCCGCATGCACGGGGGGCGGACGGCGGAGACCAGGACAGTCCAGAAGGTCATCATCGCAGTCGCACTTCTGTCGATGGTGGCGATGATCGTGCTCAGTGTCCTCGACCACCGCCTCGGCTGGTCGCAAGTGCCGGCGGCGGTTTCGCTGGTTGGCGATGTTCTGGTTGGGACGGTACTCAGCATCTCCATGCTGGTGGTCATCCAAGACAGTTATGCGGCCGCCACCGTCAGGGTGGAGGAGAGCCAGAGGGTCATATCCACCGGCTTGTATGGGCTCGTGCGGCCTCCGATGTTCGGGATGCGCAGCCAGTAGGCGGACCCGATCTGTACGACCGCGTCGACGGTGAGGGCCAGCAGCTCGCTGCGGCGGATGCCGGTGCGGGCGAGCAGTTCGACGATCAGCCGAGACAGCGGGTCGGCATCGCTGCGGGTGGCGGGCAGCAGCTTGGCTGGCTGTCCACCCACCCCAGGCCATCGACCGGCCAGCCGGGATTCGCCGGCGGGATTTGCCTGTGCGGGCGAATGACGCCACCGGACAGTATGCGGGTGTTGGCCAGCGTGGCGGCGGTCGAGCCCAGCGGCAGGTCGTCGACCTGTCCTGCCCCGACCGAGCCGACGCGCATCATCGCCGCCTCGCGTGACTCGCGAAGCAGCGCGATACGGCTGCCGGCGCGGAG
>DATJBA010000160.1:0-14402 GCA_035515675.1 Mycobacterium sp.
CTAGGCTCGGGTTAGTCGTCTGCCGCCTCCCGCCACCCGCCGTGCACCATGACAGCGGTTACCTGCCAATCACGGTCGAGCACAACAAGATTGGCGTCGCAGCCGACTCGCAGGCTGCCCACACGCTCGAGTCCGAGAGCCCGCGCCGGTGTTGCCGAGGTCATCTGCACCGCGGCGGTCAGCGCCGCGTCTGAGTCCAGGGAGTTTGAGGCGGCCAGCCTGGCCGCACTGGTTTTCAAGGTGCGAAAGAGCTGATCCATGGTGGCGGTGCTGCCGGCGATCGTCGACGTTCCGCGCACCCGCGCCACACCGGATACAACGTCGATCGGCACTGCGCCAAGCCGAAACGCTCCGTCGTCACAGCCGGCCGCCGCAATGGCGTCAGTGACCACCGCGACCCGCTCGGGTCCGGCGGCCTGGATCACCGCCCGCACCACGGCCGGGTGCAGGTGCACGCCGTCGGCGATGAGTTCGACGGTCACTCCCGGGTCCTGCAGCAATGCGAGCGCGGGTCCGGGGTTGCGGTGATCCAGCGGTGGCATAGCGTTGAACAGATGGGTGCCGACCGTGGCGCCCAAGTCGATGGCTTGTTGGGTCTGCTCGTATGTCGCGTCGGTATGTCCCACGGCGACAACAACACCCGCGTCGAGAAAACGCCGGATTGCCTCGTCGGTTCCGGGCAATTCGGGCGCCAGCGTGACCATCCGGATCGTGCCTCCGCCGGCGGCGAGCACGGCTTCGATCTCGGCGGGGTCCGGATCACGCATCTGGGTACGGTCGTGTGCTCCGCAGCGTGCCTGGCTCAGCCACGGCCCCTCCAAGTGGATGCCCGCGACGGTGCCCTGTTGGGTAGCTTCGGCGAGTGTGCGTACGCCGGTGATCAGCTGCGCGGGCGAGGCGGTGACAAGACTGGCGAGCGTCGTGGCGGTGCCATGCCGCAGGTGAAATCCTGCGGCCCCGGTGATGTCGTGCGCGTCGGTGTAGGAGGCTCCGCCGCCGCCATGCACATGCATGTCAACAAAGCCGGGCACCACAGTGCAATCGGGGAAGTCACCGTCGACTGGCCGGGGCGGTGGGCCGGCTCCGCAGGCGAGGATCCGCCCGCAGGATGCATCTAACCATCCCGGCCGGTTGATCTGCCCGTCGAGGACCATGGTGCCCGCGCTGATCAGGGTCATGGGCTGTTTACCTCGTCGGGCCAGCGGCCACCATTTTCCCAGAAGTGCCGGATCTCCTCGAGCTGGCGACCCTTGGTCTCAGGGGCAAACCGGTAGACGACGGCGAAAGCGATCACCGCGAAAAACCCGAATACCGCGAAAGCTCCTGCGCCGCCTAGTGAATGCAGCATGGTCAAAAAGACGGCGGCGACGATCGCGTTGGCGACCAGGTTGGCGGTGAGCATTGTGCTCGACCCCACCGACCGCAGCCGAGTCGGGAAGGCCTCGCCGGCGTATACCCAGAGCAGCGAGCCGAATCCGAAGCTGAACCCGATGATGAACAGCAGCACACCGCCGAACCCGAAGATCAGCCCAGCGCCGCCGAAACCCTGGGTGAACACCGCGATCAGCACGAGATCGGCGGCGATCATTATGGCGATGCCGGACAACAGGATTGGGCGCCGCCCCAGCCGGTCGACGAGGATCAGCGACGTGCACACCGCCGCCAAACCGGCGACCTGCACCAGCGCAGGCAGCGCCAGAAGCGCGAAATAGCCGGTGAATCCCATGGCTTCGAATATCCTGGGGCTGTAATAGATGATCGCGTTGATGCCGGTGATCTGGACGAGAAAGCCCAGCGTGATCACAAAGATGGTGGCCCGCAGATACGGCCGCCGCAGCATCTCCGACATGCCGCCGCTCCCTTCGCTCAAAGCGCGGCTGATCTCGGCCAGCTCTGCCGAGACGTGGGCGGCGGGCTCCACTCGCAGCAGCGCCCGGCGGGCGTCGTCGACCCGGCCCTTCAGCAGGTACCACCGCGCGGTGTCGGGCATCCGAATAAACAACGGCACCAGCAGCGTTGCCGGCACGGCGGCCAGCCCCAGCATCCACCGCCAGCCGTGGGCACCCCCCAGCAGGTAACCAACTGAGTAGCCGAGGATGAGCCCGCTGACCGTCGCCACTTGATAGGCGGCCAACAACGATCCGCGGACCGCTGCCGGTGCCGATTCCGCGACGTACACCGGCGCGACCACTATCGACACGCCGATGGTCAGACCGAGCAACAGCCGCGCAGCCAGCAGCATCGGCATCGACACTGAAAACGCGCCCAGCAGCGCGAACATCGCGTAGCCGATGGTGATCAGCACCATCGACTTCTTGCGCCCGATCGCATTGGCGAGTACGCCCGCACCGAGCGCGCCGGCGATCTGGCCAAGCACCACCGTCGTCGTCAGCAGTTCTTGTTGCCGTGTCGTCAGGCCGAATCGGTCGGTGATGAACAGCAGTGCGCCGGCGATGGTGGACAGGTCGTAACCGTAAATAACGCCGACGCTGGCGGCGGTGAGCCCAACCCGCAGGCCCCGCCGTGACAGCCGCGACGGACTGGTCAGCGGACCGGTACCCGGCCGCGCAGCAACCCGATGACGCGGTCGGGATCGTCGGGGGTGATGCACGGCCTGACCCGGCGGCCGACGTCGAGCACCAGGAGGGTCCGTTTGCTGGGGCGGTGGGTGTCCAGCGGGAACCAGTAGCGCGGATCGGATGTGCCCCAGATGCGGCCCCTGCCGGTAAGCCAGCTCATCGGCTGAGTGTGGATCTGCCGGACTCGTGTGTAGGCGATCCGCTTCGGACCGGCCCACGGGAAGTAGTAGTGCTTGACAGTGATTCCGTCCTCGTCGAGCCGGAGGCCGGCGTCTTCGTACAGGGCTTCGGTCACTTGCACGACGGTGCCACAGCGAAATTGAGCGGTCAACGCTGCTCAACGGTGCTGATGTTGGGGCCGCCGGTTCATCGAGCGTGCGACCGTGATCAACCCGGACACGATGATCGCGCCGATGACGGCCACGCCCACCCGCACCGGAACTGCGTCCGCCGACGACATGATCCCGGCGGCCCGGGCGCCATTGCCTTGCCCGTCAGCGGCACCGTCGCGGCTGGCGGGCATCAGTGAAGGATCAGGTTCGATCAGCGTGCCGACTCGGGTGCCCTCCGCGGTGCTGAACCCGTAGTCCAGCAGGTGGGCCGCCTGTTCCCACGGAGCGATCGGCTGCCGGGTCCCGTGCATCAGCACCGCCATCAGCCGTCGTCCGTCGCGGTTGGCCGCACCCACGAAGGTCTGGCCGGCGTCGTCGGTGTAACCGGTCTTACCGCCGAGCGCGCCGGGATAGTTGTAGAGCAGCTGGTTGTCGTTTTCCAGCTCGTAGCCGGGGTGCTCGCCGTGGCCGGGGAAGTTGAACGTCCGCGTCGCGACGATGTCGCTGAAGGTGGGGTTCTGCCAGGCGTAGCGGTAGAACAGGCCGATGTCATAGGCCGAGGTGCTCATGCCGGGCCCGTCCAGCCCGGACGGCGTCGCCACCCGGGTATCCCGGCCGCCGAGCTTGGCGGCCAGAACGTTGATCTTCTCCAGTGCCTGCTGCATGCCGCCAAGCTGCACGGCCAGCGCGTGGGCGGCGTCGTTACCGGAGTGCATCAGCAGCCCGTGCAGTAGCTGGTTGATGGTGTAGGTGCCGCCGTCGTCGACGCCGACCTTGGTGCCCTCGGCGGCGGCGTCCTCGGCAGTTCCGGCGACCGATTTGTTGAGGGGCAACGCGTTGATGGACGCCATCGCGGCCAGCACCTTGATGATGCTGGCCGGGCGGTGACGGCCGTGCGGATCTTTGGTGGCAACGACCGCACCGCTGTCCAGGTCCGCCACCAACCATGCCTCGGCGGAGACGTCGTTCGGCAGCGGCGGCGTGTCGGGTGCGGCGACGGTGCCGCAGCCGCCCAGTGCCTCGCCGCCGACCGGCTTGGGGGGCACCGCCAGCGGGATCGGCGGGTCACCGGCTTGGGGGACTTCCGACGAGTCGACGGCGGGCGGGGTGGACACCTTGTATGGGCAGTTCGCGGGTGCGGTGTTGGGCTCGGCCGCAGCGGCCGGCATACCCAGCATGGCCGGGGCGGCGAACATGAAAGACGCCGCTGCCAGGCATGATACGGAACGTAACAAGCTCATCGTGTGTGCAGAGTAGGCGATCGACGGCCGGATTCCGGGGAGCCGCGCTGTGACTGGTGGGGCGGAAGTTACAAATTCAGAGCCGCTGCCAGGTCTCGGTGAGCACGCTGCGCAGGATGGATTCAATGGTGTCGAACTCGGCCTGACCACTGATCAGCGGCGGCGCCAGTTGAATGACGGGGTCTCCGCGATCATCGGTGCGGCAGTACAGCCCGGCTTCGAAGATCGCCGGCGACATGTAGCCGTGCAGCAGCCGTTCGCATTCCTCGTCGCTGAAGGTTTGCTTGGTCGCGTTGCCCTTGACCAGTTCGACGCCGTAGAAATACCCCTCGCCGCGCACATCGCCGACGATGGGCAGATCGTACAACCTCTCCAGGGTGGCGCGGAAACTGGACGCGTGTTGTTTGACGCGATCGTTGAGACGCTCGCGCTCGAAGATGTCGAGGTTGGCCAGCCCGACGGCGGCCGACACCGGGTGGCCGCCGAACGTGTAGCCGTGCGGGAATATCGTGGCGCCGTCGTTGAACGGCTCGAACAGCCGGTCGCTGGCGATCATCGCGCCCAGCGGTGAATAGCCCGACGTCAGCCCTTTGGCGCAGGTGATGATGTCGGGCACGTAGCCGAAGTCGTCGCAGGCGAACATCGACCCGATCCGGCCGAACGCGCAGATCACTTCGTCTGACACCAGCAGCACGTCGTACTCGTCGCAGATCTCGCGTACCCGTTCGAAATAGCCCGGGGGAGGGGGGATGCAGCCGCCGCCGTTTTGTACCGGCTCGAGGAATACCGCCGCGACGGTCGCCGGCCCTTCGAACTCGATGGCCTCGGCGATCCGGTCGGCGGCCCACTGCCCGAAGGCTTTGACGTCGGTGGCAAACGGTTCGGGCGCGCGGTAGAAGTTCGTGTTGGGCACCCGGAAGCCGCCCGGCATCACCGGCTCGAACGGCGCCTTGTACACCGGCAATCCGGTGATCGCCAAGGCGGCCTGGGTGGTGCCGTGGTAGGCGATCGATCGCGAAATCACCTTGTGCTTGCCGGGTTTGCCGGTGAGCTTGAAGTACTGCTTGGCCAATTTCCACGCGGTCTCAACGGCCTCGGTGCCGCCGGTGGTGAAGAACACCCGGTTCAGGTCGCCCGGGGCATAGTGGGCAAGACGCTCGGCGAGCTCGATCGCGGTCGGGGTGGCATATCCCCACAGCGGGAAGAACCCCAGCGTCTGCGCCTGCCGGGCGGCGGTCTCGGCGAGTTCGGTGCGGCCGTGGCCGACCTGCACCGTGAACAGCCCGGACAGCGCGTCGAGGTAGCTCTTACCGCGGTCGTCGAAGATGGTGACACCCTCACCACGAGTGATGATCGGCGGCGTGATGCCCGGGCCGTGCCGGGCGAAGTGCAGCCAGAGATGCTCGGTCATTGGGGTCATTCTGCCCGCTGAGCCTAGCGCTACCCTCACGGTATGCCTCGGGCTGCGACTGGATCGCAGAGAGTTTCCGAATTCGAAGCCCTGCGGCCGCATCTCATGGCGGTCGCCTACCGGCTGACCGGCACGGTGGCCGATGCCGAGGACATCGTCCAGGAAGCTTGGCTGCGCTGGGACTCTGCCTGCGCAGCCATCGTGGACTTGCGGGCATGGTTGACGACGGTCGTGAGCCGACTCGCATTGGACAGGTTGCGGTCAGCGGCGCACCGGCGGGAAACCTATGTGGGCCACTGGCTGCCCGAACCGGTGGTGACCGGTTTTGACGGAACAGATCCGCTGTCTGCGGTGGTGGCCCGTGAGGATGCCCGGTTCGCCGCGATGGTGGTGCTAGAGCGACTCAGTCCCGATCAGCGGGTCGCGTTCGTGCTGCACGACGGGTTCGCCGTGCCTTTCGCGGAAGTGGCCGAGGTGCTGGGAACCAACGAGCCCGCCGCCCGGCAGCTGGCGTCGCGGGCCCGCAAGGCCGTAGCCGCGCAGCCGCCACCAAAGCCCGATCCCGCCCACAACGAGGTGGTCGGCCGGCTGATGGCCGCCATGGCCGCCGGCGACCTGGACGCCGTGGTGGCGCTGTTGCATCCCGACGTGACCTTCACCGGCGATTCGGATGGTAAGGCACCGACGGCGGTTCAAGTCATCCGTGGGGCCGACAAGGTGGCCAGGTTCGTGTTCGGTCTGGTCCGCCGTTACGGCCCGGCGTTTTTCACGTCGACTCAGCTGGGGCTGGTCAACGGCGAACTGGGCGCTTACACGGAAGGCAGCCCCGGTGGGGACGGCTACCGGGAAATGCTGCCGCGCATCCTCGCGATCACCGTGCGAGACGGAAAGGTCTGCGCCCTTTGGGATATCGCCAACCCTGACAAGTTCACCGGCTCTCCGCTGTGTCGCGACCAGCCCACGGAACCCGGCAGGCGTCACCGGAACTAAAGCCTTGCTCGGTGATGCCCAACGCGGAGTTCATCCGCGCCCGCATGTTTTCCACCCCGACCTGATAGGTCAGCTCGATCACTCCGGCATCTCCAAAGCGGGCTCGGAGGTCGGCGACCTGCTCGTCGGTGACGGTGTGCGGATCGGTGGTCATCGCGTCGGCATAGGCGATGGCGGCGCGCTCGTCCTCAGTGAATGCCGTTGAGGTGGCATAGTTATCGATGCCTTTGAGCCGATATACGTCGAGGCCGTCCAGGCGCTGCAGCATGGACCCGAAGTCGAGGCACCACGAGCAGCCGATCGTGCGCGCGGTCCAGAACACCGCCAGCTCACGCACACTGGCGGGCAGCGTGCGCGACGCCTTTTCCAGCATGGTCTCGTGCAGGGCGTCGGCGACCAGCAGCCGCGGGTGATGCGCGGCAACGGCGAACGGCTCAGGGACTTCGCCGAAACGCCGCTTCGCGTACCGATACATCACGCGGATCCACAGCGGTGCGCGTTTGGGGGACAGGGGTTCGATGCGGGTTTTCTGTGTCATACCCGTCAGACGACACAGCTCGCCAGAAGGTGACCTACGCCGAAACTTAAGCTGCTACGCGGGTCCCCAACACAGATCAGGAGACACCCGACAACCATGTCTGACATAACCCAGCTGCATCGCGCGCTCATCGCCCGCGTCCTCAACAGCAACGGGAAGGCGCCGCCCGAGCTGCGCCAAGCTGCCTTCGAAAATGCCGGTCTTGGTGAACCGATGCGCACTTGATCGAGAAGGTCGCCTGCCATGCCTACAGGGTGACCGACGACGACGTAGCCGCCGTGCGAACCGCGAGCCTGAGCGAAGATCAGCTCTTCGAGATCGTGGTGTGCGCCGCTACCGGCCAGGCGAGCCGTCAATGTAAGGCCGCACTTGATGCCCTGGCCAGCGCAACGGGAGAGCGGTGAGCGATGAGGCTGGCCGTCCTCGATCGGGGCCACCGTCTGCGCACGAAGGCCTTGCCGGTGCTGATTCGGTTGGTTTCGCGCCAGTCGGTGGTCGACGCCGTCAAGCTGGCGCTGTACCGCCCAGACTTCTACGGCGGCGGTCATCTCACCCAGGAGGCGATCGCGGACCATCGGCCTGGTCAATCGGCGATCGCGAGCTGATGGCTGCGTTCGTCTCGAAGGTCAATGAGTGCCGGTTCTGCGTCGCCGCGCACTCGGCCACCTCGAGCCTGTGGTATGGCGATCAGGCAAAGGTGGCCGCCACTCTCGCCAATTTGGAGACGGCGCCGATCGATGAGCCGCTCCGGGCAACGCTTCGCATTCTCGGCAAGCTCACGCGGGAGCACAGCATTGATCCGGACGACATCCGCGCCGTGCTGGCTGAAGGCGTTTCCCGTCAGCAGATCGAGGACGCCTTGGCCGTGTGCCGGGCCTTCAACATCACTGACCGGCTGGCCGACGCGTTCGACTTTACCGTCGCCAGCCCCGCAGCCATGAACCCCGGTGCCCGGCACCTCTTGACGCGCGGTTACCGCTAGGCGCTCATGGGTCGAGCTATGCGAAGAAGGAGCGAGCAGGTTCTGCCGTCAGGATGCCCAGGGCCCGACGCCGCCGACCTTGTCGATGCGGATGCGGGTGAGGAATCCCGGCGGTGCGCCATCCGGCGGGAACTTCATGTCCGGGTCACCCAGAATCGGGTTGAGATCCTTCAGGAGTTCGGGCGCGCCGCCCTCGACGATCCTTGCGGTTCCCTTGATGGAGAGGTAGGGCCGCAACCCCCGGCCCGGCCGTTCGAGCGACACGATCGTGACGGCGACGCGGGGATCGTTGCGGATGTTGCGAACCTTCTTGTGTTCGGCAAGGTGCGCCGTGACGAGTTCGTCTCCGTCTGGTGTCGACTGCAGTGCGACCCAGACCACGCTCACCTGGGGGCTGCCGTCGGGATTGAGGGTAACCAGGGTGGCGTCGGCACCCTTGCCAACGAGGTCACGGGCGGCGTCGTTGAGTTTCATGCGTTGTTCTACCATCCCGCGTGGCGATTCATTCCCGCAGGCGCGTCAGACGGCTTCCGCCAATTGGCGCAACTGTTTCCGCAGCGTCGTGATTTCCTTGACCGTGAACCCGGACAAGGCCGCACCCACGACGTCAGCCACGGCCTTATCGGATCTATTCAACATCTTCTGGCCGGCTGGAGTGAGGCGATGCAGGATCGCCTTGCCGCTGACATTGCGCCGCTGCAGGAGACCGCGGCGCTCGAGCCGGGCAACAACGGCACCGGCCGCTTGGTCGGACTGGCCAGTAGCGCGCGCCAGGTCGTGGGTGGACGAATCCGGATCACTAGCTACCGCCCTGAGAATGCCCCATTGCGGCAACGTGAGGTCCCAGCGGGCCAGTGCCGCATCGCAGGCAGCCTGCTTGCGTAGCTGAGCACGGCGCAAAAGGATAGCTATCTCGATCGCGTCGCTGTCCATACCACGAAGGTAGCATCTTGTGCGAAGCCTTATATACTAATTGGTATATATGGAAGCAATAGTTATGTTCCTCGAGGTGGTTTCGCAGTGAAGCTCGCAACGATCGGCACGGTCATTGCAGGCCGAGCGACCCGGCCAACTCGGCCAGTGCGGGCACTAGATTGTCAGATCCGGTGAGCACCTGCACGGGAACGTGGTTCGCCACCGCGATCGACGCCGCCCTCACCCTGATCGAATCCGCAATCGCCGACACCACGAGTGCCTGACCACAGTTGAAGGAACTGCTTGACCAGACAAAGCCGGTCAGGCCGCCGGGATGGGACGGGTGTCGCCGCATCAGCTCCGGCATACGCTGGTGACTCAAGCGATCAACCGTGGCATGCCATTGGAGGCCAGCCGGGCCCTAAATCGCCGTCCCTTCGACGATGCTGAAGGGTGACGCTGTTTCGACCACCCGGGTCATCTGAAAACCGGCATGGTTCAACAGTTGGCGGTACTCGGCGGCGGTGCGCTCACGCGCCGATGCGGCGATCAACATCTCGAGGTCAACCCACTTGCCGAGAAAGTCGCGGTCGTGGTTGGGAATGACGAATTCGACCAGCAGAACCCGCTTACCTGTGCGGGCCGCGGTGCGTACGTTGCGCAGGATGTGCACGGCGTCATCGTCGGGCCAGTCGTGAATGACGTTTTTGAGCACGTACGCGTCGCCGTTTTCGGGTACGCGTTCGAAGAACGACCCTTCGACGATACGCACGCGGTCGTGGGCGTGATGTTCGCGCAGTAGGGGCGGGGCGCCCGCCACCACCTGGGGTAGATCGAACAAGACGCCGCGCGCAGCCGGTGTTGCGGCCAGGATGGCGGCAAGCAGCCGACCGTGGCCGCCGCCCACGTCAACGATCGTGGCGTAGGGGCTGAAGTCGTAGGCGCCGATCACCGGCGCGATCGACAGTTCGGATGCACTTGTCATGGCGTGATTGAAGATCTCGGCGAGTTGCGGCTCGTCGGCCAGATACTCGAAGGCGGGCTTGCCGCGCAATTCGGGGATCACAGCCCGGCCCGTCCGCACGGCGTCCACGAGGTGACTCCAGTGCTCTCGCTGCTGGGCAGAACCCACCCATTGGGCCATTCCGGCCATCGACACGTCAGCGTCGGAACGCAGGGTGTCCGCCAGCGGGGTGAGCCTATAGCGGCCGTCGCGCCGCTGACGAAAGATTCCTCGGCTGATCAATGCCCGGAGCAGTCGACCGAGGGTATCGGGGTCGGCGTTAACCGCCGCCGCCAGCTCATCGGCCGACAGCGGACCCTTCGCGAGCGCGTCGGCAACGCCCAGATCCGCTGCCGCAGTGATCGCTTGGGCTGTCCAGGCCCCCATGATCAGGTCCATCATCGCGGCGTGAGAAGGAACCATGCGCTGCTGCAAGCGATTGAGGTGATGGCGCGCACGCTCCACTACCCGTGCGGCTTTGGCCGGAGGTACCTTCGTCGAGGCCATACGTAGCTCCTTCATCTCGCGGTCATTTGGCCGTGGTTGGCCAAGCTTGTGTGTTGCCACGCTCGGCAAACAGCTGGTTTGGCCGCCGAAGGTGGCTATGGGTCCAATGTGCATGCGCAGGGCCGCAGGCCGGTAGCGTCATTCGACCGAACTTGCAGCTAGTGGCGTTATTCACGGCGCCGGGTTTTGTCGTCATTTGACTTATGGCGGCCAAAGAGTATGAGGTCGCCCAGGTGTCGCCATGATCGTGTCGAGCCTTCCTGCCCATATCGTGGGTCGCAAGGCTCTCATACGCCTTGATCAACCAACCGGGCCAGACCAGTCCCGGATGAAGTCTGCTGGACCGGTCGAGGAGGTCACGTCAGCAATCCGGTCGGAGATGGCCGCAGCCGCATGGCCAAGACTCGTTAATTGCGCGGGTGTCAGCGAATGAATCACCAGGTCACGCACCCTTGCGACGTGGTGGGGCGCTGCATCGACGACCTTCGCGGAGCCAGCTTTGGTGAGGACAACTTCGCACACACGTCCGTCGGTTGAGCAGGCCCTCTTTATCACCAATCCGCGCCGCGCGAGGCGGCTGACCACATGTGACAGGCGCGACAACGACGAGTTCGCCCGGTACGCGAGGTCCGACATTCGCAGCGTCGCTTGGTCGGCCTCGGACAAATTTGCGAGAACGGTGTACTCGAACATCGTCAGCCCGGCGGTGCGCTGCAGGTCGCTTTCGAGGGCAGGCGGCAGCACCATCACCAGGGACATAACCTGCCTCCACGCCCACTGTTGGTCGGCGTCCAGCCACTTGGTGTCGGGTTGTCGGCGCCTTCGGGGCGATCCGCTCACAGCGGTGACCTGATCGGTAAAAGAAGCTCTCTTTGCACGTGACCCTCCTTAGGTGTGCTAAGTTTGCGCACGCCCGTCGCCGATGATTGAGCATACGGGCAACAATTTGACGCGTCAACTAAACGTGTTCCCGTAAGAGAATGCATGGATCCTGGCCCCACCACGCTGTCCAGCGTGCTCTCAATCCGCTTGTGCACGAGCGGATCAGGCCAGCCAGCGTGTTGGCTCATTCCCTTTGCAGCCGCACGGCAGGGCGATGTAACACAACGAGATCAGCGAAAACGATTCTTCCTCAATCGATTATCTGAGTATATCATTCAGTTGACGCGACAATTAGCGCCTGCCGCCCTACTGAGGCGAGACGCCCCTCGGAGGGGCGGCCGCTGACGGAAGCGTTGGCCCCCAGTTGACGCTCGCCCGAAACGCCATCCTGCGCAGGCATATTAAGCATGGCTAGCACGATCCCCCGCGTTACTCCCAATCTGGGGCGAGAACACAGAATACGTCAGCTGACGGGGTGTCAACCCTTTGTTGGGCAGCGTCATGAATAGCCCCGCGACTTGTCGCCGAGCCTGTTGTCGGTCGTTCTTGCGCCCACGGCTCGCGTCCCGTGACATGTGCCGGGGTGGGATTCACGATTGCCGGCATAAGCACAAGCACCATTAGTTAACGTATCAATCTTCAGTGGGCTAGCTTGGTTAACAACAATCACTGAGGAGACAACATCAAGTTCGGAATGATCGGCGCGGGAACACTGTCGCGCGCCATCGCCGGGCAGGGCGATCAGGGTCGGCCACGACGTCGTCTTCAGCAATAGCCGCGGTCCGGAGACGCTCGGTGACCTCGTGGACGCCTTCGGTCCGCACGCTTCGGCGGGTACCGTGACCGAGGCCGGTGCCGCCGATTTCGTTGTACTGGCCGTCACCTGGACGCGGGTCCGCGAGGCGCTGGGCAATCTGCCCTAGCGCAAAGGGCGGATCCTCATCGACGCCACCAACCAGTGGGCAGCACCACCCCCGACTTCGTCGTCGACCAACTCGAGACCGGCGGCAGCCAACTGATCGCCTCACTGATCCCCGGGGCACACGTCATCAAGGCGTTCAACAACATGTACGCCCCCACACTTGCGGATGACCCCGTCACCGACGCCGGCGCGCGGATCCTGTTTTACGCTGGCGATGACCAAGACTCCAAGGCATCGTTTCGCTCTGTGGTCAAGGGCTTCGGGTTCGCCCCCGTCGACCTTGGTCCGCTGCAAATGGGCCGCCTGATGCAGGTGGACGGCCCGCTGACCGGACTGCACGCCATCCGCGAGTCCGTCCCGCACCCCATGCCGAAAACGGCCGACAACGCGGTCGCACCCGCCGACCTACCGGCTGGCACCTGGACCATCGACCCGGTGCATTCATCGATCACCTTCTCGGTGCGCCATCTCATGGTCAACAGGGTGCGGGGCACCCTGGGCACCTTCAGCGGTGAAATCACCGTCTCCGGTCAGGGCACGCCGTCGGTGTCGGCCGAAATCGCTATCGGTTCGGTCAACACCGGTAACGATGAACGTGACGCCCATCTGAAGTCGGCAGAATTCTTCGACGTCGAACAGTACCCGACCACCACCTTCACCCCCACTGGCGTGCGGGAAGACTCCGCCGGCTATGTCCTGGAAGGTGACTTCACTCTGAAGGGCATCACCAAGCCGATCGAGCTGCCCGACGCCGATCTGTCCGGCGAAGAACTATCGGTTCGGATCATCCCGAAGCAAGCCGACGAATTCATCTGCCCGCGTTGTTTCTGGTGAAGCATCGCAGCTGTCTGGCCAGTCACAACGATGACGTGGTGATTTTCAACGACTGCGTTGCCTAATCTAACGCGGCTACCCGCAACGTCGGGCCCCTCGGCCGGAGCAGGATCGGTGCGGCGACGGGTCAGCCGGCGGTGGCGAGCTGGGTGCGCGCCCGATTTTCGACGAAATCGCCGATCCCAGTGGCGCTGGCGACCACAACCCACTTCACGCCTTTACTGGCCCATTTCTCTGCCACCGAGAGCAACGCGTGAATGCCTTGGGTTACCAGGAAACCCGTATCCAACAGGCAGAGGACGAACGGATGGTCGCCTTCATCTGCGGCGCGGTGAATGTACTGGTCGAACAGCCCAGCGTTGGACAGGTCAACGTCGCCGCTGACGGTGATCACAACGCTTGGCCCGTTCAGGCGAGTCTTCTTCACCAGGCCGCCAGCGCGGTCGGCCGCATGTGGGGCTGATATCAGTGATTGAGCTCGATTGGACACTAGACACTCCCTCGTCGACCATACCCATGTATTGGCGTCGTGAAAGGCTGCAACTGGGCGGCCCTCCACCTCCGGATCGTCCGTTCTCCTTCAGATGACATCGACGGGCCTGTGGTTTCTACAAGCCGTAGCGTCGCAGTTCTTCTGCGGTAACCAGGCGTTCTCGTTGCTTGCCGGGAACTGGTGGCTCTTCATTGGATGCCGCAATGACCAGGCGATTCGCCTGGCCCAAGACGGGGATATCGAGTTGGGGTGCACGGTGATCACTCCTGGGTCTGAACTTGCTCGGTTGTTGTCAGCGCGGACTGATTTCGGCTTCCGACGACGTTAACGACAGTGCGCGATACCCATCAGGAGGCAGTAGTCACCAAGCCATAGGGCCAAAAGGCCCTAATCAAGGGCGGGGCCGCCGTTTGCGCGGAAGGCGAATGCGTCTGAGCGGGATCGGATGCGTGGTGATCGTGGTCCCGAAAGACTGCGAGCAAAAACCGCAGCTCACCGGCGACCGGGCCTTGGCGGGCGAACTGGCTGATCACCAGTTGCTCGACGCGTTCATAGGAGTCTTCGACGATGCCCTCGTTGGCTTCCACCGTGTCGGTGGCTTACCCGTCAGCATCCAGCAATGCCGCACCCGCATGGGGGATGTCGTGTTCGACCAGCGTGGTCATTTCCCTGACCGCCGCGTCGATGTCGTTGAGGCGTTGGTGATATGCCACCCGCCACTTGGCCACGCAATGCACCGTAGCGTCCCGTAGCGCACCCGCGGCCGCGCGGAC
>DATJBA010000161.1:0-25715 GCA_035515675.1 Mycobacterium sp.
TGGGGAAACGGGGACCGGTACCGGCGGTAGGCCGGCCGCCAACCATCGGGTTGGAGATGGACGTGGAGCCATCCAGAAGACCAGCCCCATCACCACCTCGGGTGCGGTGGGGACGGCGGGAGGCGATGAAGCGTCAACCCCGCACACCGGTCACACGGGTGCGGGGACCGCAACTCCGCAAGGAGAAGCTGCCTGAAATGCCCAGTCACACAAACACTCACAGTTCAGGTAACGGTGTCACTGCCAGGCCCGGCGGGGCGGACCTGCGGGTGCTTAGCAGGACCGGTTCGGGTGTCTATGGCACGCCTTTACCCGCCCGCTGTTATCCACAGTTGCGGCCCCGGGACAGCCGGAGGGCTGTGTTGATCCCGTGCATAGCCGAGCAAAAGTTGTGTATAAACCTGTGGAAACTGTGGATAGCCATAAGTCACTGTGGCCGTGTCCCTCGGTCCGCATCGTCGCCGGGGCTACGCTGGTCCGGTGATCCAGGTGTGCTCCCAGTGCGGCACTCGGTGGAACGTGCGCGAGCGGCGACGCGAGTGGTGTCCCCGCTGTCGCGGGGCCCTGATGGCACCCTTGGCGGACGTGCCGGCGGCCGACCCACGGTGGAATATGCGCGGCGGCCCGTCGCCGGCTGGACCGCCCGGGGCCCCTGGGTGGCAGCGCACGCCGCCGCGGCTGCCGCCGGGCTTCCGGTGGATAGCGGTGCGCCCCGGCGCTGCACCGCCTCCGCGACGCGGACGACGGTCCCTGGGGCCCACACCGCGCTACGCTGTGATCCCGCATTGGGGTTTGGCCGACCGCGTCGACCAGGCCCCCGCGGCGGCCGAAACACCTACGCAGACAGGGCCATCGGCGGCGGTCGTTCGCACCACACTGTTCGTGAGCGTGCTGGTGCTCAGCATTGCCGCCCTGGTGTATGTCGTGCGGTATGTGCTGTTGGTGATCAACCGGAACACATTGCTGAACTCGATGGTGGCCATCGCCGCAGACTGGCTCGGGGTGCTGGCCAGTGCGGCGGCGATCGCGGCGGTGATCGCCGCTGGCGTGATGCTGATCCGGTGGCTGATTGCGCGGCGCGCCGTCGTGTTCTCGCATCTCGGCCTGCCGGAGCAGCGCTCCGTCCGGGCGTTGTGGGCCGGCTGCGTGGCGCCGCTGGCCAATCTGCTGTGGGCCCCTGTGTACGTCATCGAGCTGGCAACCATCGAAGAGCACTATGCCCGGCTACGGAGACCGATCGGCCAGTGGTGGATCGCTTGGGTTTTCAGCTACACGGTTTCGATCTTCGCCATCATCACCAGCTTCGCCACAGACCCCCAGGGCATCGCAAACAACACCGTCATGATGGTGTTTGCGTATCTGCTTACGGCGGCCACCGTGGCCGCCGTTGCCCGGGTGTTCGAGGGGTTCGAGCGCAAACCGGTCGAACGGCCTGCACACCGCTGGGTCGTGGTCGGCCCAGACCACCCAGATCGACCCGCGGCGCCCGCATCTGCTGGCCCGGTTGAGTTGGAGGAGCAGGAACCTGCAGCATAGTGGTATGACGTGGGCCGACGAGGTGCTCGCCGGACACCCCTATGTGGTCGCCCATCGAGGCGCTTCGGCCGCTCGGCCCGAACATACATTGGCCGCCTACGACCTCGCACTCAAAGAGGGCGCCGACGGCGTGGAATGCGATGTGCGGCTGACCCGCGACGGCCACCTGGTTTGCGTGCATGACCGTCGGCTGGACCGGACCTCGACGGGAGCGGGTTTGGTCAGCACGATGACCCTGGCCCAGCTACGCCAGCTCGAATACGGCGCGTGGCACGACAGCTGGCGTGCCGACGGTACGCACGGTGATACCAGTCTGCTGACGCTGGACGCCCTCGTTTCGCTCGTTCTGGACTGGCACCGTCCGGTGAAGATCTTCGTTGAAACCAAGCATCCGGTCCGTTATGGCTCACTGGTGGAAAGCAAGCTTCTCGCGCTGCTGCACCGTTACGGTATCGCCGCGCCAGCCTCCGCCGACCGGTCTCGGGCGGTGGTGATGTCGTTTTCGGCGGCCGCTGTCTGGCGGATCCGGCGAGCCGCACCGCTGCTACCGACGGTGCTGCTCGGCAAGACCGCCCGCTACCTGGCCAGCAGCGCGGCTACCGCAGTTGGAGCCACCGCTGTCGGGCCTTGGCTGCCGGCGTTGAAGGAATATCCGCAACTCGTGGACCGGGCTGGTGCGCAGGGCAGGGCGGTGTACTGCTGGAACGTGGACCACTACGAAGACGTCGAATTCTGCCGGGAAGTTGGAGTGGCCTGGCTTGCCACTAACCACCCAGGCCGCACCAAGACCTGGCTGCAGAACGCGCGAGCCGGCGAGAGAGGCGGCTAGTTCGGCGAGCAGCGGCCGCCGGTGGCGCGCGGCCCACCCGTGCAGCCGGCCGAAATCAACCAGCCCACAGGGAGCCCGCCCAGGGCAAAGCTCAGTTACCGACGGGCGCGCAGCCCGTTGATGAACGGGCAACCCATCAGCACCCGGATGGCCTGGCTCAGCCCGGTCATGTCGTCCACCGGCTTGTGGAAGGGCAGCCGGACGTCGTGGTCGCCATCGTCGCCTTCGACGCGAAACCGCACGCCGTATCGGTCGAGCCCCAGGAGGTGGACCTGTCCGCGGCGCACCGGAGCGGGCAGCTTGGACACCAGCCGCGCAACCACATCGTTATGGACGGTGTCCAAGTGCCACAGCAGGCTCGCCTCGATCTCGCAGAACGGGTCGGGTCGCGCTGCGAGCAGGTCCTCGACGCTGACGGGCTCGGCACCCGTGGCGTCGGTGACGACTACGGATGCGATCTCCAGCCGCACCAGTGTGTACCGGGGCTCGCCTCCGTCGGAAGGCGCGGATCTCGGGGTTTCGATTTGAAGCAATGCTGGATTCGGGCACTCTTTGGCGATCTGGTCGAGCATCACTGTCACCGCGTTCGGGGGGACCTGCTCTAGGCGGCCGCGCACCCACACCAGCGAACGGACTGGTTCCCGCAGTGGAAGCGGTGCGTAGTCGGTCAGCTCCAGCAGCGCTTGGGATCCGGAGACCGGGCAACCAGCCTTGTGGTCGCGGTCGACTGGAAGTGCAATGGCAAAGGATCCGTCGTGCAGCAGGTGATGCACGGGCGTGGCGACCGGGTTCTCGCGTGCGTCCCCGTTCTCGATGGCCAGCAGTGCGCCGCCGGCCCGGGCACAGGCGCTGCGAATGCGTTCGGCAGTCGTCGGGGCGGGGCGGGTCAGTGGTAACACAATGCTCCAACTATGATTAGGTAAGCCTAAGTTAACTTGGATTGAGAAATGCCGCAAGAGTTGTTTGGCATCGGCCGCCGTTAGGGTTGGGGCGTGGTTCGCATCGCTTACCTCGGTCCCGAAGGGACCTTCACCGAGGCGGCGCTGCTGCAGATTACGGCCGCCGGACTGGTTCCCGAACAGGGGCCGGATGCTGTGCGGCGGTTGCCAATCGAAAGCACCCCCGCGGCGCTGGACGCTGTCCGTGACGGCGTTGCCGATTACGCGTGCGTCCCGATCGAGAACTCGATCGACGGGTCGGTGATGCCCACATTGGACAGCTTGGCCATCGGTTCGCCCCTGCAAGTGTTCGCCGAGACGACGCTGGACGTGGCGTTCAGCATCGTCGTCAAACCCGGCCGCAGCGCCGCTGACGTACGCACGCTGGCAGCTTTCCCGGTGGCGGCGGCTCAGGTACGGCAATGGCTGGCCGCCCATCTGGCCGGTACCGAACTGCGGCCGGCCTACTCCAATGCCGACGCGGCGCGGCAGGTGGCCGACGGCCAAGCCGACGCCGCGGTGACCTCGCCGCTGGCCGCCACCCATTGGGGGCTGGCCGCCCTCGCCGACGGCGTTGTCGACGAACCCAACGCCCGCACCCGCTTCGTCCTGGTTGGGCTGCCGGGACCGCCGCCGGCCCGCACCGGAGCCGATCGAACGTCGGTGGTTTTGCGTATCGACAACGCGCCCGGCGCGCTGCTGGCCGCGCTAGCCGAATTCGGCATCCGCGGCATCGACCTGACCCGAATCGAATCCCGGCCAACCCGAACCGAACTCGGCACCTACCTGTTCTTCGCCGACTGTGTCGGACACATCGACGACGGCGCCGTCGCCGAGGCACTCAAGGCGCTGCACCGTCGTTGTGCCGATGTGCGATACCTAGGTTCCTGGCCGACGGGTTCGGCCGCCGGGGTGGCGCCGCCGCCAGCGGACGAAGCATCGCGCTGGCTGGCGCGGCTGCGGGCCGGCAAACCTGAGCAAGCCCAGACCTCCGGGGGGCTTGAGCCATGAGCGGTCGTTTGGTGCTGCTGCGGCACGGCCAGTCCTACGGCAACGTCGAGCGCAGGCTGGACACCCGGCCGCCCGGGACAGAGTTGACGCCGTTGGGTCGCGACCAGGCCCGCACGTTTGCCCGCGGTTCGGGACGGCCGGCGATGCTCGCGCACTCTGTGGCCACCCGCGCATCGCAGACGGCCGCGGTGATCGGCGTCGAACTCGAAGTGAGCGCCCTCGAGGTTGCCGGCATTCACGAGGTGCAGGTCGGGGAGCTGGAAAACCGCAACGACGACGCGGCGGTCGCGGAATTCACTGCGATCTACGACCGATGGCATCGCGGTGAGCTCGACGTGCCACTGCCCGGCGGAGAGACCGGCAACGAGGTGTTGGACCGTTATGTGCCGGTGCTCACCGACCTGCGAATGCGCTACCTCGACGACGACAGCTGGAACGGCGACATCGTCATCGTCAGCCATGGCGCGGCGATCCGGCTGGCCTCCGCGGTGCTGGCCGGAGTGGATGGCAACTTTGCGCTGGACAACCACCTTGGCAACGCCGAATCGGTGGTGTTGGCCCCGATCACCGACGGGCGATGGAGTTGCGTGCGGTGGGGAACCCTGACGCCGCCGTTCTACTCCGAAGCCGCGGCCGGCGCGGTGACGGCTGCGGTGCGGTCAAGCACCGACCCGATGGGCTGATCGGTAAAAACGTAGCGCGCCGGGGAAAGTAATCGGCGAGGCCGCGGAAACATAGACACCTGCGGCGCCCGTAAGGGACAGAGTCGGTCGGTGCGAACGCAAAGGCCCCCGGCTTACGGCAGTGCTGTGACGGGCACCGAGACAGCCGGACGTCGGCACGCGGGAATCCACCGCCTTCAGGCGGGGGAGGATGTCAAGACTGATCAAACGGCCAGCGCGACGCCCCCGCAAGCGGGTGGTGTCCCCGCTCTGCAGGGGAGTACCGCCAACTCAGTGCATCCGCAGCCGACGGCATCGCAGTCGATGACGAACGTGTGCGGCACCAGCTCGGGGCTGTCGCAGTCCGCCTCGGTGCATTCCCACCGGCGCAGCGAATGGCGAATGATGGTGCCGTGACAGTGATCTAAGCCCGCCCGGCAGTCGCGGCATTCAGCGCTCATAGGCCGTTCATAGCACCGGGCGGGGACAAATCCGGGATGCCGCGCCCATAGGGCGGCGGGGTTATCAGAGGTTCGTCAGGCCCAGCCCAGTTCTTCCAGCCGGTCGTCGTCGATGCCGAAGTGGTGGGCGATTTCGTGGATCACCGTGATCGCCACCTCCTCGACCACGTCGTCGTCGGATTCACAGACGTCCAGCAGCGCCTCGCGGTAGATCGTGATGGCGTCTGGCAGCGATCCGGCATAGTCGGAGTCCCGCTCGGTAAGCGCCACCCCTACGTAGCGCCCGAGCAGTTCGGGATCCTCGGGGTGGCGGCCTTCGACGAGAAAGACGACGTTGTCCATAGCGGCCGCCAGCTGGGCCGGGATCAGGTCGAGTGCGTCGGAGACCAGCTCGTCGAACCGCTGCGGATCCATCCGCACGGACACCGGGCTAGCCTCCTGGTGCGGGCTGGGCCGGCGCGGGCGGCGGTGCCTCCGGGACCGGGTTGACCGGCGGAGGCCCCTCCGGTGCTGAGGCCGGCGACGGCGCCCCGCCGTCCGCCGGGGGCGGGGCATCCTGCGGTGCTTGAGTAGCCGGGGCCTGCGATGCTGGCGCCCGAGTCGGAATCACAACCGGCTGTTGTTGTGGGAGGTGCTGATTGTTCGGCGGGATGGCGTCCGGCGGAGCGCTGGGCAGCGGCACCTGAAGCGGGATCAGCGGCAGTGTGAGCCGCTCCTCGGGAATGTCGGGCGGTGGTACCGGCGGCTGACCGTTGATCAGTAGCTGGCCCTTGGCGCTGTTCACCAGCGTGGCCCAGCCCCCGTTGCCCAGCGTCGCGCCGATGCTGCATGCGACCTCACGGCTACCCGCCGACCAGTTGGGCAGCGACAGGGTGGGATAAATCAGCGTCAGGGTGGTGGTGCGCAACTTGATGGGAGCGAGGTAAGCGTCCGTCATCTTGGTGCACGAATCCTTGATGAACCCGTCCTGCGCGGGCTCTGCGGGTAGGGCACCGGGGAACTTCTCGGCCAGGTTGACCGTGCCGGTGACCTCCATCGCGTGTGGAGCCGCGCAGTCAACCGGAACATCGGTCGGCTGGTTGGTTGTCGAGTCGATCCCCAGGCAGGTGCCGGCCGGCCAGACCTTGGACTGGTCAACGTCGGCGACCTTGCCCTTGAAGGCCTCCTGCTGGTTGTTCGCGCCGGGCAGCTGCAGGCCGCACAGCATGCGGCGGTCGCCGGACTGGCGCCAGGCCCGGTCACCGGCCCACAGCAGGCTGACGGTGAACTTGCTGTTAGGGTCGAACTTTGGTCCGAGATAGTTGCGGACGGCGGCGTCGCACTGCTCCTGCGTGATCTGCTGAATGCGAGCCGGCGACGGGGGAGCGGCGTTGGGACCGTACTCGGAGCCCGGGAAAGTCCGCATATCGATGGACTCGGCGACTTCGAACTTGTGATCCTCCGCGCAGTTGACGATGCTCGCGGACTCCGGGGTCACATCCGGCCACATCAGGCAATCACCGCTGGTGGCGCGGTTGAAGGTGGCGTCGCTCTTGGTTCCGGTGCTGGGCACCGGATTGCTGTCGATATAGCCCGCCAGCCGCCCCGGCCCGTTGCCGATGACCGGAATCGCAGTGACCAGCCCGGCGATCAACAGGCCGCCAAGCGCGGTGAGGAGCAGCGCTCGCCTGGTCGCCGTCGCCTGCAAAGTACGCGGCCACTGGAAGCCGGCCAGCGGCTGTTCCGCTGGTTCATTGGGGGAGCCGGCGGGGGTGCTGGCTTCCGAAACTTCCTTCACGGGCGCTTCCGACATCCGTTCCATTCTGACAGGGCCCGTTAAGTCGCGTGACAAATGTTGCAGATGTAGTGTCCTGGGATTGTCCCGGTCGGGTGCTGCGCCATCTGACCCGGGCGTCAAAAGTAGTCTCAGGGCCGTGATCGACCTAAAGCTGCTCCGGGAAGACCCCGACGTCGTACGCCGTTCCCAAGTCAGCCGTGGCGAAGACCCGGCGCTGGTGGACGCCTTGTTGACGGCCGACGCCGCCCGTCGGGCCGCGATTTCGGCCGCCGATGCACTGCGCGCCGAACAAAAGGCCGCCAGCAAGAGCGTGGGCGCCGCATCAGCCGACGAGCGGCCGGCCCTGCTGCAGCGCGCCAAGGAGCTCGCCGAGCAGGTGAAAGCCGCCGAAACCGCCC
This sequence comes from Mycobacterium sp., assembly GCA_035515675.1. Classification (GTDB taxonomy): domain Bacteria; phylum Actinomycetota; class Actinomycetes; order Mycobacteriales; family Mycobacteriaceae; genus Mycobacterium. Next base: position 7,613 of record DATJBA010000161.1, read on the forward strand.
AGACCGAAGCCGAGACGGCATTCACGGTGGCACACATGGCGATCTCGAACGTCATCATTGACGGGGTGCCTGCCGGCGGGGAGAACGACTACCGGGTCCTCGACGTCGTCGGCGAGCCCGCCGCGATCGAAAACCCGAAGGATCATCTGGAACTCGGCGAGTCACTCGGGCTTATCGACATGCAGCGCGGCGCCAAGGTGTCCGGCTCACGGTTCTATTTCCTGACCGGTCGGGGTGCCCTGCTGCAGCTGGGCTTGCTGCAACTGGCCCTGCGGCTGGCCGTTGACAACGGCTTCATCCCGGTGATCCCGCCGGTGCTGGTGCGCCCGGAGGTGATGGCCGGCACTGGATTTCTGGGCGCCCATGCCGACGAGGTCTACCGGGTGGAATCCGACGATCTCTACCTGGTCGGCACGTCCGAAGTGCCGCTGGCCGGCTACCACGCCGACGAGATCCTGGACCTGTCCGCCGGGCCGCTGCGGTACGCGGGCTGGTCGTCGTGTTTCCGCCGCGAGGCCGGCAGCTATGGCAAGGACACCCGCGGCATCATCCGGGTGCATCAGTTCGACAAGGTGGAGGGGTTTGTCTATTGCGCCCCCGCCGACGCCGAGGCCGAACATGAACAGCTGCTGGGCTGGCAGCGCGAGATGCTGGCCCGTATCGAGGTACCGTATCGGGTAATCGATGTGGCCGCAGGCGATCTCGGGTCGTCGGCCGCCCGCAAATTCGACTGCGAGGCGTGGGTTCCCACCCAGGGGACCTACCGCGAGCTGACGTCGACGTCGAACTGCACCACCTTTCAGGCGCGTCGCCTGGCGACGCGCTACCGGGATGCAGGAGGCAAGCCACAGGTTGCGGCCACGCTCAACGGCACGCTGGGCACCACCCGGTGGCTGGTTGCGATCCTGGAGAACCATCAGCAGCCCGACGGCAGCGTGCGGGTCCCCGACGCGTTGATCCCATTCATGGGGGCTGAATTGTTGGAGCCGACCGAGTGACGCGCTTAGTCCTCGACAGGCACCTGGGGGGTGACCCCCGCCGCACGCAGGCCGCCGGGCCGGTTGGCATAGCGCCCGCCTGTCTGCAGTGATGCGTCGAATCTTGAAATCATTTCCGGCGCCGCACCCGGGCCGGGATCGGCCGGCCACCATCGTGAACGGCACCGCCAGCGGAAAATCACCGGCCAGGGAATCAATCTCGACAGTCCGGATGATGGTCGCCCGTGCCAGTGTCGCCTCCAGCATCGCGAAATGGTCGCCAATGCAGGACCGTGGCCCGGCACCGAACGGGATGTATTGTCATCGGTCCAAGCGGCTGACGTTCTCCGGGCTGAACCGGTCAGGATTGAAGTCCAGCGGGCTCTCCCACAGTGCGGGATCACGCTGCATTTCGAACACGCCCACCAATACCATGCTGCGGGCCTGCACCCGGTAGCGGTCGACCTTGATATCGCGCGTGGCGGTGCGCCCGGCAACGACGACCGGCGGGCACAGGCGCAGCGCCTCGCGCAACACCTGCACGGTGTATCCCAGCCGGGACACGTCGCCGTGTGTCGGTGCGCGATCATCGATCGATCGCCGCGACCTCCTCGGCGACTCTGCCCTGGATCTCGGGATGGCGGCCCAGTGCCCACAACGCGAACGCCAGCGTCGTCGGTTCGGCGGCTACTGGCGGATCCGAAGGTGACCACGGTGGGCCAGGCGTCGCATGACAGGGAACCACACCGCCCCAGCGGAGGCGGCCCGGTCAACCCAGACGCCACCCCAAAGCACCCCGCCACCGAAAACCGCACCCAGGAAACCCACCACCCCGACAGGCCACCGGCAGCCCACGCGGCGTCAAGACCGGACGACCTCGACAGGCACCGGTAGGCAACCAGGCGACCCAAGACCGTTCGGAAACGCCCCATCAGCCAGGACTAGATAAGCCAGGACTAGCTCCCGCTATGTCAAGAGGAACGGTGGGAAGCCACCATGGTCACGCGCATCGTCAGCCGGCGCGCCTCGGCGTCGAGGTCAACGTCGGCACCTTCGCCCCAGTCTCGGGTGATCATGGCGGCGGCTTCGGACATGACATGTGACCGCCGAAGGTCCCCACGTGCTGGCGGGTAAACACCGGCTGCAGGGTGCGCTTGCGTGAGCGCCAGAGCGTGTTCGGCAGATCAGCGAGGTTGTCGCCCATCAACCGCCGTGTTTCGCGATGAACCAGGGTCCGGTCGCCCCACTCGTTATTGCGCGCCAGCACATCGCGCGCTCCGGTGGGCGACATTACGAACACGATTGGCGGGCTCAACCACCGGGGGCCGAGCGCCACTCTGGTCACTGGGCCCCCAGCCTGCCGAAGCAACTCCTGACCGATGTGGTACTGCCGGGCCGCAGTCAGTTGCTGCCGACGCGGTTGCGGATTGCGGGGCACCAATGGAAGGCGGCTCACGTCGGTCTCGGTGGCATCAACCAATGTCAGCTCCCGGGCGCTGAAGGCAGTCCTGCCGCGGTTAGCTGTGAAGGAGGATACGTCACCCCACTCGTCGAGAGCAGCGCGGGACCAGATCCGTCCCAACCGGCCCGGCCCGAAAGGCTTTCTCGGCCGGCCGATTCCGCTGGAGGGTCTGTACCTGGGCAGTGCGGGGTTCCACGGCGGGCCGGGGATCACGTTCATCCCCGGTTACAACGCGGCCCGCCAGGCGCTCGCCGAGGGTACGGCTTAGCGGTTCGAGGTGCCCAACGGTGCCGTTAAGCGTCTAGCCGAGTGAACTCGTCGTGTCGGTACAGCTGTGCGCACTGTGCGCGTCTCACCTTGCCGCTAGTTGTGGTTGGAATCGACCCCGGGGATACCAGCACTAGATCTGACATTGTCAGGCCGTGCGAGGTGGATATCGCCGCAGTCACTTCACGCTTGACGACGCCCAGCCTGTCCCCATCCGAGTCGCCGCGCTTCTTGAGTTCGATGATGGCAACCAGTTTCTCCACACCATCACCCGGAACCGCAATCGCCGCGCAGCGGCCCCGAGTGACGTCCTGGATCGTTGCCTCGATGTCGTCGGGAGAATGGTTGCGCCCGTAGACGATCAACAGATCCTTGATGCGGCCGATAATGAACAGCCTGCCTTCGGAAATGAAGCCGGAGTCTCCGGTTCTTAGCCAAGGCCCTTCCGGTGTGCCGGCCGGCGGAGCGACAAGCTCTGCTGCGAAGGTGCGCTCAGTCTCGTCAGGCTTTTGCCAGTAACCGGCCGCGACGTTGTCACCGTGTACCCAGATCTCACCGACCATTCCTTCTGGACACTCGGTATGGGCCTCAGGATCGACGATCCGCACTGTAGGTGCTTGCGGCAGTGCGTAACTGACCAGCGGTGTGCCCGCTGTGCTTGCGCACCGCTTCGCTTGCCCGGCGGAAAGTTTGTCGGACTCGAAGCCGACGATTTGCGGTGCTTGACCAGATTTGCTGGACGCCACGTAAACGGTTGCTTCTGCTAGCCCATACGACGGCCGGAGCACCGATTCCCGAAGATTGAAGCGGGCAAACCGGTCGGCAAAGCGCTTCAGAGTCGCCGGATGTACCCGTTCGCTACCGCTGAGGATGGTTATGACGCGCCCGAGATCGTACCCGGCCATGTCGTCGTTCGTTGCCTTTGCTGCGGCCAGTTCGAAGGCGAAATTCGGTGCTGCCGAAAACGCCTGACCGTCGCTTGCCATCAAATGCAACCATCGTGCTGGTCGCTGCAGGAACGACACCGGGCTGGTGAGCACAGCGCCCAATCCCCCAATAATCGGTGCACAAACTCCCAGCACCAAACCCATGTCGTGATAGAAAGGCAGCCACGACATAATAAACCCTTCCAACGGTGGAACGCCTCCGCTGTCCGCAAAATAGCCAGACATCATCTGCTGGAAATTCGCCAGAAGATTTTGATAGGAAATCATTACTCCGGCCGGTTGACGGATCGTTCCCGACGTATATTGCAAATAGGCGGTGGTTTGGCGATTGCCGTCGTCAGCGTCGGGCCGTATCGGAGCGTCCAGATTTAGCCGATCTACTTCGATAATTGATGGACTGGACTCACCGGGCTGCTGCGTAACCCGTTGGGCGACATTGCCTACGGCAGAGGACGTTGTCAAAATGATGGCAGGCGCTGCGTCGCGCATCACCGAATCAACCCGCTCGTCGGCGGCGCCACCCAGCGGAACCGAAAGCGGAACCGCAATAAGCCCAGCGTGTAATGCGCCCAGAAAAGCAACAATGTAATCAAGCCCCTGCGGCGCCGATATCACGGCGCGCTCACCAGCTGATGCACAGAGTTTGAGTTCTTGCGCAACGTTCAGAGTTCGCCGATACAATTGTGCCCACGTCAGGGTTTCGGCAACGCCGGCCCAGTCCTTCTCGTAATCCATAAATGTGAACGCCGTGCCATCAGGCTGCAGATTGACACACTGGCGCAACATCGCGGGAATGGAAGGCTCAATCACAAGGCGACACCCTACCGCTTGGATTCTCGGAACGCTTCACTCGGCTGGCGGGACCCGAGACGAGCGACCGAGCCGCCCGGTCAGCGGTCGCCGACGAGCGGCCCGGAACTCCGGACGGCCCGCACGGGGTCTTGAATGACCGGCCAACCCCAACGCGCCCGCTGGGAGGGAGCTGTGCGCGCTCGGTGTGTCGAGTGTGCGACACCTAGGTCAAGCGGCGGAAATTGACTCCGCTCGCCGCTCGGGGTCACACATTTTTGGGACGACCGCACAGTTTGGCATTGCACAGCCGGTGACGACGGTTAGGCTGCTGATGGCTTCGCCTTCGAGTTTCGGTTTTCATCTGGGGGTCGGCGGTTCCATTGCGACACTGCAGTCGTTGGAGCCGGGAAAGAAAATTCGACGGTAACCGCGCGAAGCGCTGATGAGAAGAAGAGGTGAACGAATCTTGGACGAGTCGCGTGTGACTCCGGTGGCTGTCATCGGCATGGCGTGTCGGCTCCCGGGGGACATCGACTCCCCAGAACTGTTGTGGCAGGCGTTGCTGCGCGGCGACGACCTGATCACCGAGATTCCGCCCGACCGATGGGATTCCGACAAGTACTACGACCCCGAACCAGGTGTGCCCGGTCGGACGGTGTGTAAGTGGGGCGGGTTTCTCAACCGCCATGCGGATTTCGACTGCGAGTTCTTCGGGATCAGCGAGCGGGAGGCGATCGCGATCGATCCGCAGCAGCGCCTGTTGCTGGAAACCTCCTGGGAGGCCATGGAACACGCCGGTCTCACTCGGCAAGCGATGGCCGGCTCGGCGACCGGCGTGTTCGCGGGCGTGACGCACGGCGACTACACAATGGTGGCCGCTGACGCCCAACAATTGGATGGCCCGTACGGATTCTTGGGCAACAGTTTGAGCATGGCGTCAGGTCGGGTCGCCTACGCGTTGGGGCTGCATGGTCCGGCGATGACGGTCGATACCGCATGCTCGTCCGGCCTGGCCGCTGTGCACATGGCATGTCGCAGCCTGCACGAAGGCGAAAGCGACCTCGCGCTGGCCGGGGGCGTCTCTTTGATGCTGGAGCCGCGCAAATCGGCCGCAGGGTCCGCCTTGGGCATGTTGTCTCCGACCGGACGCTGCCGTGCGTTCGACGTGGCCGCCGACGGGTTCGTATCAGGTGAGGGTTGCGTCGTGCTGGTGCTCAAACGGTTGCCGGATGCACTGGCCGACGGTGACCGGATTCTGGCTGTGATACGCGGTACGGCCGCAAACCAGGATGGCCGCACGGTCAACATCGCGACCCCATCGCAGTCAGCACAGGTCGCGGCCTATCGGGCGGCGTTGGCCGCCGGCGGCGTGGACGCCGCCACAGTCGGCATGGTCGAGGCGCACGGGCCCGGCACCCCTATCGGTGACCCCATCGAATACGCGAGCGTCGCGCAGGTGTATGGCATCGACGGCCCGTGCGCGCTTTCATCGGCGAAAACCAACTTTGGACACACCCAGTCAGCCGCCGGAGTGCTGGGGCTGATGAAAGCGATCCTCGCCTTGGAGCATGGCGTGGTTCCGCGCAATCTGCACTTCAGCCGGCTGCCTGATGAGATTGCCGGAATCGAGACCAATCTCTTTGTGCCGCATGTGACCACATCGTGGCCCACGAACGGTCACGCAGGGCCTCGGCGGGCAGCGGTGTCGTCGTACGGGTTCTCCGGAACGAATGTGCATGCCGTTTTAGAGCAACCTCCGCAAGCCGAAGCTCAGCACCAAACCCGGCACAACGGAGCGGTCGTACCCTTTACCACTGCCCCGGCTTTCTTCGCGCTGTCATCGAGCTCAGCCGACTCACTGCGGCAAACCGCTGGGCGGCTTGCTGGCTGGGTGAAAGAGCGCGCGGACTCGATTTCGCTTGTGGACCTGGCCTACACGTTGGCATGCCGGCGCGCGCACCGGCCGGTGCGGACGGCGGTCATCGCCAGCAGTGTCGAGGAGCTGATTGCCGGTTTGCGGGAGGTTGCCGACGGCGACACTCCGTATCAGCCCACAGTTGGTCAGGATGACCGCGGCCCCGTCTGGGTGTTCTCTGGGCAAGGCTCGCAGTGGGCGGCGATGGGCACCGACCTGCTGGCGAATGAGCCGCTGTTCGCAGCGACCGTTGCCGCGCTGGAGCCATTGATCGCGAAGGAGTCCGGCTTCTCGGTGACGGAGTCGATGACGGCGCCCGAGAAGGTGACCAGCATCGACCGGGTGCAGCCGACCATCTTCGCCATGCAGGTCGCACTGGCCGCCGCGATGAGGTCGTACGGGGTGCGCCCGGGTGCAGTGATCGGTCACTCGATGGGCGAATCCGCGGCGGCTGTGGTCGCCGGAGCGCTGTCGCTGGAAGACGGGGTGCGTGTCATCTGCCGGCGCTCGAAGTTGATGGCCACGATCGCTAGTTCCGCGGCGATGGCGTCGGTGGAGCTCCCCGCCCTGGCTGTGCGTTCCGAATTTACGGCTCTCGGCGTAAACGACGTCGTGGTTGCCGTGGTGACCTCTCCGCAGTCCACGGTGGTCGCGGGGGCCACCAAGTCGGTTCGCAAGCTGGTCGCCGCATGGGAGCAGCGGGAAGTGATGGCCCGCGAAGTGGCTGTCGACGTGGCATCGCATTCTCCGCAGGTCGACCCGATCCTTGACGAGTTGATCGAGGTACTGGCCGACCTGAACCCAATGACTCCTGAGATTCCCTATTACTCGGCGACCCTGTTCGATCCGCGCGAACGGCCGGCGTGCGACGCCGGTTACTGGGCAGAGAATTTGCGTCACACCGTGCGGTTCTCTGCGGCGGTGCGAGCGGCGCTCGACGACGGGTACCGAGTCTTCGCCGAGCTTTCACCACACCCGCTGCTAACCCACGCGGTCGAGCAGACCGCCAGCAGCATCGGCATGCCGGTGGCGGCGTTGGCCGGCATGCGGCGCGACCAGCCGCTGCCACTGGGGCTGCGCGGCTTGCTGACGGATCTGCACAGCGCGGGTGCGGCAGTCGACTTCTCGGTGCTCTATCCGGACGGGCGCCTGATTGACGCGCCGCTGCCGACGTGGACACACCGCTACCTGTACCACGACGTCGACGGGCAGGCGCAGGGTGGCTTAAGCGTTGCCGTGCACCCGCTGTTGGGTGCGCATGTGCGGCTGCCGGAGGATCCGGAGCGCCACGCCTGGCAGGCTGAGATCGGCACTGCGGCGATGCCCTGGTTGCGCGATCACCAGGTACACAATGTGGCCGCACTTCCGGGGGCTGCCTATTGCGAGATGGCGTTGGCTGCAGCCGGCACTATCCTCGGCAAGGCGGCCGAAGTCCGTGACATCCGTTTCGAGGCGATGCTGTTACTGGATGACGAGACCTCGGTATCGGCCGTCGCTTCGGTTACCTCGCCGGGCGTCGTCGAATTCACGGTGGGGACCTTCCAAGAGGGTGTTGGACACCTTCGGCGGGCTTCGGCGGTGCTGCATACGGCCGATGGTGACGACCAGCCACTCGCGTACGACATGCCTGCCTTGTTGGAGGCCCACCCGGTCCGCGTGGACGGAGCCGAGATGCGGCAGGCGTTCGACCAGGCCGGCGTGCAATATGGTTCTGCTTTCGCCGGCTTGACCGCAGTCCACGTTGGGGATGGCACAGTCGACACCGTGCTGGCCGAAGTCGCGCTGCCTGGTTCGATTCGTTCGCAACAGAGCGACTACGGGATTCACCCCGCCTTGCTGGATGCCTGTTTCCAGGCGATCGCGGCTCATCCCCAGATCCGGAGAGCAGGCAGCGGCGGTCTGCTGCTGCCGTTGGGTGTGCACCGGATCCGCGTCTACGCTTCTGTCCGCACCGCCTGCTACTGCCATGCGAGGGTGACCAACGCCGCCGCGGGAGAGGCCGAAGCCGACCTCGACATCTTGGACGGGGTCGGGACTGTCCTGATAGCCGTGCGTGGGCTCCAAGTCGGCACAGGATTCTCCGAGAGCGCAAACCGCAATCGGGTGCTGAGTGAGCGGCTGCTGACCATAGATTGGCAGCGGCGAGAGCTGCCCGAGTTGGACCCTGCCAGCACTGGGGCCGGCGCTGGAAAATGGCTGCTGGTCAGCGCCTCCACCACGGCGGACGTGGTCGCCACCAAGTTGGCAGACTCGTTGAAGCTGCACGACGCTGATTGCACGACCTTGAGTTGGCCGCAGCATGCCGACCATCTCGCCGCTGGCGCGGAGCTGCGCGGTCAGCTCGATGTCGGCGGGTTCACCGGTGTGGTCGTGCTCACCGGGCCGAAGAACGGTAGCCTGGGTGAGGAGTGTGCCGACCGCGGCGTTGGCTACGTTCACCACTTGGTGCGCATCACCCGCGAACTCCTAGAGGTCGCCCAGTCGCCCCGGCTGTATGTCGTCACCCGGGACGCCCAGGCGGTAGTGGGCGAAGACCGCGTCAACCTCGAGCAGGGCGGGCTGCGCGGTCTGCTGAGGGTGATCGGCACTGAGAACCCGTACCTGCACACCACTCACATCGACGTCGACGACCAGACAAATGCGGAGCAGGTAGCACGGCAGCTGCTGACCGGATCCGAAGAGGACGAGACCGCTTGGCGCAACGGTGACTGGTACACGGCGCGCTTGTGTCCCGCCGCGCTGCGCCCCGAAGAGCGGCAAATCGCCGTCGTGGATCAGGAGCGCGACGGGATGCGCCTGCAGATCTGCACGCCGGGTGACTTGCAATCGATGGATTTGGTCGCCTTCGACCGGGTTCCGCCGGGCCCCGGACAGATCGAGGTCGCAGTCAGCGCTTCCAGCATCAACTTCGCCGATGTCCTGGTCGCGTTCGGCCGTTATCCCAGCTTCGAGGGGCACCTGCCCAAGTTGGGCACCGATTTCGCCGGTGTGGTGACAGCCGCCGGGCCCGACGTCACCGATCACAAGGTCGGCGACCATGTCGGCGGTATGTCCCCCAACGGATGTTGGGGCACTTTCGTCACGTGTGACGCTCGACTGGCCGCGACTCTTCCGCCGGGCCTGACCGACGCCCAGGCCGCCGCGGTGACCACCGCGCACGCCACCGCCTGGTACGGCCTGCAGGACCTGGCCTGCATCGGGGCCGGTGACAAGGTGTTGATCCACTCCGCAACCGGCGGGGTGGGGCAGGCAGCGATCGGGATAGCCCGTGCCGCAGGCGCCGAGATTTTCGCCACCGCCGGCAGCCCGAAGCGTCGAGAACTGTTGCGCAACATGGGGATTGAGCATGTTTACGACTCGCGCAGCATTGAGTTCGCTGACCAGATCCGCCGTGACACCGACGGCTATGGCGTCGACGTTGTGCTCAACTCCTTGACCGGTGCCGCCCAACTGGCCGGGCTGAAACTGCTGTCCTTCCGTGGTCGATTCATCGAGATCGGCAAGCGCGACATCTATGGGGACACCCGGCTGGGGCTCTTCCCGTTCCGTCGCAACCTGTCGTTTTATGCCGTCGATCTGGGATTGCTCTGCGCAACACACCCACAGGAGATCCGAACCCTGCTCGACACGGTGTACAGACTGACCGCCGACGGCTCGCTGCCGATTCCGGAGAGCACCCATTACCCGCTGGCCGAGGCGGCCACCGCCATTCGGGTGATGAGCGCCGCTGAGCACACCGGCAAACTCATCCTCGACGTCCCGCGGAGAGGGCGCTGCAGTGTGGTCATGCCGCCGGAGCAGGTCAAGCCCTTCCGCGCGGACGGCTCCTACATCATCACCGGCGGCCTGGGTGGCCTCGGGCTGTTCCTCGCCGAGAAGATGGCCACCGCGGGGTGCGGCCGCATCGTCCTCAGCTCGCGCTCCGAGCCGGAGCAAAGGGTGCTGGAGACGATCGAGCTGATCCGGGCGATCGGGTCGGATGTCGTGGTGGAGTGCGGCGACATCGCCCAAGCCGGCACAGCGGACCGGTTGGTGGCTGCGGCAACCGCCACTGGGCTCCCGTTGCGCGGCGTGCTGCACGCCGCTGCGGTGGTCGAGGACGCCACCCTGGCCAACATCACTGACGAGATGCTGGCACGCGACTGGGCTCCGAAGGCCTACGGTGCCTGGCACCTGCACCAGGCCCTGCAAGAACGGAAAGCCAGCCAGCCGCTGGATTGGTTTTGTTCCTTCTCCTCGGCAGCCGCCCTGCTGGGGTCACCGGGCCAGGGCGCCTACGCCGCAGCCAACAGCTGGCTGGACGCTTTCACCTATTGGCGTCGGGCTCAAGGCCTTCCGGCTACCTCGATCGCGTGGGGCGCGTGGGCCGAGGTGGGCCGCGCCACGGCCCTGGCCGAAAGCAGCGGCGCTGCCATCGCTCCCGACGATGGCGGCTACGCGTTCGAGACGCTGTTGCGCCACGACCGCGCATACACCGGCTATGCTCCGATCGTCGGAGTGCCGTGGTTGGCTGCCCTTACGGAGCGGAGCCGGTTCTTCGAAATGTTCCAGTCCGAGCAAAACCGTTCGGGCACAAGCAAATTCCGCAGCAAACTGAACCAGTTACCGTTCGACGAGTGGCCCGCCCGGCTTCGGCAGCTGGTCTCCGAGCAGGTCGGCCTGATTCTGCGGCGCGGTGTCGATCCGGACCGTCCGCTCCCCGAGTACGGTCTTGACTCGCTGGGCGCCCTCGAATTGCGCACCCGCATCGAGAACGAGACTGGAATTCGCTTGGCCCCCAAGAACATCACCACCACCGTGCGGGGTTTGGCGGCTCATCTGTATGAGCAGTTGGCGCCTGAAGGGGCCCCTCCTGCAAGGTCGTGACCGAAAGCATCCGCCGTCGAAATGCCGGACCGCAGGCGCTGAAGTACAGGAGGTAACAGTGCTAATCGGGCCATTGGACGTCTCATCGGTCAACGAATGGCGGCCGGCGCCAGGTGCGCTGTGTTCGTGGCACCCGTCACCTGCTTCGCGTGCCAAGGCTCTCGAGGCGCCGGTGAGTGCTGTGCCTCCCAGCTATGTACAAGCGCGGCATCTTCGGAGCTTTTCCGAGCAGGCTGCCCGGGGGCTCGACCACTCCCGGCTGCTCATTGCGTCCGTCGAGGTGTCCGGTCACTGCGATCTGCGCGCCATGACCTACGTCATCAACGCACTCCTGCGCCGGCACGAGACATACCGCAGTTGGTTCGAGTACCACGACGCCGACCACATCGTCCGGCACACCATCGCCGACCCGGCCGATATCGAATTCGTCCTCACCGAGCATGGCGAGCTGACCAGCGCGGAGTTGCAAGAACATATCGTGGCTACACCGGATTCGCTGCACTGGGATTGCTTCAGCTTTGGTGTTATTCAGCGCCCGGACTGCTTCACGTTCTATGTCAGCATTGATCACCTGCATGCCGACGGGCAGTTTGTCGGGGTGGGACTCATGGAGTTCCAGACAATGTACGCCACGCTGATAGCGGGCGATCCGCCGGTCGGGCTGCCGCAGGCCGGCAGTTATGACAACTTCTGCCTTCGGCAGCGTGAGTACGCATCGGCGTTGACCGCGGACTCCCCGGAGGTACGTGCCTGGATCGACTTCGCTGAAAGCAATAACGGGACGTTCCCGAAATTCCCGCTACCACTCGGTGATCAGTCTGTGCCCTGTGACGGCGACCTGATGAGCGTGACGCTGATGGACGCGCGACAGACAGAGCGATTCGAATCCGCCTGCATCGCGGCGGGCGCCCGTTTCATCGGCGGCATGTTCGCTTGCATTGCCCTCGCGGTACACGAGTTGACCGGTGCCGATACTTATTTCGGCATTACTCCGAAAGATACCCGCAGCACGCAAGCGGACTTTACGACACAGGGTTGGTTCACCGGCCAAATCCCGGTAACTGTTCCTGTCGCCGGATCGTCGTTCAATGATATTGCGCGAAGCGCGCAGACTTCCTTCGATTCGGGCGCGGACCTGGCGAAAGTGCCATTTGAACGCGTAGTGGAATTGGCGCCTTGGCTGTGCAGGCCTCAGCCACTCTTTTCCTTGGTGAATTTCTTTGACGCACATGTGAGTCCGCTCTCGATGATGACGAAATTATTCGAGGGCCTGAAGGTCGGTGCTCACAGCGACGGCAGGGTTATATATCCACTAAGTACAATGGTGGCCCGGTACGAAGAGACCGCAGCGAGCGTGTTGTTCCCGAACAATCCGGTCGCTCGCGAATCCGTTGCCCGATATCTGGGGGCAATAAAATCCGTGTGTGTCCGCATTGCCGACGGCGGGGCGTCGGAGCGTGCACGTAACGGCACTGAATTTTCCAGCCAGGCGGCGTATTGACGCTGAAAACAATAAAGCAATGATGTGCGGGCGATTTCGCTGCTACCCGTAGTTTTCAGGCGGTTGTGAATGTCACGGCAGATGGAGAAGACCGGCCAAACCGGCCAGGACATCCCGGTGGGCGTCTTCCCACGGCTGGGGCGCCTGATCGCGCGCAGGCCGTGGGTGGTGATCGGCGTCTGGGTCGTGCTCGCGGGCGTGCTTTCGCTGACCATGCCGTCCCTGGACGAGATCTCCCAGAGGCATCCGGTGGATATTCTGCCGGCAGGAGCCCCGGTGCTGGTTGCGACCGAAAACATGACCGCGGCGTTTCACGAACCCGAGTCGGAAAGCATTGCGGTGGTAGTGCTGAGCGATGCCAAAGGGCTGAGCCCGGCCGACGAAGGCACCTACAAAAAGCTGGTTGACGCGCTGCGCCAGGACACCCGAGATGTGGTGATGCTGCAGGATTTCGTCACGACACCGCCGCTGCGTGAGCTCATGACCAGTAAGGATCACCAGGCATGGATCCTGCCGATCGGTCTGCCCGGCGACTTGGGTTCGACTCAGTCCAAACAGGCGTATGCACGGGTGGCCGATATTGTCAGACACAGCGTCGCAGGATCGACGCTGACGGCCAATCTGACCGGGCCTGCGTCCACCGTCGCCGACCTCAATCTCACCGGGCAGCAGGACAGGACTCGGATCGAGCTTGCGATCAGCATCTTGTTGTTCGTCATTTTGCTGATCATCTACCGAAACCCGGTCACCATGGTGCTGCCATTGATAACGATCGGCGTGTCCGTGGTAGTTGCGCAGCGCCTTGTCGCAATCGTCGGACTAGCTGGCCTGGGCATTGCCAACCAGGCCATTATTTTTATGAGTGGGCTGATGGTCGGCGTCGGAACCGATTACGCCGTCTTTCTCATCAGCCGGTATCACGACTATTTGCGGCAGGGCGCGGATTCGGATCAAGCGGTCACGAAGGCGTTGACATCCATCGGCAAGGTGATCGCGGCCTCCGCGGCCACCGTGGCGGTCACCTTTCTCGGAATGATCTTCAGCCAATTGGGAATTCTCAAAACTCTCGGCCCAGTGTTGGGAATTTCGGTAGCTGTAGTCTTCATCACCGCGGTGACCCTACTACCGGCCCTGCTTGTGCTTGCCGGACGCCGTGGTTGGATCGCGCCGCGACGCGATCTCACCCGCCGTTTGTGGCGGCGTTCGGGAATACACATTGTGCGCCGGCCCAAGGCCCATCTACTCGCCAGTGCGCTCGTGCTGATCATTCTGGCCGGCTGTGCGGGTCTGGCCCACTACAACTACGACGAACGCAAGGCCCTGCCGGCTTCCGTCGAGAGTTCGGTCGGATATGCCGAACTGGATAAGCATTTCCCGCCCAACCTGATCATTCCTGAGTACCTCGTCATCGATTCACCGCACGACTTGCGCACGGCGAAGGCCCTTGCCGACGTGGAGCAGATGGCACAGCGGGTAAGCCAAGTGCCGGGTGTCGCGATTGTCAGGGGCATCACCCGACCAACTGGACAGTCTCTGGAGCAAGCCAGGACTTCTTGGCAGGCAGGAGAAGTCGGCGACAAGCTCGACGAGGGCTCCAAGCAGATCGTCGATCACATCGGTGATCTCGACAAGCTAGCGGGCGGCGCCAACCTCATGGCGGGCAAGCTCAGCGAAGTACGGACACAAGTTAACCAGGCTGTATCTGCTGCCAGCGGCCTGGTCGACGCTCTCTCGTATCTGCAGAACCTATTCGGCGGGAATCGGGCACTCGGCGAACTCGAGGGCGCGGAAAAGCTTGTCAACAGCATGCGTGGACTTGGCGACGCCATCGGCGCAAACGCCAACTTTGTCGCCAACAACTCCGATTGGGCCAGCCCAGTGCTGAGGGCGCTCGATAACAGCCCGATGTGCGGCGCCGAGCCCGCCTGCGTCAATGCGCGCACCGAACTGCGGCGACTGGTCACAGCGCGCGACGACGGAACGCTCGGCAAGATATCTGAGCTGGCTCGACAGCTGCGGGCGACGCAAGCCGTGCAGACCCTGGCATCAACTGTGTCCGGATTGCGCCGGGCGCTCACCACCGTCATCGGCGCTATGGGCTCGATGGGGATGGGCAATCCGGGCGACATGCGGGCCAAGATCAACTTCTTGCAACAGGGGGCCAACACTCTTGCCGACGGCAGCCGACAACTGGCCGACGGTGTGCAGCTCTTGGTCGACCAGGTCAAAAAGATGGGATTTGGGCTGGGTGAAGCCTCCGCGTTCCTGATGGCCATGAAAAACGACGCGACGACGCCAGCGATGGCGGGTTTCTACATTCCCGCGCAGGTGTTGTCGTTTGTCACCGGCGAGGGGGGCAGCCATGCGACGATGCCGGCCGGGGCGCAGGACCTCTTGGGCGGGTTGAATGCTGACGAGCTCAAAAAACTTGCCTCCGCCTTCGTTTCACCCGACGGACACGCGATGCGGTACTTGATACAGACCGATCTCAATCCGTTCAGCACCGCTGCGATGGACCAGGTCGATGCGATTACAGCTGCCGCACACGGGGCTCAACCGAATACCACACTGGCCGATGCCAAGATATCGCTAGTGGGGTTACCCGTCGTCGTAAAGGAGACGCGCGACTACTCCGATCATGATCTCCGATTCATCATTGTGATGACCGTCTGCGTTGTGCTGCTGATTTTGATCGTGTTGCTGCGCGCGATCGTTGCGCCGCTGTACCTGATTGGCTCGGTGATCGTCTCATATATGTCAGCGCTCGGTATCGGCGTCATCGTATTTCAATTCATACTCGGCGGCGAAATGCATTGGATCGTTCCCGGATTAACCTTTATCATATTGGTCGCGGTGGGCGCCGATTACAATATGTTGCTCATCTCCCGGCTGCGTGACGAGTCTGCGTTGGGCGTGCGTTCCGGTGTTATCCGTACCGTGGGCTCAACCGGCGGTGTGATCACTGCGGCGGGTCTGATCATGGCCGCCTCGATGTTTGGTCTGGTATTCGCCAGCCTTAACAGTGTCGCGCAGGGCGCCTTCGTTCTTGCGACCGGGCTTTTGTTGGATACCTTCCTGCTGCGCACCGTCACGGTGCCCGCGATCGCGGTGCTGGTCGGACGGGCGAACTGGTGGCGGCCGTCAGGCTGGCGGCCGTCGGATTGGTGGCCGTTACGACGGGACCGGAGGCGCGCTTACCCAGTTAAACGTAAGCCGCTCTTGCCTGAAGAAAAGAAGTTACCAGTATGGACAGACGACCACCTGATCGGTTTCTCGTTGCACGACGGGCTGCGACTCTAGCGTTTTTCGCACCCAAACTGCGTCATGAGGGATGTCGCCGCTGAAACCATCTGGCTCAAGCTGCCGCGGGGCAGGTCCGAGTCGCCGCTGGCTGGCCTGAGATTATTTCTTGCCTTTGAGCAGCAGACCGGCGACCTTCAACACGGCCTTGGCGCCCTTGACCGGCTCGGGGCCGGAGACGACGTTCCGGACCGCGTTGGCGGCTGTGAGAGTGCCCGTGGCGGTGTTGATGCCGACGCCGGTGCTTTGGATGGGAATAGAGATCGAGGGGCCGATGGCGGGGATATGGGGGATGCCGTTGACGAATTCGGCCGGGCCGGGAGCTGGCCCCGCATCGTAAGCCCTATTGATCATCGGCCGTAGCACCGCATCGAGTGGACCAGCCGCCTCGGGAGGCAGGCCCGCCATGTCCACGAGTGCCCGCACCAGCGGTAGCTGCCCGCTTCGGATGAAGTACGTCGTCGTGGTGGCACCCAAGCCGTTGGTTGTCCTGGTGATGTCCCAGGGTGCAACGCGGGCGGGGTCTGAGAATGCCGTGGCGGTGTGGCCGTAATACCCGCCTGCGGTAATCGCGTTCAGGTCAGCGAGCAGATTCCCTGGATGGTTGGGCGGATCGGAAAAGATATCGTACTGGCCCACGACGTTGACTGTGTTGTACTGGCTGTCTACCGGAGCCGGAACGGTGTAGTCGATGAGGGGCAGGTGGGTTCCGGGCCCGAACGCCTTGCGGAGCAGGTTGTTGGGGTCACCGGCTTTAATAAACGTGAGTTGGCCCGGCGGCGGCGCGGTCGGGTCGTTGGCGAGTCGCGCCTGCTCGCCGTCGAGCGCCAGCGTTCCTTGTGACAGTCCGGCCACGGAGATGGGCCCGTTAGTGCTACGGATCGCGGCGTCGAGATCGTTCGTGCCGGTATTCACCGAGCTACCGACAGTCGGCGAATTCAATCCTGTGATCGGCCAAAAGCTGCCCGGATACGAAATGACGCGCCGGGTGGCATTGGGGCTGAAGTAGTTTGCGCCGATCTCAGGCTGCATCGCGGGATTGAAGTGATACAGCGACCTCAGCGGCCCATAAGGGGACGGTTCCGTGCCAGGAACTATCAATGCGGTGTCGGCGGATGCGACGCCTTCGCCGAAAGTTGTTGCCCAGGTTAACATTCCAACCGCGACGGCCCCGGTGAGCAGTTTGTTCACAAACTCCTCCTAAAGAGGCGGACCGACAAGGTTGTCATCGCATCTGACCCGTCGCGCTGCGAAGACCATCCTTCAGCGGTGAGCCGGTACACATACAGCGAGCATGCTACCTCGCCCGGGGTAGTCAACTGCTGAGCGGATAGTGAGCGGTAGTGAGTGATACTGCGCGTAAGTGAGTCGTGTGGTTGGCGTGGTAGCGCTGGCTTGTCGGTGGTGGCTGCCACGATGTGATGCATGGCTGAGGGTGGGCGGCAGCGGCACGATGCGGACCATCACAGATTTTCCACTCTGGCCATGTAGCTCATCGTCGGGTGGCGAGGGCAATGTGGGAACGGCCAACCCGCCGACGTTTCAATGTTGGCGCGGTGGTGGGCTCGTCGCGCCGAGACCGCTGTAAGGGTGGTATTCATGGTTTGCTCCTCGTTGGAAGTTTCTGCGGTGGGTGGGTCACAGGCGAACCACAAGCGCGCCGGCCGCGACGCTGTTTGCCTTGAGACCGACGGTGCCTGTTGGTCGGAATGGGGCGAAACCCTTTATAGTCCAGTCGAGTTGGCGGGCAATTTCGGCGCCGGTAATCGCTTTCTGTGGCGATCTAGCCCGTCAATCACCCGGGTCGCCCAGTCGGATTGCATCTGGGTGAATTGCAGCCCGTTCTCCAAGGCGGCGCGGGCGAAGAAGTCGGCGTCATCGTCCGACCAGTCGTAGGAATCGCGGATCTGCTCATACCGGGCGTGCTCGGCGTCCGCGAAGGAGCGCAGCGACTCCAAATACTCTCTCGCCTGCGCCGGCGTGAGCTCGCCAAGCAGGAACACCCGCAGAAGTTGAGCGCTGCGAAATGGCGGGTCGTCCTGCGGTGAGGCCATCCACCGATGCAACTCCGTGCGG
>DATJBA010000162.1:0-4392 GCA_035515675.1 Mycobacterium sp.
ATCCTGCGTGGTGGTGTTGACGGTCACGGCCTGCGCCTGCAGGTCGCTCTGCTGCAGCGTGTGGTTGACGGTCGTCAGGCCCGCGTACGGGACGCTGGGCGACAGCGAGTTCCAGCCGCTCATGTTCCAGTCCCACACGCCGTAGAGGCTCTGCGTGCCACTCGCGTAGGTCGCCGCACTGGCATTGGTGAGCGGCACCTGCTGCCCGGTGCCGAAAAGCACCATAATCTGCTGCTGCATACCGGGGTTGGGCGAACCGGAGGCGACGGTCACCGCAGTTGTGATTGGCTGACCACTCGGGGTGCTGAACAGCGGACCTGGCGTAACCGCCCAGTTCGACTCGCTGGCACTCGTCAGGTCGAAGCGCCACACGTTGCCCTGGAGGTCTCCCGCGTAGACATAGTCTGTCATATGGTCGCCATCGAGGTCCGCAGGCGTCGTGTAGGCGATGCCATTCGGGTTGCCGGCGCTGCCCGTGCTGGTGCTCAGGTAGTAGAACGTGACAGCGCCCGAGCTCGGATTCAGCACGCCGACGTAGATGCCGGCATCGCCCGAGACGCTGCCGAAGCCGTTGCCGAAGATCATTCCCCAGTTGCCATCGTGCAGGCGGCGGATCTGCGGCGTGCCGTAGGTGTTGCCGAGGTTATGGCCGCAGGAGCTGGCGTTGGGGGCGCTGGCATTGGTGCAGACGATGGTGGCATTGGTCCACTCACCGACCACGAGGCTCGCGGCGTTCGACTCGCTGAAGCTCGCGGGATTCGTGACGTCGAGGGCGTAGATCGCGTTACCGCCGGGCCCAAGTCCGCCGACGATCCACGAGTGCCACTGGCCGTTGAGGAACAGGTCGCCCTCGCCGGGGGTCGCGTCGACGTAGTAGTTGTGCCCGTACTGGGCATTGGAGAAGTCGACGGACGGGTCGGTCGTCGAATGGATCGTCGGGACCACTGCGCCGGGCATGTACGCCAGGAGCTCGTAGCCGTCGTTATTGGTGAAGGTGCCCGTGGTGGCGTTGTACGACCCGCTGCGGAAGCCGTGCAGCAGCCCGTCGTTGGCACCGGCATAAACCACCTGCTGGCGGTTCTGCTGCGCCGCGATGAACTGTGCATAGCTCTGCCCCGTGGCCGAGTTCTCCGGCAGCGGATCGGACGGGTTGAGCCGGTCGCCCCACACCGACACATAGGGAGCATCGGGCGGTCCCACCCATACCGGGCTCGAATCCATGACGTCGGACAGCACGCTCGAGCGGCGGCGGAAGAGGCCGACACCCAAGGTGCTGATCTCGCAGCTGCGATCGCCGCGCAGGTAGTTCACACGGTCGTTCGCCGCGTAGGCGGTGGTAGCGTTGCACGCCGCGCCGGGGGCGTCACCCGCCGTGAGGGCGTTCTGCTGAGCCGTGGTCAGGCTGTTGTACTCGAACGGAATACCAGCGCTGCCGCTCCAGGTAACGATCTTGCGATTGGCCGGGCCTTCTGCTGCCGTTGGGCCTGCCACGCCGGTCGTGCTGCAGGTGCTGCCGGCCGCCACGCCGGTGAGCACACAGGAGGCATCCCAGTTCGGGGTCGGGGCGATCACGACATTGCCAAACTGATCGAAGCCAAGGCTGCTCGCGGTGACGCGGCCGGTCCAGCCGTTGTTCGGGTTGTAGTAGGCGAAGAAGGCCTGTACCCCCGTCTGGACCTTGGCGGCTTGCTTCTCGCTCGCCCCCGCGGACGCCGCGGCCCCGGTAGCCGGCTCCGCCTGGAAGCACAGGATCTCGTGAATGTTCGAGCTGCCGCCGGTAGAGCCCGCGAACCCGAAGAGGAAATTCGCCGGCAGCGGACCGTTGGCGGTGGTGATGTTCTGCGATCTGATGACCGAGATGAAGGCGCCGCAGCCGGCCGGCGGGCAGATGCTGTAAGAGAGGGTGAGCAGGCCGTTCTGCGAGATGTTCAGCTGGTAGTAGATGGGCGTCCCCTGGCTGCGCTGGGCCGCTGCCTCGTTGGCGATCTGGGTGCTCGCAGGGAGCACGACGTATCCGTTCGGAATCGCTCCGTAGTCGGCCACAGCGACTTGATTGGCTGGCGTCACGGGCGTGTCGTTGACGTCGACAGCCTGATCGGTCACCCCATCCCAGAGCACGCCGTTCGCGCACGTCCTCTGCACCGCGGCACTCTGCTGCGCAGCCGAAAGGGAGCTCTTATAGACATTGGGGTATTGCGCATTCAACGATGACCAGGCGACGTTGCCGGCGCCGCGCAGACCGATGCGTCCCGGCTGGTAGCCGCCGCCGCTCGCGGTGTTGTCGCCCGTGGCCGCGGCGGCGGTTCCCAGGGTATTGGCCGTGCCGTTGAGGAAGTTGCCGAACTCGTCGATGCCGAGGCCGAGGTAGCCGCCGATCAGCCCATTGTGCGGCGTGTTGCTGTTCGAGCAGCTGTAGCCCAGGCTTCCGCCCCAGGCGCCGAGCCCGTTGCCGTTGCCGCTGGCGACGCCCGTGATCGCGCCGGTATTGAGTTGACTGGCGTCCATGAGGAAGAAGCTGATGCCGTCCGCGCCGTCATTCCCAGCACCACCCGAGTCGCCACGATAAGTGACCGTCTTGAACGTAATCGACACGCCCTGACCGGTGGGAAAGGGAGTGGCGAAGACGACACCGCCATTTTCGTCGTAGCCGTAAGGGCGCCCGTTCGTGAAGCGCAGCGCGCCCTGGCCGATCGGGTCCGGCGTGCTGTTGCTGAGTGTTTGGCCGCCGACCAGGACTTCGCCCGAGGTCTTGTTATAGTAGCTCGTGGCGATGGTGGTGCATCCCGGGATCTGGCCGCCGGAAGCCGCGCCACTCGCGTTGACGGAGGGCTCGGATCCCCCAAGTGTGCTGGCGGTCAGGCAGGCGCCGTTGAAGAACCACCAGCTGCTACTCGTGGTCGTGCCGGTGAAGTCCTCGCTGATGGAGGACTGCGCCTGCGCTGCGAACGCCGCGGCGATGGCCGCCAGGGCGGCAAGGAAGGTGAAAAGGCTCTTGCGGTTCATCACAAGCCACCTCGGTTGACGATGCCCTGCTGGAGCTCGTAGATGCTCTCGACGACGGCGATCGTGCTGGTCGTGGCGCCGGAGCTGAAGGCATCGATCTGATAGACCTCGCCCTCGGCGTCCGCCGAAGCTCCGAGATCGGAGATGTAGAAGCCCGGGGTCAGCGCGTAGGGCGCGTCACCGTTGGGACCGACCTGACCCACTGTGCTGCCCGGGGGCAAGTACTGCAGGTAAGTCACCGGCCAGGGAAGCTGCTGCGTTATGTTGTTGACACCTATCAGATTCACGAGCGAGGTCTGCGTCGAGCAGACCTGGCCCTCGCTGGCAGGAGGATTGGCGATGAGGGGCGGTCCCGCTGCGCAGCTCACGGGCGTCGTGGTATCCGCTACCGCCGCAGGCTGCGTCAGCCACCACTCGGCAAATTGCTGAGCGCTCACCGCCGCGTGCACCGCACGGTCCTTCTCGCGCATGTTGCCGGCGATCTTCTCCAGCGAGCTGAAGCTGCGAAACATGCTGAGCGCCAGAATGGTGATGATGAGGAGCAGCAGCAGGCTCGTGATGAGCGCAACGCC
Organism: Mycobacterium sp.; assembly: GCA_035515675.1. GTDB lineage: Bacteria > Actinomycetota > Actinomycetes > Mycobacteriales > Mycobacteriaceae > Mycobacterium. Next base: position 3,576 of record DATJBA010000162.1, read on the forward strand.
GCGCTGCTTGCCTGAGTGAGGTCGTGCGGTTCTCATGTGTGTACCCCCCCGCGGGCCATGACTTCGATCACGCGCTCGAAGGTGATGGTCTGCTGGTTGCCCGGGCTCACCGGAACGCTCGCATCGAACAACGGATTGGTGAAGGTGAGGATCACCCGCACCGCGCTGACGTTGCCCCAGTCGTCGGTGCCGCAAGGATTGAGAACCAGCCCGCACATCTGATCCGGCGTCAGGTAGGTGTCGACGTTGTAGTCATTGAACGTAAAGTCGCGCTTGACGCCGAAGTAGACCGTCATGCTCGTTACGCCGGGGACGAGCAGCACACCGGGTGCGATGGCCGAGGGGCCGAGATTGTTGACCTGGCAATACAGTCCCCCCACCACGCCGGGGCCTTGCGGCACTACAGTGAAGGTATTGGTGAACGTTTGTGACGCGCCCTGGTTATTGGTGCTGCCGTCGCAGAGAATCACGCCGTCACCGTTGTCGGTCATGTAGCGCACACTCAGGGTGTGTCCGTAGGGTGCGTTGAGCGCGCCGTAGAATGGCGCCCCGGACTCGAAATTCCCGATCTGCGGAAGCGCGGTGGTGGGGGTCCAGAGCGTCGCATTGGGGAGATACCCGCCGGTCTGCACGACGTCCGTGATTACGGTGAGCGCGAAGCGCTCCTCGTCCTGCAGCTGCGAGAGACCCTGCTGGTTCAGGTTGGCCTTGCGCACGTTCTGCACGACGGTGGTGAGGCCCCACAGCAGGAAGAGGGCGATGCCAACGGTCACCATCAGCTCGACCAGGGTGAAGCCGCGCTGAGTGTGCACGGGAC
>DATJBA010000163.1:0-7977 GCA_035515675.1 Mycobacterium sp.
GTTGGCCCCGATGGACAAGGCCAGCTCGCTGTTCCACGAGCGGGTCCTGGCCAAAGCCGTCCCCACCGACGACCCCCGCTACCGCAACGCGCTGTTCCACCTGCTGGCCGCCGAGGCCAGCGACTACCGCTACTGGGGCCAAGGCACCTGGGCCGACTACGGCGCCGAGCTGGCCCGGCGCACTATCGACATCGTGACCCGCGACCTGTAACCGGCAGGCAGCCGCCGATGGCTGATGTGGCCTTCGCCCTGGCCCTGAACCTGCACCAGCCCTCTGGCAACCTCGATGACCTCCTCGAGCGGCGCGAGTGGGAGCCCCGCGGCCCAGGACTATCAGGCGCTAGCCGGGCAAGCGGCGGCGTTTCATGGGCGGTTTGTGCAGCTTTTAAGTAAACGGTACTGGTACTAGGCCTGGTGCCGGTTCGGCAGCAGCGGCGCTATCACCGCGGGACAATAGGTCGCTATCGCGATGAGTGCGAATACGCCCGCTTTGTCGTGGGACATTCCATTGCCGGCGGCCACTTTAGAGACAACCGAGTCGAAGGATCCACCCGGCTGCACCACCATCGGGCAGACCGACTGTCCCAGCGCCATCGTGCTTGCCGGTTGGGAATATGAGACGCCGGCATTCGTGAGAGCCACCAGGAATGCATTACCCATCATGTCGGCGCGGATGGGTGTCGCCAGTGAGGCAGCCAGGGCGGCCAACCCTGCGGTCACCCCGAGAAACCGCAGGGCTGTCGCCGGCCCGCCCACTCGCAAAGCCCATCTATAACCGAGTGGCTGCTGCACGCGTGTCGCGCAAATCACTGTGACAACAGTGGTCAACAAGGGTCACATCTACAGCACGGTGAGATAAAAGTTTGCGCACTAACGCGTTTTGCAGCACCTCTGTGCACGGGTCGGGTACTACGGGGCCGCGAGCGCCTGGGTCCGGGTCAGCCGTCCACCCGTTCCACCCCGGCGATATTGCGTTTGCCGCGGCGCAACACCAGCCAGCGCCCGTGCAGGAGGTCCGAGGGCTGTGGCACCCATTCGTCGCTCTCGATGCGAACGTTGTTGACCGAAACGCCACCTTCGTCGATGGCGCGTCGCGCCGCTCCCCTGCTGGCCGACAGGCCGCTGGCCACCAAGAGGTCGACGATCCCGTCGGGACCACCGGGTTTGAGCTCGGCGACCGAAGTCTCGCGCAACGCCGCCGCCAGCGTCGCCTCGTCCAAGCGGTTCAGCTCACCGTGCCCGAAAAGTGCCCGGCTGGCGTGCTCGACCGCCTCGGTGGCCGCCGCACCGTGTACCAGAACGGTCAGCTCGGCGGCCAGCCGTCGTTGGGCGGCACGTTGCTGCGGACGTTCAGCCGTCGCCTGTTCCAGCTCGGCCAGCTCGTCGGCCGACAAGAAGGTGAACCACCGCAGGTACCGGATCACATCGGCGTCGGCGGTGTTGACGAAGTACTGGTACCAGGCATAGGGGCTGGTCATCTGCGGATCCAGCCACAAGCTGCCGCCGCCGGTAGATTTGCCGAACTTGGTGCCGTCGGCGGAAGTCACCAGCGGGACCGTGAGCGCATGCACTGTCGCGCCGAGCTTTTGCCGGACCAAGCGGACCCCGGCGATGATGTTGCCCCACTGATCGGAGCCGCCGATCTGCAATGTGCAGCCGTGGCGCTGGTGCAATTCGACGTAGTCGTTGGCCTGCAGCAGCATGTAGCTGAACTCCGTGTAGGAGATCCCCTCCCCCGCCAGACGCCGCCGGATGGTGTCGCGATCCAGCATCACGTTGACCGAGAAGTGTTTGCCGACATCGCGCAGGAACTCGATCGCCGACATTCGGCTCGTCCACTCCAGGTTGTTGACGACGACGGCGCCCGTAGCGGACTGGGCCGAAACGCCGAAATCGACGAAGCGTTCCAGCTGCCCGCTGATCCGCTCGGTCCATTCGGCGACGGTGTCCGCCTCGTTGAGACTGCGCTCACCGGTGTCACGCGGGTCACCGATCATGCCAGTGGCGCCGCCGGCCAGCACGATCGGACGGTGTCCCGCGCGCTGAAATCGGCGCAACGCCAGCAGCGGCACCAGGTTGCCGGCATGCAGGCTCGGCGCGGTGGGGTCGAAGCCGGCGTACACGGTCATCGGCCCGCGCTGCGCTTCGGCGGCCAGCGCATCGAGGTCGGTGGACTGCGCGATCAATCCGCGCCAACCGAGCTCGTCGATGATCATGGTGTAAGAGTCTTTCAGCATCATCCCGGCTAGTCGCTGGCGCCCGGCGCCGGCGCCCGGGGGCTGCGGCGGTATGCCGAGACCTCCGGTTGACCCGCAAGCCACAAGCGCCATGGTCGGTCGGCGGCCTGGCTGACCCCGACCCGCGGGCCTGAGATCGCGCCGTGCGCCTCGTTGAGCCTCAACGTCACCGGACTGGCCGGGTCGAACAAATCAATCCCGTTGTCGGCCATAGTGATTCCCAATGCAGAGCATAGATTCCCAGGGCCGCGCGCCAGCGCGACGGTAGGCACCGACTCGCCGCGGCGGGCCAGGGCGACGTCGGCGCCATCCGCGAGGGCGGCGGCCCTCAACAAGACAGCCGCAGCGGTCCCATCGGGTCCGCACACGACATTGGCGCAGACATGGATCCCGTGGCTGCGGTAGGTGTAGAGCCGCCCCGGGGGTCCGAACATCACGGCGTTACGGCCATCGAGACCGCGGTACGAGTGGGCTGCGGCATCCGGCCAGGGACCCTCGGGGACCCCGCCGTAGGCCTCGACTTCGACGACGATGGCGCGCACGCCGCGTCCGGTGATGGTGGCGCCGACTAGTCGATGCGCGGCCGCGAGGGGGTCGACCAGCAGTTGATCAGCGCTCACCGCACAGATTGTGCACCAATCCAGCCCGGGCTCTTGACAACCCCGAACCAGGGGCGAATATTCATCATATGATGAGTTCATCAAGTGATGAATTGTTGCGCAATGACGCGGAGCCGGCTATCACCATCGAGCATCTCAACGTGATCCGCGGCAAAGTGCCGGCGGTACAGGACATTTCTGTCCGGATCGCCCGTGGCACGATCACCGGCCTGCTCGGCCCGTCCGGATCCGGCAAGACCACACTGATGCGCTGCATCGTCGGGACCCAGATCGTGGCCGGAGGCTCTGTGACGGTGCTGGGTCACCCGGCTGGATCGGCCCCGCTGCGACGGCGGGTCGGCTACATGCCCCAAGACCCGACCATCTACAACGACCTGAGGGTTATCGACAATATCCGCTACTTCGCGGCGCTGTGCGGCGTGGACGGACACGCCGCCGAGGAGGCCGTCGAGGCGGTTGACCTGCAGGGGCAGCGCGGCGCGTACTGCGCCAACTTGTCGGGCGGGCAGCGCGCCCGGGTGTCTTTGGCCTGTGCGCTGGTCTGCCACCCCGACCTGCTGGTCCTCGACGAGCCGACCATCGGCCTCGATCCCGTGTTGCGTGTCGACCTATGGGATAAGTTCACCGCGCTCGCAGCGGCCGGTGTCACGCTGCTGGTGTCCAGCCATGTCATGGACGAAGCCGATCGCTGCGACGATCTGCTGCTGATGCGCGACGCGCGACTTCTCGCTCGCACCACGCCGAACCGATTACGAGAGGACACCGGATGTACGTCACTGGAGGAAGCGTTTCTGTCCATCATCCGGCGCACCACCGAGCCCGCGGCCGGCTGACGCTGCAGGGTTACGTCGCCACGACGATCCGGATCCTGCGCCAGCTCGCCGCCGATCGCCGCAGTGTCGTATTGATCCTGATGGTGCCCGTCCTGGTCATCACGCTGATGTACTTCATGTTCGAAAACGCCCCGCACCGGCCGGGCACGCCGTCGCCGTTCAACAACGCCTGCCTGATCCTGCTGGGCCTTTTCCCGCTTTTCGTAATGTTCATCATCACGTGCATAACCATGCAGCGCGAACGGGCCTCCGGGACGCTGGAGCGCGTCCTGACCACGCCGCTGCGTCGGCTCGACCTGCTGATCGCCTACGGCACCGCGTTCTCGATCGCCGCTGCGGCGCAAGCCATTTTGGCCTGCATCGTGTCGTTTTGGTTGCTCGGCTTCGACACGGCCGGCAGCCCGGTGTGGGTGTTCGTGATCGCGATCGTCAACGCAGTGCTGGGTGTCGGTCTGGGCCTGCTGTGTAGTGCGTTCGCGCGCACCGAGTTTCAGGCAGTGCAATTCATACCGCTGGTGATGGTGCCGCAGCTGCTGCTGGCCGGCATCATGGTGCCCCGGGCGTTGATGGCTCACTGGCTGCAGTGGATCAGCAACGTGCTGCCGGCCAGCTACGCGCTGGAAGCCCTGCAGCAGGTGGGCGCACATACCCAACTGACCGGCATCGCCGTGCGCGACATCCTCGTCGTGCTGGGTTTCGCGATCGCGGCGCTGTGCCTGGCCGCGGCGACCTTGCGGCGACGGACGCCGTAGCGTGGCAACCACGCACACCGGGCGCCGGCGGCCCGGGCGGCCGGCCGGGAGCTCCGATGCTCGGGAGCGGATCCTGGCCAGCGCGCGGGAGTTGTTTGCCCGCAATGGGATTGGTAATACCTCGATACGTGCGGTGGCCGCCGCGGCCGGCGTCGATTCGGCGTTGGTGCATCACTACTTCGGCACCAAGGAAAAGCTGTTCGCCGCGGCCGTTTACATCGCGATCGACCCGATGGACGTCATCGGCCCGTTGCGCGAAGTGCCCGTCGAGGAACTCGGCTACAAACTGCCGTCAATGTTGCTGCCGCTGTGGGACTCCGAGATGGGTGCGGGGTTCATTGCCACGCTGCGGTCGATCATGGCCGGCTCCGAGGTCAATTTGTTTCGTTCGTTCATCCAGGACGTGATCGCGGTCGAAGTGGGTCCGCGCGTCGACGATCCCCCGGGCAGTGGAATCATCCGCATCCAGTTCGTCGCGTCGCAGCTGGTGGGCGTGCTGATGGCGCGCTACATCCTGCAATTGGAGCCGTTCGCGTCGCTGCCGGCCGAGCAGATCGCGCGAACCATCGCGCCGAACCTGCAGCGTTACCTCACCGGGGATCTGCCGGACGGGCTCGCGCCATGAGCCGGGCGTGCTCGTCGTCGTCGACGTCGCGGGCCTCGTCGATCAGCAATACCGGGATGCCGTCCTCGATGCGGTAGGCGCGCCGCAGCCGCGGGTTGTACAGCAATTGGCCGTCCGCGTCGTCGACCAGTATCAGCGGCCCCCGGTCAGCCGGGCACACCAGAATGCTCAGCAGTGAATCGTCAAGCATCAGTGCGCCCCGCAAAGCTCGGACCGCACTTCGGGAGTCAGCCGGCGGAACTCGTTGCTCCGGGGATCGAAGTACCACACCTGGCGTCCCGGCTTGGGAATCCCGGCCGCCCGCAGGGCGCTGACGGTTGGCCGGTAGGTCGCGCTCAACGTCATCTCGCCGACCACGTGCACGATGTCGGGCCCCAGCCCGACGGGCATGCCCGCCACGGCTTCGGTCAAGTCGGCCGCCGTGATGGTCGCTCCCGGCAGCAGCGTCACCGCCGATACCGCCACCTGCCGGCCAGCCGCCGACACGCCGTAGGTCACCGCGAGGTCGACGCCGTTGATGAGGCCGAGAGCGTCGGTAACCGGCTCGGCATAGACCATCCCGCGCGCGGTGCGCACCTCCGAGCCGCGCCTGCCGGCCAGCCAGTAGTCCCCGTCCGCGTCGCGGTAGAACAGGTACTCGGTGGATATCCAGATGTCTGCGGGAGCGAAGACCCCACGTTTGACGGACGCGGTCGGATCGATCGGCCCGTGGGACGCGGCGAGCAACACCCCGATCTGGTTGGTGTCAGCGACCTGGACGAAGCCGCGGTCATTCTCCAGGATCAGGTCATGTTCGGCGTCGTAGGCACCGAGCTCAACCCGCCCCGCGCCGGGCAGCGGACGGCCCTTGCTGCCGATCTTGGCGCCGGAAACGTTGGCCAGCACCGCTTGTCCGTCGGTGGTGGCGAAGAACTCGACGACGTGTGCGGGCGCGAACGCGTCGACGACCCGCTCCCACAATCCGGTCGGCATACCCGAGCCGATGAACAGTCGCACCGGATGGTTGCCGTGCAGCACGAATGCGGGATCGCCGACGATGTCGCGCAGCATGGCCCAGGTATAGGACACCACTGTGACGCCGTACTGCCGTACCTCTTGGACGAACCGGTCCGGGCGCAGGCCGCGCGAGAGCGCGACGCGGGTACCGCCGACGACCGCGCCGCCGAGGCTGACCAGCAGCGCGGACTCGTGGTGCAGCGGCGTCAAGCAGTACACGGTGTCCTTGCGATCAAGCGTGGCCGTCGAGGCGGTTCCAAAAGCCGACACCGCCCACCGGTAGTTGGTGATCTGCTTGGCCACCAGCTCGTCACCGGCCGCGTTGAACGCGATGAACGCCAGATCCCGAGCCAATCCCGGGTTGGGCCGGTACCACCCGGGCAGCTCGACCGCGTCCGGGTCGATCTGCTCCATGTCGATGACTTGGTTTTGCTCCAAGGCGTCCTCGGGCAGGTGCAGATGCCGCGACTCGCCACCGCCCAGCACCAGAACCTGTCCTGTCAATTGACGCCCGGAAGCAAGCACGGCATCCAGGTTGGTGGGGTCGGTCAGGATTTCGGTTACTCGCCCGAGCCGGACCGACGCCGCCAGGTCGGCGTCTGGCCGCATCACCACCGCGACCGCCCCCAACCGGGACAGTGCGGCGATGGCGACCAGTGCGCTGGGCCGTGTCTCCATCAAAACGCCCACCCGGTCTCCCTGCCGCACCCCGACTTCGATCAGGCCACGAACGACGTTGTTGATGCGCCGGTTCACGGCTTCGTAGGTGTGCACGCGCCCGTCGAACAAGAGGAATTCGCCCTGCGGGGCGTCGTGTGCCTGCTCGTCGATGACGCGGCCGAGCGAGATCCGGGTGTGGTCGTTGAGCTGTCCCAGCCGGGCCAGTCGCGGCAGCGTCCGGACCGTCTCTACGGCCAGTGTGCGCATGGATTTGTTGGCCGCGGCAACCGTGTCGGCCGCGCCGCGAGCAAGCGCCAGCGCCGCCTCGGAGACCTCCCCGATGCCATGCATGACCCGGGAGCTCAACGCGACGCCGCTGTTGGTGTGCTCGGCCGGCTGATCGGCCATCAGGTCGATGCTGTCCGGCTTGTCGCCGCCGGTGGAGAGCCATCGCACCCATTCGGCGACGGTGGGCCAGCTCTGCTGTGCCGCCTTGGATCCGACGACCAGACCGAAATGGCCTGTCCGGATGAGGCATTCGTAGACTTCGGTGTTGGGCGCCGCCCGCCGGATACCGCGTACCGACGCCGGCTGCCCGATGTCGTCAACTTCGCCGACGAAGGCCAGCACCGGGCAGGTGATATCGGTGAGCGTGACCATCTGCCCGCTGATGGCGAAACCGCCGGTCATCATTCGGTTGTGCGCGATGAATTGCTTGAGCAGCTCGGAGACCGCTGGTCCCGACCACGCGATCCACCCCTCGGACTCAAGGAATCTGCGTTGCTGTTCGCGCGGCAGCAGCGCCTCACGATCGTGCAGCTGACGCACGAAGTCGACCCGGGCCTTCGCGGTTTTGAGCGGATCCATCATCTGAAAACCGGTGCGCGCCAACCAACTTGGGATGTCCAGCCGGTTGAAGACGTGATCGGCCATGAAATTCGCGGCGGCCGCGCCCCAGTTCGCCGGGATGCCCATCGGCAATGCGGCCAGGGTGTCCACCGGGGAACCGAACGCCACGATGCTGGCGATGTTCTTCGAACGCCGGTATGCCGCAGCCTGGTAGCAGAACATCCCGCCCTGCGAATACCCGACCAGGTGCACATCGTTGCCGGTGGCGTCCTTCACCGTGTCGATCGCCTGGCTGAGCGCAACGATGTGGTCGGCCAAGTTGCGGCGCATCCCGCCCTCGACCTTGTCCGGTGAGCCGAAGTCGATAACCCAGGGATCCAGCCCGCTGGCGTGCAGGATCCCCAC
>DATJBA010000164.1:0-21957 GCA_035515675.1 Mycobacterium sp.
GCGCCGACACATCATTGGGTCAAAGACCTGCCCGACGAGCCGGTGTGGGTCCGCGGGGATCATGCCCGGCTGCACCAACTGGTCAGCAATCTGCTCAGCAATGCCCGGGTGCACACGCCGCCGGGCGTCACGGTGACGACGGGAATCAGCTGCCTCCGCAGCGGCCCCGAAGCACCCTACGCGGATCTGACCGTCGCTGACGACGGACCCGGCATCGACGCGGATCTTCTCCCCCGGTTGTTCGAGCGGTTCGTTCGCGCCGACAAGTCCAGGTCTAACGGTTCAGGCATCGGGCTGGGCCTGGCCATCGTGAGTTCGATCGTCAAGGCCCATCACGGCTCGGTTACCGCCGAATCCGCCGATGGCCGAACGGTCTTTCGGGTGCGGCTTCCGATGACCGAAGATCCGATCGCGGGCACGGGCTAGCCGCCGGCACGGAAATTCTTGCAACGCATCCCCGTGGCTGGCCCGGGTCGCAGTTTCGAATCCTGCCGAGGCACTTGCATATCAGCAGGTCAGAGCCAGTTTTCAAGTTCATCCGGCAAAGCCGTGTGATCCACGTGTCATCCAGCTCTGGGCTGGCCTGTCGGCACTCCTGCCGATGCCTGGTTGCTGGCTACCTGGCACTGGCTGGCAATTCCTGGCCCCTGGTTGTCTGGTGGAGCGACGAGTTCGCGTACCCTGGCCTGAGCGACGACTCCCGCCGAGAGGCTGGGAGAACGGGGGGCCAATACGCTCCTGGTGTTCCTGGTCGCACTACCCAGCCTCCCCGACATATCACTGCGACCAGATTGGAGTTAGGTTGGCCGGCGACGAGATGCTTTACGCCGACCGCCTGGTGCTTTCCGCGTTTGTGGGGCCGTGCCCTCTGGATATTGAGCGCTGCCATTGGGACGACGGCAAGGCGAACAACAACGTCTGGAATCTTCGCTGGGCTTCGCGGAGCGCCAACATTAAAGGCTGCGTCCGCAACGGTAGCCACAACCTGGCCCGCGGAACAAACTGCGCACGCGGACGCGCATACTCGCCCGAAAACACCCGGCTGCCCAAATCGGGGGGACGCCGACGCGTCACAGGTGTCCGCGAGGACTGCCGCCGTCGCTACGCGGGTTACCGCCTCCAGGAGGAAGCGCGCCGCCAGTACGCGTGGAGACCGGCGCCGTTCAGGGAGGCAGTGTGAATTCGCCTCCCTTACACCACAAGGAGAGTCCGCTCTTCGCATCAGACCGCGGCGCCTTTTGGCGCCACCTGCGCGGGCTGGGCCCGGTGGTGAAAATCGAAGCAGGCAACCCAATGCTGCACGGCTACTATCTCACCCGGCGGGACGACGTGCGCGCGGCTTTGCTCGACCCGGAGACGTTTATGTCGCCGCCAAAAACCTTCAAAGTCACCTCGTTCGGCATACCGCTTCCTCAGGTGCCGCTCTCTTGCGGGACGCGAACGGATCATGCCCGTTACGGTCGCGTCTTACATCCGCTCTTCAGCCCCAAAGGGCTGGCGCCCTTTGCCCCGGTCTTGCGCGCCCAGGCCGCGACGTTAATAGACACGGTCGCCGCCACCGGGCAGTGTGATGCGACCAGCCTCGCCGACGCCCACGCCCTCCAAGCGCTGCTCGCGGTGTGTGGTTTGCCGACAGACGACGAAAGGGTGGCTCAGCTGATCCGGGGCGCAGTAATCGGCGACGCCGACGGGGCAGCCGAACTTGAACTCTTCAACTGGCTGGATTCCGGGCTGGGCGCCGGGATGAGAAGTCCCCAACGGCCGCCAGGCATTCTCTGGCCGCTACTGGAGGGACGCAGAGATAAGAATTTTCCGCTCGGCCCGATCGAAGTGGCTGCGGTCGTCCTTTTGTTGTTCTCTGTTGCCGGCATTGAAATGGTCGCCGCGGCAATTAGTTTCTCGCTTCTACGTCTCGCGCGCGATCCACAACTGCAGGCCCAGCTACGCGAAGACCCGGCACAGATTCCGGCGTTCGTCGAGGAAATGTTGCGGTTGGAGGCGCCAGGGCCGGCCATTCCGCGTGTCACCACGAAGGAAGTCAAGATCGGCGGCGTCACGATCCCGAAGCACAGCGCGGTCTGGCTGGGCTTGGAGGCTTCGGGCAGAGAGAATGGCGGCGACGAGATAGCGACAGCCAGCGACGGAAAGATTCTGCGGCAGCGCCACTGGGCGTTCGGCAGCGGCATACACAGATGCTTGGGCATGCACCTGGCCCGTATGGAAATGACCGAGTTCCTGACCGAGTGGTTGAGCCGCATCCCGCAATTCGAACTAGAACCAGGCTTCGCGCCAGCCATTCGGCATTTGCCGACCAGCGTGACCCACCTGGGCAGCCTGATGCTGCGCTGGGAGGCCCGTTGAGCGCGCCGCCGACGCGGGCCGACCTCATCGCCAGCAGCGGCGGCCATCACTGCGCCAGGTGTCATGTCGGCCTAGGTGGCGCGCCGGTTGGGGGATGCGTTACAGCTATGACGGCGGGGGCCGGAAACTGCGCTACGCTTTCCGCCCCCTATGCTCCTGCGCGCTTCCAGAGGTCGGCCGCTTTCCGTGGTTGGCGTTTTTCTTCCGACGAGCCCGCTTTTTGTCGGCTCGTTTGGACATCGCGGCGTCCTTTCTTCGTCAGCGCAGCGCTGACTCGACGAGGTGAGCGCTGAATTTCGTCAGCCGGCTGCGGGCGTGCGGGTTCTCGACGAGTGCCGCGGCCTTCGCGAGACTCAGGCCGTCGTAGTAGCCACCATCGACCACGGGATATGTAGGTGACCGAGCGTGGTCAGAATTGGTGCGGCCTCCTCGGCCGGCCGGCCGGCCGACGCGGCCGTAGATGGGCAGCAGCTTGGTCCGGAACACGCCGGGATGAACGCTGAGCGCGGTGAACGAAGCACCGCCGGCCTCAGCCAGCGACTTCGTGTACAGCGTCGAGGCGAGCTTGGATTGCGCGTAAGCCGCCAGCGGCCAGTACCGGTCGCCTGCTGGGTTCTTCTACTTGATATTCCCCCAGAGTGCATCGCCGAAGACACGTTGACGACTCGTCCGCCGGCGCTGGCGAGTCGGGGCACAAGTTTCGTGGTTAGCAGATACGGCGCGAGGTAGTTGACCTGGAAGGTCAGCTTCTGGCCGTGCTGCGTATAGGTGCGTCGTTCGGGTGCAGCGACCGCGGCGTTGTTGACCAGCACATCGAGCGCCGGCAGGGTCGTGGCGAGCGTGCCGGCGAGGCGGGCGACCTCACCGAGGCGGGTGAAGCCCGCGACGACCAAGTACAAGCGCAGCGGTTCCGCGCCGTCTTTCACCAGGCGCGTCATCGCCTTCTCACCGCTGTCCTGGTCCGGCGCGTGCAGATACACGGTCGCGCCTTCGTCGACAAACCGGCGGGCCGTTGCATAACCGACGCCGTCGGTGGCGCCTGTGACGAGAACTTTAGGAGAGGTGAAAACAAGCTCGGACATAATAACTTTCGCAAACTGAAGGTACGACTGCAGACATCGCGTGATACGACACAGCGAATGCAATCGAAATCGAATAGGGATGAAACGAATCAAGAAGGGTCTGAACCGTCGAGCGCTAAACAGCCCGGTTCAGAAGCTGATTCGCCCGCGCGAAGGTGGTTCGTCGTCCCAGCCCACACCCTAACGCTCCAGCACCGAAGGCACCGCGAGAGCGACAACAGTGGCGTGGGTCACCGGATCCATCGCAGCAGGCCGCGACGCGTCCAGGCAACGCAGCTTACGGCTTCTTGACGCGACAAGGGTTTTCCTTGATGGTTTTTGATACCGCGATGTGCATCGTCATGGGATCGTCGATGCGATGGCGTTACCCGAACGCATTGTCTGGAATCGGCTGTGTCACTTTCGTTTGACCCTTGCGCGTTGCGCTGGTCGCCGAACAGGCCAAGAGTCGGAGCGGGGTCGCCCATTTGCCTGCCGACCCCAGTAGTAGACAGTCAGCAAGACCGCTGCCGCGGCGACGACCTCGGGAATCTGTGACAGCGCGTCAGACATGCGCAATCGCCTCCAGACGGTCGTAAGCTTCCCACCAAGTGGCTTCATGCTCGACCAATGAGATCGCACCGGTCGTCAACATATGGTCGGCCTGAGTCAGCATGTGGACGAGGGTTTGCCATTCGGCGTACCTGGCTCGCTAGCGCGGGTCGGCGCCTCCGGGCATGAGGACGATCGACGTGGACCTGACTGGCACGCGGCCGGGTCCGGCCCGCAGGAAGAGCACAGCGCCGATACTCACGTAGACGACCACGCCGAGCGCCAGCACGGTATTGGGTGAGGCCGCCATGTTTGCCGAGCAGCATGACCGCGAGCAGTCCGAGCACAGCGCCACTTATCGGCCATCCCTGCCACAGCCGCGCCAACCGCCAATCGGCGGTGCTCGTTCGCGGCGGGTAGATGATCAACCGACAGCGCCGAACACCACGCTGGCCAACCGTGGCATCAAAAAATCCCCACCGGCGGGCGCCGTCGAGCAGCCGCGACCACCACCTCGGCGCTGCCGGTGCCCCCGGGGTCGGTTGGGGAACACCCGGTTCGGCAATTCGGTGTTGGCTGCCTCGCACGCGTGTACGCCCAGCCGTCGAAGCCGGCGCCAATCCGAACAGCATCCATACGCATGAACCGCCAACTTTTACGGAGCCTTATCGACCCGGCGAACCCGGCGAGGATGAGCCGGCATCGCCTTACGAGCCCTTTACGAACGGCTTAACGAATAAGACCGTTTTCCCCAATTGCTCGCTTCATGCTGGGGTTCATTGGCGTTCACCATGCGCGGTACAGCGGGGCTTTCACAGTCCTTGGCGCGGTTGGTCATCCGGGACACGGCGACTGCGCCGCGAGGGGCAGCGATCACCTTGGTGAGAGGTGGTAACACGTTCGACCGAGGGCGTAAAGAAAACGTAAAGGTGCCCTACGACGCCGTTAGGAAAGTGTCAACCAAAGGCCCTACCCGGCCGGCCCTGTCTAGTTTCAAGCTGACCTTGCCCTCCGAGGACTGCGCTGCGGCTGACTCGATGAGGTCCTAACGTATGCACGTGACTGGCGCCGAACGGAGACAAGATGGGCGTGTTGATATACATCGTGCTGACGCTGGCGGTTTTCGCCGTGCTCGGCGTCACGCAGAAATTGGTCGAGCGGCTATGAGCTACGAAAACATCGTCGGCTTGGTGCTTTCCGTCCTTCTTGCGCTGTATCTTGCTGGCGCCCTGCTGTTCCCGGAGAGGTTCTAGTGAGCACAACAACAGCCGGGGTGATCTTTCTCCTCGTTCTCGTCGTGGCACTGGTGCTGGTGCATGTGCCCTTCGGCGACTACATGTATCGGGTGTACACGTCGGAGAAGGACCTGCAGGTCGAGCGGGTGATCTATCGGCTGATCGGTGTTGATGCGCGCTCGGAGCAGACGTGGGGTGCCTACGCCCGAAGCGTCTTGGCCTTCTCGTCGATCAGCATCCTCTTCCTGTTCGTGTTCCAGCTGGTGCAGGGCAAGTTGCCGTTGCATCTGCACGACCCGGCCACAAAAATGACCCCTGCGTTGGCGTGGAACACCGCGGTCAGCTTCATCACCAATACCAACTGGCAGGCCTACTCCGGTGAGTCCACCGACGGTCATCTAGTGCAGATGGCCGGGCTGGCGGTGCAGAACTTCGCCTCGGCCGCCGTCGGTATGGCGGTGGCGATCGCGGTGGTGCGCGGGTTTGCCCGCACCCGCACCGGCGATCTGGGGAACTTCTGGGTCGACCTGGTGCGCACGGTGCTGCGCATCCTGCTGCCGATCGCCGTCGTCGGCGCCGTCATCCTGATCGCAGGAGGCGCGATCCAGAACTTCCATCTGCACGACCAGGTTGTCACCACCCTTGGCGGCGCCCAGCAGACGATCACCGGCGGTCCGGTGGCCAGCCAGGAGGTCATCAAGGAGCTCGGCACCAACGGCGGCGGGTTCTACAACGCGAACTCCGCGCACCCGTTTGAGAACCCGACGACGTGGACGAACTGGCTGGAGATCTTCCTGCTGCTGGTGATCGGCTTCTCGCTGCCGCGCACGTTCGGGCGCATGGTAGGCAGCACCAAGCAGGGCTATGCGATCGCATCGATCATGGCGACGCTGTATGGGCTCAGTGTGACGTTCATGCTGTGGTTCCAATTGCAGCACCACGGCACGGTGCCGACCTCGATCGGCGCGGCGATGGAGGGAGTCGAGCAGCGGTTCGGCATCGCCAACTCGGCGGTGTTCGCCGACTCGACAACGCTCACCTCCACTGGTGCCGTCGACTCGTTCCACGACTCCTACACCAGCCTCGGCGGGATGATCACGCTGTTCAACATGCAGCTCGGGGAGGTCGCCCCCGGCGGCACCGGTACTGGCCTGTACGGCCTGCTGGTCCTGGCGGTGATCACCGTCTTCGTCGCCGGACTGATGGTCGGGCGCACACCGGAATACCTTGGCAAGAAGATCAACCCTCGCGAAATCAAGCTCGCCGCAAGCTATTTCCTGGTCATGCCGGTGGTCGTGCTGATCGGCACCGCGATCGCGATGGCGCTGCCCGGCGAACGCGCCGCGATGCTCAACACCGGTCCGCACGGGCTGTCGGAGGTCTTGTACGCGTTCACTTCCGCGACCAACAACAACGGATCCGCATTCGCCGGAATCAGCGTCAACACCGACTGGTACAACACCGCCCTCGGGCTGGCCATGGCCTTCGGCCGATTCCTGCCGATCGTGCTCGTGCTGGCCTTGGCCGGCTCGCTGGCCAAGCAGGGCCACACGCCGGAATCGGCGGGCACACTGCCCACCCATCGGCCACAGTTCGTCGGGATGGTTGCCGGCGTCACCGTGATTCTCGTTTCCCTTACCTTCCTGCCCATGCTCGCGCTCGGCCCTCTCGCTGAAGGAATCCACTGATGACCGCGACCACCATCGATTCGGCTGGGCAGACACGGCCCACGACCCCCATCAGCACGAAACGGGTACAGGGCGGCTTGCTTGATCCGAAGATGCTGTGGAAGTCGACGCCGGATGCGCTGCGCAAACTCGACCCGCGCACCCTATGGCGCAACCCGGTGATGTTCATCGTCGAAATCAGCGCCGCCTGGACCACCGTGTTGGCGATCACCAACGAAACATGGTTCGCGTGGTTGATCGTGGTCTGGCTATGGCTAACCGTGCTGTTCGCGAATCTCGCGGAGGCGGTGGCCGAAGGCCGCGGCAAGGCCCAGGCCGAAACGCTGCGCCGAGCCAAAACCCAGACGGTGGCCCGGCGGCTCAAAAACTGGGAGCCTGGCACCTCCGGTGTGGAAGAAGACGTTGCTGCACCGCTGCTGCGACAGGGCGACATCGTCGTGATCGAGGCCGGGCAGGTAATACCGGGTGACGGCGACGTGGTGGAAGGCATCGCCTCGGTGGATGAATCGGCGATCACCGGTGAGTCGGCGCCGGTGATCCGCGAGTCCGGTGGTGACCGCTCGGCGGTCACCGGCGGCACCACCGTGCTGAGCGACCGGATCATCGTGCAAATCACCCAAAAGCCCGGAGAAAGCTTCATCGACCGGATGATCGCGCTCGTCGAGGGCGCCAACCGGCAGAAAACCCCCAACGAGATCGCGCTGAACATCCTGCTGGCCGCGTTGACGATCATCTTCGTCTTCGCCGTCGCGACTCTGCAGCCGTTGGCGATCTATTCCAAAATGAACAATCCGGGCGTCTCCGACAACCAGGCGCTCAACGCAAACGGCGTCACTGGAATCGTAATGGTGTCGTTGCTGGTGTGCTTGATCCCCACGACGATCGGCGCCCTCCTGTCGGCCATTGGCATCGCCGGCATGGACCGGCTGGTGCAGCGCAACGTGCTCGCGATGTCCGGGCGCGCGGTGGAAGCCGCCGGCGACGTGAACACACTGCTGCTCGATAAGACGGGCACCATCACCCTGGGCAACCGGCAGGCCGCCGACTTCATCCCTGTCGACGGAGTCTCCCCTGAGCAGCTGGCCGACGCCGCGCAGTTGTCCAGCCTCGCCGACGAGACACCGGAAGGACGCTCGGTCGTCGTGTTCGCCAAGCAGCACTTCGGGCTGCGCGCGCGCACGCCCGGCGAACTCGCGCATGCCCAATGGGTGGCTTTTTCCGCCGCGACACGGATGTCGGGTGTCGACCTCGACGGGCAACTGCTGCGCAAGGGCGCGGCCAGCTCGGTGGCGGAATGGGTACGCCGCCAAGGCGGCAAAGTTCCCTCCCAGCTCGGCGAGATCGTCGATGGCATCTCCGCCGCCGGCGGCACCCCGCTGGTCGTGGGGCAGAGCGTCAATGGCGAGGCGGCGGTGCTGGGTGTCATTCACCTCAAGGACGTCGTCAAGCAGGGCATGCGTGAGCGCTTCGACGAGATGCGGCGGATGGGCATCCGGACGGTGATGATCACCGGCGATAACCCGTTGACCGCCAAGGCGATTGCCGACGAGGCCGGTGTCGACGACTTCCTCGCAGAGGCCACGCCCGAGGACAAGCTCGCGCTGATCAAGCGTGAGCAAGAAGGCGGCAAACTGGTCGCGATGACCGGCGACGGCACCAATGACGCGCCGGCCTTGGCTCAGGCCGACGTGGGCGTGGCGATGAACACCGGCACGTCGGCCGCCAAAGAGGCCGGCAACATGGTCGACCTCGACTCCGACCCCACCAAGCTCATCGAGATCGTCGAGATCGGCAAGCAGTTGCTGATCACCCGCGGAGCGCTGACCACCTTCTCGATCGCCAACGACATCGCGAAGTACTTCGCGATCATCCCGGCAATGTTCGTCGCACTGTTCCCCGGGCTGGATCTGATCAACATCATGCGGCTGCACAGCCCGCAGTCGGCGATCCTGTCCGCGGTGATCTTCAACGCGATCATCATCGTGATGCTGATCCCATTGTCGCTGCGCGGCGTGCGCTACACGCCGAGCGGCGCGTCAAAACTGTTGAGCCGCAACCTCTACATCTACGGGCTCGGCGGCATCATCGCCCCGTTCATCGGGATCAAGCTGATCGACCTGATCGTCCAATTCGTCCCCGGGATGTCCTGACATGAAGTTCTCCAATTTCGTCCGCCTGCACTGGGCGGCCTTCCGCGCGCTGCTGGTGCTGACCGTGATCACCGGCCTCGCCTACCCGCTGCTCATCTGGCTGGTCGCGCAGATACCGGGACTGCACGACAAGGCCGAAGGGTCGATTCTCACCGTCAACGGCAAGCCGATCGGCAGCGGGCTGATCGGTCAGCTGTTCACCGACAAAGACGGCAACCCGCTGCCGCAGTACTTCCAGAGCCGCCCCTCAGCGGCCGGCAACGGCTACGACCCGCTGTCGTCGGGCGCGAGCAACCTCGGGCCGGAAAGCACCGTCGACACACCCGCCGATCCGTCACAACTGGCGGCCGGCAAGTCCGCGTCGGATGCGGGCTTCAAGCCGAGCCTGCTGACCCAGGTGTGCACGCGCAGCGCCGCAGTCGGCCAGCTAGAGGGTGTGGATGGGTCACGTCCGTTCTGCACAGGCGGCGGCGTGGGCGCGGTGCTCTCAGTGATCGGCCCCCGCGACGCGCGCGGAAACGTCATTCATCCCGCCCGGGTGGTCAGCGTCAACGAGTCGTGCCAGACGACGTCGACGCCGTTCCTGGTCATCTATCAAGGTGTGCGGGTCGAGTGCGCCAAGTACGGCGAGGACTACTCGATCGGCCAGATCGTGCCCATCCGCGGCGCCGCCCCCGCCAACCCGGCCGTACCCGCCGACGCGGTCACCGCCAGCGGCAGCGGCCTGGACCCGAATATCTCACCGGCCTACGCCGACATCCAGATCGCCAGGGTGGCCAAGGCCCGGCATGTCAGCCCGGATCAGATACGTGCGGTCGTAGCGCAGAACCGAAGCGGCCGCACTCTTGGGTTTATCGGTGAAGCATGCGTCAACGTGCTGCAACTCAACCTGCAACTCGACCAAAAGTACCCGGTCACCAGCTAGCGCCAGGGGGGATGATGGTTGACGTGAGCCACGTCAGCCTCAGGGACCACCATCCCAAGCGCGGGGAGCTACGCATCTACCTCGGTGCGGCTCCCGGTGTCGGCAAAACGTACGCGATGCTCGGAGAAGCACACCGGCGCTTGGAACGCGGCACCGACGTGGTGGCGGCCGTGATTGAGACCCACGGACGCTCGAAAACCGCTGACCTGCTTGAGGGCATCGAGGTCATCCCGCCGCGCTACATCGAATATCGCGGCGGCAGCTTTCCCGAACTCGACGTGCCGGCCGTGCTGGCACGGCACCCCCAAGTCGTCCTGGTCGACGAGCTCGCTCACACCAATACACCGGGCAGCAAGAACCCCAAGCGATGGCAGGATGTCGAGGAGCTGCTCGACGCCGGCATCGCGGTGATCTCCACCGTCAACATCCAGCACCTGGAGAGCCTCAACGACGTCGTGGCCCAGATCACCGGTATCGAACAGAAGGAGACGATACCGGATTTGATCGTACGGCAGGCGTCGCAGGTCGAGCTCATCGACATCACGCCGGAGGCGCTGCGCCGCAGGCTGTCCCACGGCAACGTCTACGCTCCGGAAAGAATCGATGCGGCGCTGTCCAACTACTTCCGTCGTGGAAACCTCACCGCGCTAAGGGAATTGGCGCTGTTGTGGCTGGCCGACCAGGTGGATACCGCGCTGGCCAAATACCGCGCCGAGAACAAGATCACCGACATGTGGGAGGCCCGCGAGCGAGTCGTGGTGGCGATCACCGGTGGTCCGGAATCGGAGACGTTGGTACGGCGGGCATCCCGGATCGCGTCGAAGTCCAGTGCCGAGCTGATGGTGGTGCACGTCATACGCGGGGACGGGCTGGCCGGCCTGTCTGAGCGCAGGATGAGCAAGGTTCGTGAGCTGGCGAGTAGCCTCGACGCTTCCCTGCATACCGTGGTCGGTGACGACGTGCCCACGGCCCTGCTTGATTTCGCCCGTGAGAACAATGCCACCCAGCTGGTGATCGGCACCTCTCGCCGTTCCCGGTTCGCGCGCATCTTCGAGGAGGGTATCGGCGCGACGATCGTCGAGCGGTCCGCAAAGATCGACGTGCACATGGTCACGCACGAGGAATCCAAACGCGGCTTTCGGGCAGCGTCGCTGTCGCCCCGCGAGCGGCGGGTCACCTCGTGGCTGGCGGCCTTCATCGTCCCGTCGGTGATCTGCGCGGTCACGGTGACCTGGCTGGACCGGTATCTGGAGACCGGCGGCGAGAGCGCTTTGTTCTTCGTCGG
Source organism: Mycobacterium sp. (assembly GCA_035515675.1). Lineage (GTDB taxonomy): Bacteria > Actinomycetota > Actinomycetes > Mycobacteriales > Mycobacteriaceae > Mycobacterium. The sequence goes on from DATJBA010000164.1 coordinate 11,258, forward strand.
GGTGCTGCTGGTGGGTCTTCTGGGGGGCGTTGCCCCGGCAGCAGTTTCGGCGGTGCTGTCGGGGCTCCTGTTGAACTACTACCTGATAGCCCCGCGGCACAGCTTCACCATCGCCGAACCCAACGCCGCCGTCACCGAGCTGGTCCTGCTGGTGATCGCGGTAGCGGTCGCGGTGCTCGTCGACGGCGCGGCCAAACGCACCCGGGAAGCCCGACGCGCCTCGCAAGAGGCGGAACTGCTGACGCTGTTCGCGGGTTCGGTGCTGCGCGGCGCTGATCTCGAGACGCTCCTCGAACGCGTGCGGGAGACCTACTCACAGCGCGCGGTCAGCATGCTGCGGCAGCCCAGCGAGGAAGACCGCGCCGCTGGCACGACCAAGGGCTACGTCGTCGCCTGTGTGGGCAGAGATCCGTGTGTGACCGTTGATTCCGCTGATACCGCGATCGAGGTCGGTGACGACGAGTTCTGGATGCTGATGGCCGGCAAGAAGCTCTCGGCGCGTGACCGCCGAGTGCTCAGCGCGGTGGCCAAGCAGGCCGCAGGTCTGATCAGGCAGCGCGACCTGGCCGAAGAAGCCAGCCGGACCCAGGCGATCGTAGAGGCCGACGAGCTGCGGCGCTCCCTGCTGTCAGCGGTCAGCCACGACCTGCGCACGCCGCTGGCGGCGGCCAAGGTCGCGGCGTCCAGCTTGCGCGCCGAAGACGTCGCCTTCTCCCCTGAGGACACCGCTGAATTGTTGGCCACCATCGAGGAGTCGATCGACCAACTGACCGCACTGGTTGGAAACCTGCTCGATTCTTCGCGTCTGGCCGCCGGCGTGGTCCGCCCGGATCTGCGCCGGGTGTATCTGGAGGAAACGGTGCAACGCGCGCTGGTCAGCATCGGCAAGGGCGCCACCGGCTTCTACCGATCCGCCATCGACCGCGTCAAGGTCGACGTCGATGACGCGGTGGTGATGGCCGATCCCGGGCTACTCGAACGAGTCTTTGCCAACCTGATCGACAACGCGCTGCGATACGCGCCCAACTGTCTAGTTCGGGTCAACGCGGGACGGGTGGGCGATCGCGTCGTGATCAATGTCATCGACGAAGGTCCGGGAATCCCGCGCGGGACCGAGGATCAGATCTTCGGAGCCTTCCAGCGGCTGGGCGATCACGACAACAGTACCGGTGTGGGTCTGGGAATGTCGGTAGCGCTCGGCTTCGTCGAAGCCATGGGCGGCAGTATTCAGACCAGCGACACCCCGGGGGGCGGGCTCACCGTCGTGGTGGATCTGGCCGCGCCGCAACCGGTCGGTGCCCGATGATCCGGGTGTTGGTGATCGACGACGAACCACATATCCTGCGCGCGCTGCGAATCAACCTGTCCGTGCGCGGCTACGAGGTCATCACCGCGTCGACCGGTGCCGGCGCCCTGCGCGCCGCCGCTGAACACCGGCCCGACGTGGTCATCCTCGACCTCGGCCTGCCTGACATATCGGGTATCGAGGTGCTGGGTGGCCTGCGCGGCTGGCTGACGGCGCCGGTGATCGTGTTGTCGGCGCGCACCGATTCGTCGGACAAGGTTGAGGCACTGGACGCCGGCGCCGACGACTACGTCACGAAACCGTTTGGGATGGACGAGTTTCTGGCCCGGCTGCGCGCCGCGGTCCGCCGCAACGCCGCGGCATCTGAAACAGACCAGCCGGTTATCGAGACGGATTCGTTCACCGTCGACCTGGCCGCCAAGAAGGTCACCAAGAACGGCGCCGAAGTCCACCTCACCCCGACCGAATGGGGCATGCTCGAGGTGCTGGTCCGCAACCGCGGCAAGCTGGTTGGCCGCGAGGAGCTCCTCAAAGAGGTGTGGGGACCGGCGTATGCCACCGAGACCCATTACCTGCGCGTGTATTTGGCGCAGTTGCGGCGCAAACTCGAGGACGACCCGTCGCATCCCAAACACCTGTTGACCGAATCGGGTATGGGCTACCGCTTCGAGGCGTGAATCACATCTGCCACGTTGGCCGCGGCCGAGAAGGGATCGACTCTTTACCCGCCTCCGACAATCCGCTGGCGAGCGCAAAGCCAGCACGTGGTGATGGATTCGGTGCTCGGCGGAACCGCACACGTATCCCGGTCCGTATCGGCCGTGACCGAATCTACGCAGCCTGTGCAACACCGGGCGCGAGAACGGTACAACTCATGTTCGTACGCGCAAAGCGAGGTAGTACTCGTGCTGCCGGGTGCAGTCGATGGTATAGCGAATCGCCTTCACGACGCCATCATGATCGTACTCCAACCAGCGCTCGGTGCGCTGGCGCTCAAATTCCGTCCACGAGGCCACGGTAAACCTCTCGAGGAATGTGTCTGGTTGTCCGACACTGTGATACAGCCGCCAACTGTGGCCACCCGTTCGCAGCCGTGACTGCCTTACCGCACTCATCGCCTCGATGAAGTCATCAAGGTTCTCGGCCGGGACTTGGTAGCGGACGGTTACCAGCACCGGGCCATCGTCGGGACACGGTTCAAACACGAGCGTCGGCGACGGCCAGGCAGTGGAAATGTCGACGCTCAGCGTCCCGGTGCACGGCCGCAACGGAAGCACGGCAACGCTGAGGGCAGCAGTGCCCAGCACCGCCGCCGAGCCAAGCAGCGCGATGTGGAGTCCCGCCCGCGTCGCGATGGCACCCCAGACATAGGAGCCGATTGCCTGAGATCCCGTGGCGACCAGCAGGTACACCGCCAACCCACGGGCACGCACCCATCGCGGCAACGACAGCTGCGCCGCAGCGTTCAACGTTGTCAACGTGATCAGCCACGACATCCCCGACAAGACCAAGATGGGCGTCGCGGCAGCGAATGGCAACCAGGCCACCGCCACCGGCGCAAAACCGTACACGGCGGCAGACCCCGCGAGCAGTGCGTTGTCGGACACTCTCTGGTGTAACCGTGCGGCAAATACGACCGAGAGTACGGCCCCGAATCCAATGGCCGCCAGCGCCACACCATAGCCGCTGGCTCCCAGGTGCCATCTGCGGGCCGCAGCCACCGGCAGCAGAGCCAACACGGCCGAGGCCGGAAACAGGAAAAGGACTGCGCGCAAAAGGATCCTGCGGAAGATGGGACTGTTGTTAACGTAGAGCACTCCCGTGAGGATGGCGTGGCCGAAATGTTCCCTCTCGAGCGCCACGAATTGCTTGGGTCGTTTCCACGCCACCAGAGCAACAATCACTCCCGCGAACGACACCGCATTGATCGCGAAAGCTGCCGCGGGTCCGGACAATGCGACCACAACACCACCGATTGCCGGCCCAATCGCTCGGGCGGCATTACCCGCGACGCTGCCCAAAGTCGAGGCGGCCGGTATCTGCTCACGCGGGACAACCTCGGGCTGGATCGCCTGCCAAGCCGGCCCGGTCAGTGCAGCCGCGCAACCGATGGCCACGGTAAACATCAACAGCGAGGTTGGACTGAGCCGGCCGAGGTACGTCAGCACTGCCAGAGCTAGCGCCACCAGCACCGCATACGACTGAAGAAATATCAGCAACCGCCGCCGGTCGAACAGATCGGCAAGCACGCCGGCGAACAATGCCAAAAGCAGCGTAGGCCCAAGAGTCGCCGTCTGGACCAGTGCCACGATGACATCGCTGCTGTGCTTCTCCACCAAAAACCATTGGGCCGCCACAGTTTGCATCCACGTACCGATATTGGAGGCTAACTGCGCGATAAACAGCGCGCGGTAGACGCGACTGCGTAACGGTGCCCATGCCGACGGTCGCCCGTCGGCACGATCTTGCCCCGAAGTCATCACTGAACTGATGGTCGACAGCCCATCCGCTCGGCTGTTTCGCAACAACGAAGCCGACTGGCGCCACCCGCTGCCGCAACAAGCAGGTCGAGCGTCGCGGGCAAAGGCAGCCGGAGAGTGATATCTGGCATACGGGCAACGTCTTTCGCGTCGTACAAGGATTAGAAGTCTAAATCCAGGTGGCGAACATGGTGGATGTATCGCCATCCCTGGACCGCGATCTGCACCCTGCACGGCCTTACCGCCATCCTCGGTGAACGCACCCTCGTGCCCACGCTGCGATCAGTAACCGTCGGCACCACCTGCGACGTGGTTGCGGTGCAGATTCTTATCGGCCAATCCGTGGCTGACTGGCAGATCCATGGACACGCCATGCTTCTCCACGTTCAAGACCCGATCACGTAGACGCGCCGATCACGCCACAGATACCCCTTAAGTCACACACGCCACACTGGGCTAACTGCGAAACTCAAGTTACTAAACTTTAATATCAAGGCGAGTCGTAGGCGACTCGGAGACCCGAGCCTAGAACGCAGTCGCCGCACACTGCGGCGCGATCGTGGGCCAAGCGGTAAATCAAACAGCAGCTACGTCGTCGGAACAACGGTCCTGCCCGAAGAGCACCGCCTTCGATGCGGGGATCGGTCAGGATGGCATCGGCTGCGGCGCGCGCCGAGCGGGTCAGGTCGGCTCGAGTGGTGGCGATGAGCTGGGCGGCGCTGTTGGCCGCTGACCCGATATTGCCCCAAAGCACTCGGTGGCTCACCGCGTAGCCTTCAGCAATCGCGGCGGTAATGGCCTCGACCGCAGGTCCTGCTCCGGGGACCTGGGTCGTTGACCTCGGCGTAATCGACAGTGGGTAGGGCCGGCCCAGCTCGTTTTGCCACCAGAGATCATCAAGCGACAACGATGCCGGGGTGTAGCCCAGCGTGATCATCCCGATGGCCGGCGCCAGAAGTCGAGCAATCAGCCCAAAATGAGCGACCGAAGCCGCCACCCGAATCTCGACGTTAGCGGGCTGCCTAGCCGCGCGCTGGGCGAGAGCTGTCCGAACCGCCTCGACCCGTGCTGCCAACAGTCCGTTGTCTCCCATGAGCTTGGTCATCGCCTGCCACGGCGGCGGCTTTAATTCGCCACGCGCGTGGGTCTCGACGGCGAAAAAGGGCCCTAACGCCCTCAGGTCGTTGGACAGGTGTCACGACCTACGGGCTGAAGCCGTTTCCGCCGCTGGAGGTATGGGGTTGGCTTGCCCGACCAGACGGTCGACGAGCGCACCGAAGACCAACGCAGTCGTGGTCCACACCAACACCTGGTTGAGCAGCGAATACCAGCGGAATTTCCAGAGGACATCAGCGTCGAAACCGGGGTAAACGATCTGCCCGGGCGCGATCGTCTTACCGTCAACCGACAATGGCGTCGACAAGATGTTAGTAATCGGCTGCGGGGTCTCTGTGGCAGCCGGGGCGAAGCCGAACTGATCGGCATGCGCGGCGTTTGCCGACAGCTCTCCGAACGACGGCATCACCGCAAGCAATACGCCGTAGAGAACCAAGAACCCTGCCGCGGCGATCAGCGTCGCCCGAAACGGCCCGAACCGGTGGGACAGCCGATGCGCGACGAACACCGCGAGCCCCAGCAAGGCCAGGGATGCGGCGACCATGACCAAATACAGTTGCCCGCGGGTCACGATCGTGAACGTGTGTCCGATCGCCGGAGGGTTGGCGGGGTACTTCGCGAACGGCAGCAGAAAGACACCGAGAAAGCCGAACCCGGAGAGCAGCCACGCCAGGGTTTGCGGGCGCACCGCGAAACGGCCATGCAGCACCAGGTAGGCCACCGCCACGAATGCACCCATCGCCACCGAGAAGACGATGATGCCGGTGGCGAGACCGACCGTGGACTGTATGGTCCGACTGAACATTTCCGGCCCTTCCGGGACCACCGGTCGGCCTGCCGTCGTGTTCAACACGGCCAGGATGGCGTTGCGACCGGATTCGTAGTCGATCGACTTGGCGATTACGGGCTCAGCCCAAATGCGGGCAAAGACGACGCCCAACACTCCGGCGATCAGACCGGCGAGGGCTCCGCGCCCGATGACCCGGGTCTCCATCGGTCCCTTGATCAGTGGCAGGGGAAGCCCAGGAAGTGTCGCGCGTCATGCACCCACTCGTGGACCACCATCGTCTTGCCGAAGACCGAAACCATACCCTCATCGATACCAACGAAGTAGTAGGCCAACAGCGCCAGGAGAACCGTCACGCCAAGCAGCACCGTTACCCGACCCTTCGACAGCGCCTCGGGGGAGACACCCACGCGGGGACTCGGTACAGAAGCAGGAATGCTTGCCACGAGAAACCTTCCTTCAGGAGTTGTGCGCCCCTAGATGGACGGATGTAGTGGTGGCGGCGAAAGATCTGACTCACCCGCCAAACGGGGCCGGGCTTACAGTGGCGCAACCGTCCCGGACTCTCACCGGCTTCCATGCACCGCCATCCACACTTAGCGAAACACCCCGAGAATGGCACGTCAAGCGGGATCTGTTCGAGTCAGCTTTGGTCGAGCCAGGCGGCCAGCGACCGGCCGGCTTCCAGCACGTGGCGTTCGGCGATCGAACGGGCGCGCTCGGAGTCGTGGTCGGCGATTGCTTGGCGCAGTTCGTCGTGTTCGTCGAGTGAGTGCTTCTCGTTGTCGGGGAAAAGGGTCAGGAAGTTGGTGGGGACCACGCGGGCGGCCTGCCTGAGTTGGGCGAGTAGACGCGGCGAATGAGCGGCGCAGTGGATTTCTTGATGAAAGCGCCAATTGGCTTCAGCGATGCTGTCGTCCCCTGACCGCGCGGCGACCTCGGCGGCGAGCTCGCGTAGCGCGGCGAGTTCGTGCGGGGTGATGCGCTGCGCTGCCCATGCGGCGGCCTGTCCGGTGAGGACACCGAGAATCGTGAAGCTGTCGATCACGTCCCCGGGGCTGATGCCGATGACGTTGATTCCTGGTTGGAAGCTAGCATTTGATATATCAGATTTTAAATGTGGTGTGCATCGGCGAACGAAAGGTCCTGGCAGAGCCGCGGTCGCTGGGATTCGGGCTGCTGGCTGTCTAGGGGCCGGGTTACCGGCTTCGGCGGTACGGGCAGCTACAGTGGCAACTCGGGCTTCGGGAACACAGGCACCGGCAATTCGGGCTTCTACAACTCAGGCCCCGACAACTCCGGCTTTGTCAACTCGGGCAGCGTCGGCTACAACTCGGGCTGGGGGAACTCGAGCAGCGCGGCTACGATGCCGGCTTTTCAACTCCGGGGCCGGCGACGGTGACGTGGGGTTCTTCAACTCCGGCGTCGCCGGCTCCAACGAGGGCTTTTTCAACACACACTCGGGCGTCGGTTACAACATGGGCTTCTCTAACTGGGCACCGGCTTCAACACGGGCTTCTGGAACACGGATTCCGGCGGCGGCTTCAACACAGGCTTCTTCAACTCGGGCAGCGGCAACAACTCCGGCATAGGTAACTATGGCGCGGGTAGCGATTCGGGCTTCGGGAACTCGCGCGACACGAGTTCGGGCGGTTTCAACGCGGGCACTGGGCAGTCGGGTTTCCTCAACCCGGGCGAGGTCATTGACCAGGGTTTGGTCTCGAATGCGGATCTGTTGGTAGCCGCGCTCGACGTATGCCCTTAAACGACGCGGGGGCTTGACGGGACTAGTCATTCGCTGCCGATTCGACCGACGCGACGTGGTCATCGCGACAGTGCGTGATGTGCTTGCAATGAATTCGAGTACACAGGAGACACTGCCAGGGCATTGACTCCCTTGCCGCCAAAATAGGTACGGATAGGTTGGCCATCTTCGTGTACTCGATTCCGGCGCGAGAATCCGCATCACGCGTGCAGTTCTCTCGGTCCCTGGCGGTCTGAAGAAAGGCCACGAATCTGAGACAGAATGCCAATGACACCAAGTGAGACAACACTCATCGCCGCACGTCAGAAGAACCGTGAATGGTCAGAGGCATTGAAACCCTAAAGGTCGCTGCTGTAATCCCGATTACGCGGTCCCTGTGCTAGTGGTTCGCAGACAAGCCCGTCGTTCACCATCGCGCACAACGCGTGGTCCCAACTTCGCCCAGACATCACTGCTAGGGAATGGCCGTGGCCGTGACCCTGCAGCAAAGGCTGTTGTAGTTGATCGCGGACAGACACGGTAATCTTCACACCGCAGCTGGTTTGCCAAGGGCATGTGTGTCGGAGGCATCGAACGGTGCGCGCTAATTCCAGGTGCACCGTGAGAGGGAACCCGGTGGAAATCCGGGACTGTCCCGCAGCGGTATGCAGGAACGACCGCCGTCATCGGCACTAGTTTGCAGCAAGTCTGCGACTGGGAAGCGACGGCCAGTAGGTGCACTTCCAGTGCGAGCCTGTGAGTCCGAAGACCTGCCAGTTGTGCTGGGCGCGCCGCGTCCGGCGCGCGTCGCCTCGTGGACTGGGCGGATGGCTGCACAACGACGGACCCGCCTTCTGGGCGCGCTTTGTTCCACTCGTTGGGCGACGTCCTCAACGGCGACGAGCATCCCGTCGCATTGAAGGACGTCATCACCATGACACCGCTACCCGTTACCGCCACTATTCTCGGTGCTCCTCGCATCGGCCCGAACCGTGAGCTCAAACGCGCGGTCGAGAAGTATTGGGCCGGCGCCATCACCCGCGCGGAGTTGGAGTCAGTTGCCGCGGATCTTCGCCACGAGTCACGTGCCGCGCTTGCGGCTGGAGGCCTGGATTCGATTCCGGTCAACATCTTCTCCTATTACGACCAACTACTCGACACCGCCGTCCTGCTGGGCGCGCTACCACCTCGCGTCGCAGTAATCGAGGATGATCTCGACCGCTATTTTGCGGCGGCCCGTGGCACCGCCACTATCGCTCCCCTGGAGATGACGAAGTGGTTTGACACCAACTACCACTACATCGTTCCTGAGATCGGGCCGGATACCACATTCTCGTTGCACCCCGAGAAGGTTCTGAATGAGCTCAAAGAGGCTCAGGCTCAAGGTATTCCAGCCCGACCGGTACTCGTAGGCCCTATCACGTTCCTTGCGTTGAGCAAGGCGGTGGACGGCGCCGGATCGCCGATTGGACGGCTCGACGAGCTGGTAGCGGTGTATGGCGATTTGTTGGGACTGTTGGCCGACGCAGGCGCCGGCTGGGTGCAGCTTGATGAGCCGATCCTGGTGACCGACCAACTCGATAACGCGGCGGAACTTGCCGAGCGCGTCTACACGACGTTGGCGAGCGCTGCGGGTCGTCCGGCGATCTTTGTCGCGACGTATTTCGGTGCGCTCGACGGTGCGCTGCCGGCCTTGGCCCGCACCCCAGTCGAGGCGATCGGGGTTGATTTGGTGGCAGGCGGTGTCCAGGCGATCGCCGCGGTTCCCGAATTGGCTCACAAACAGGCACGTCGGGGGGCCTCGCCCAATCCCGAGCGCCAGATCCATCGGGCTTGCGGGGACATCCGTGCGGCCCTTCTCGGCGCACTGGAGTTGCTCTCGGGGACAACAGTCCCCCGCGCTGGCCGCGATGATGTGTTGCCGGCCTTTAGCGACTTAGGCCGTGTCCAGCATCATGTCGCCCTGGCCCTGCATGCCACTCACCTGCTCGACCAGATGGTGGGCACCCCGGCCGAGCACCGTCAGCCCTGGTCGTATTATCGCGGCCGGATCGGCAAGAAGCTGCGCCCAGTGGGCCGCCAACTGGATTTGGCCCCCGAAACCGGGCACCGAACCAACCAGCGCCCCGATGCGCCTACTGTCGCCAAACAGCAATCGAGAACAGACAACAATCTGACTGTTCCCCACCAGGACGAGTGAACCCGCCAAAGCTTAATCGGGAACAGTCGTACGCAGTCTGCGGTTCCCCCGCCGGAACCCGATAGAGCCGAGACTCGAACGAACACTTTTACCACCGGTACTCGAATGGTGCTCGGCGGACCGGCCACGAGAACTTTTCGGCCCCGCCAGTGATCGGTCCGGTGTGTACGGGGCCGCGATAGCCACGCACGGCAGAGAACTCCTGGCCTGCAATGAAACGGCGCAGTCAGAATGAAGCGGGCTCATATAGATTGACCAATAACATACCGAATATGCAACTCTGGCAAGATGTTAAGAAGGTCAAGCGATGGAATATATTGCAGGACAACGGCTTTGCCGATAATGCTGCGTTATGTCGGGGCGTTCGCCGATCGAGTCGAGGGACTCGGCGGGGATCCAAGTGAAATTCCCCCGTCGCTGACCGGCACTTGGCCGGGCGGCCCGGGCGAGGTGACCGGAAAGGATCGGCACCGCCACCTCGTCGGCGTGATCACGGGATTGATCTACGACCATTTCGGTGACTTTGAAGGCTTCATTTTAGAGACCGACGGCGGCGACTCATTCACGTTCTACAGTCGCGAAGCCCATATGCGGCAGCTAGCCGATCGCGCCTGGGCAGAACGTCTGCGGATCAGTGTGACCTCGGAGTATCGACACAGGGATCGCCCAGTACGAATCGGGCTCCATCCGACTCCCCGTCCCGTCTAAGCCCGCCGGATGAAATCGGCGAAGCCGCTGAACCATATCAGGTGCGGCATTTGTTGGTGTGGGAAAAGGGCGAAGGCATAGTTTTCGTCTTCGATCACGAGATGCCAGGTGTGCGGTCATTGTGCGCGGTGACCGCTTATCTACTTAGATCCGAACGACCGTCAGTCCTCGGGATAGACGCCTGAGTCTTATCGGACCTTCGAGGTCTTGTTACAGACCGGCGCGGTCTTGAGGGGCTGATGGTTGTTCGCCGGTTGCAGCCCTGCCGTGGCAAACAAACTCCCGCGTGTCACGCCGTGGTGGCGCGACAACTGGCGGTGGGATTGATGTCGTGGTTCAAGCCCGCTCGCACGGAGGCA
>DATJBA010000165.1:0-2403 GCA_035515675.1 Mycobacterium sp.
CCCCAGAACGACTTTGGCAACCAAGGCCGCGACTTCGAAACCTATTCTGAGCTGTCGATGTCGAAGGGGAAGGACCGCTCGGTGGGGATGGCCTCAACGTGTGCACGTGAGGAGAGTTGCCTTGCGGTCGCCACTAGCTGCTCTACCAGCCTTCTCCGGCGCCGAGCCGCGGAGCGGCGATGGCGGAATGCGTTGCGGCAAGACGTATTTGAAGCCGATCGCGTAAGCGGTTGGCCGGCAAGGGATCTCGGCGGGCCGGCTTTTGCCGGTCCGGTAATCAACGAGTCGGCGCAGCCGGCGGGGGAGACCCAGACACGGGGGACCACAGGCAACGGATGTGCCCTTGCCGATGCCCGTGCAGGTTAGAGCACGGGTGAGGGCCTGGTTACTCCAGGGCCGTGGTGCGCGCGGGCGTGCTCGAGGAGCTGGGCGACACGTTGGCGGGCCCAGCGGGTCGATCTGGGCGGCGGTGGGGGGCAATCCCGATTGGGCGTTTCGCACCTACTGCGCCGCTGAGGTCGTGTGGGCGCTGGGCGATTACTCGAGCGCCGAAGGGCTGCGCGGACCTGTTGTATGCGGACGCGGTTAGCGGGTGCAACCGCTTAACCCGGCCCGTGGCCGTGGCATAAAACAACCGCATGGCTAACCGACCAATCGCCAAAGCCGAAGAAGTGGAAGGGCAAGCGTGTCTCACCGGCCGTCGTTGCTGAACGCCCGCCGGGCGTGGATGGCGCAGCGCCGGTATGTTGCTTTGCTGGATTTTGACGGCAACTGCTTTGTGATATGGAGCCCCCCTTCGTCTACGAGTTGGAGGATCGGGCCGCTTCGGGGCGCTGGGGCCGGTTTTTCGGGCACACCAGCGAGGTCGCCCCGCTGGCGGCGGGTGTGGATTTGGTGAAGGCGTTGGATCGGGTGGGCTGGCGCGCGCTATTCGTGTCGTCGACCCGGCCGGCGTGGAGCAAGTGGGCGGGTTGCGCCGGTGGGGTGCGCGCGAGCACTTGCCGGTCAAGCCCGGAGTGGACCTATGTGTACGAGCTGGTCGACCTCGACGTGGCCGGCGATGCACAATTGACGAGCTGGCCTGGCTTCCTCACACTGACGCCGTACGCAGCCGAATAGGCTGCGCTGCAGGATTCGTCGACCGCCCTCGACGACGTGACACCGAACCTCGGCAACATGGCGGCCAGCGCTTCACCAGCTGCGTTTTCGGCAACGGCGGGAATGCGGCGCGGGAATGCGGGTGAATTCGTGTCCCCAATCGTCCTGCCACACGTCGGCGACAATGCCGGGGCGCTCGCTTATCGCAGCGCGGATTCTCTTCTCGGCATCGGGGTCGGTGGCGCGTCTAGTCATATTCGGTCCCTCCGTTTGAGCCGCCGTGCCGCCTCCCGCACGCGGTGGTCGGCCGCCGACGCACCGTAGCGCTCCAGCGTCGACGACGGCGGTGCTATCTATGTCTGCAACGCAGCTGCTGCCAGGCGGTTCTTCGGCAAGTTGCTCAAGGGTCTGCGATACGTGCCGCGGGTGATCGTCACTGACAAGCTGGCCAGCTATCGGCTGGCCCACCGTGAGCTGGTGCCGTCGGTGACTCATCGCCGCTCGAAGTATCTCAACCGGGCCGAGAACTCCCATCAGCCGACCAGGGTCCGCGAACCGGTGATGAAACGCTTCGCCTCACCTGGGCAGGCCCAGCGATTCTTGTTTGCGTTCGGAAACATCCGAGGGCACTTTCGGCCCCGTCGTCATCTGATCAGCGCATCCCAGTGGCGAACCGAGATGCGCGACCGTTTCGCGGTCTGGCACGAAATCACAGCCGCTGCTGCGGCATGAAAGACACCGTCAGTCAGTAAGTTCCGCCACCTAATCCACTCACATCTACTGCACCACAAGCATTCTCAAATAACTTGACGATGCCAGCCGACGTCAGCATCCCGTACGCGCGGCGGATCAAACGAGCCAATCCCCAGTATTTGGTGGATATCCCATTCAATTACCTCGACTCGGACCTCGCCGTCCTGGGCCAGTGGGCCCGTGGCTGCTAGCGCGGCTGCGTCCTTCCTCGACGGCGCGCACAGCACATAGATACCGACCGTGCCGTCCGCACTGGGCCGGAGATCAGCACGGTGCCGCGCTCATGCTGGGCACGCATCCAGGTGAAGTGCTCGACGACACCCGCGCGGTCATCTATTGGCGAGGCGTGGTGACGAAGGACGAGATAGAACTTCACGAGTGTTCCTCCTCAAAACTACATGCCGCCGGAGGCATCGATGGTGGCACCGGTGATATAGGAGGCGTCCGGGGACAGCAAAAACGCAGCAACTGCGGCGATTTCCTCGGGTTCGGCCAGCCGCCCGATTGCGTTCATCGATCTAATGACCGCCTCGGCCGGGACGTCGCGCAGCG
>DATJBA010000166.1:0-6892 GCA_035515675.1 Mycobacterium sp.
CACCGTCATCAGGAACGGGAAAAGCATCATCGAGTAGTAGCCCTGGGCCAGCGGCAGCACCAGCCAGGAACACACCAGCAGCACGCCCGACGAGCTGGTGAACCAGAACAGCGGGTCCCGGGTGCGGTAGTAGCGGTACAGGAGCCACAGCGCGCCGATCGCCAGCAGCGTGAACAAGATTCGCAGGAACACGATCAGCCAGGTGGGCAGGCCGAAGTACACGCCGTTGCCCTCGATCGAGCTGTTGAAGTAGTCCCGGGTGCCCCCGATGTACGGAAGCGTTTTGGTGAAGAATTCCATCGGGTGGCTGACCAGCGGCAGCGCGGCCAGGTTAATGACCACGGGAACCACGATCGCGGTGACCACTGCTCGCCACTGGCGGTTGAGCAGTGGCAGCAACAGCAGTGGGCCCAGCACGGGTTTGAGCGTGAGTGTGAGCCCGATCGCGAGGCCGGCCCACCACTGACGGCTGACCCTGCCGTCCAACAGCCAGCGCAAGAAAAGCATCTCGGCCAGCAGCACGCAACCGTTGATGTTGGTGAACACCAGCGTGCTGGTGACGCTTTCCGTGCAAAACATCGCCAGCAGCAATGCCGGGGCGGCCACCGAGGACAGCGTGAATTTGAACAGCCGTAGCAGCAGGTACCAGGCGATCAGGATGGCCACGGTGTTGATCAAGATGAACAGATACCGCGAGGGCGTGAAGGACAGATAACCGAACGGCGCCATCAGCAGCGTGCCACCGGGCGGATACAGGTAGTGCGGGTCGACGTAGTCGAAGTGCTCGTTGTAGATGTCCCAGCCGTGCCGGAAGTTGAGGACCGCGCGGTACACCGGTTTGAAGTCGTCGGTGATATTGCCGTTGAGGGTGAGCACGATGCTGCGATGCAGCACCGAGAAGATTGCCGCCGGCCACAGTGCCGACCGCAATATCGTCGCCGCACTCGGTGCGCTGGTGCGGGGACGAAACGCGGCCAGGATCCAATCGCGCAGGCCGGTCCGGGTCGAGTCAGCTGCGGTCACCAGCGCACGGTACACCGGGGGCTTCGCCCGGCGACGATGCGGCCGCGTAGCGGGCGAGGAGAAGCCGGGCAATTAGGCAGAGGCGAAGTGTCAGGCGGGACAGTAGGTGTCGGTTGCGGGCAGCTTGCCGCTGTTGAGGTAGCCGATCAGCGGCGGGACCGCGCAGGGGGAATAGACGCTGGCGCCGTGACCGATGCCCTGCCACATCACCCGCTTGCTGGCCGCGTTGGCGTTGATGATGGTGGCCGCTGTCTGAGCGACCCCTTCGGTGCCCACGATCGGGTCGTTCTGCACTCCCGACAACAAGACGTCGACCTTGAGATCCTTCGGCGTCGGCGGCGGCGAACCGGTGGGCCAGTGCACGCATTTGACCAAGTTGAGCGCGGCGACGGTGCCGAACTGGGGATACAACTTCCCCCACGCCACCACCAGTTCGCGCACCCGGTCGGGGGTCGGGCGGTTGATCGCGTCGCTGCAGGAGTTGACGAACTGGCCGTCTGAATCCTGGGTGGCGTCGGCGCGGCTGATCAGGCTGTTCAGCTGGTTGGTGTCGCCGGAGCGGGCGGTCGCCAGCGCGTTGGCCAGACTCGTGGTGGTGTCGACGCGGCCGCCGGAGGGGAAGCCCAAAGCGACGGTGATGGCGTTGGCCACCTCGGCCACCGATGCGCCGCCGGGCCCCTTACCGGCGCGGGCGTCGGCCAGCAGCGCGCTGACGGCGCCCTTCGGATCCGGGCCCAGCGCACAGTTCACTGCAACGCACTGGGCGGCGAACGCGTCGAACGCGGCCTGCTGGCCCTTGACCTGTTGCTCGGCGGCCGCTTCGGCGTTGACCCCCAAGGCAACCGGGGAGTCGAGGATCAGTCTGGCGACTTTGTCAGGACGCGATGCGGCATAGGTCAGCGCCACCTGGGCGCCGTTGCCGATTCCGACCAAGGCCAGTGCGGGCACGTCCCAGAGATTGCGCAATCGCTCGATATCCGAGGCAGCGTGTGCATTGTCGTAGGCGGAATCGCCTGCTGGCGCGATGGCGTCGGTGCAGTTTGTGGTGGCGTTGTTCGAGACGTCGGAAAGGTTGGCAACGGGATCGTCGCCGGTTTGGAATTGCGCCTGATCGCGCATCTCTTGGCGGTCAAAGTGATCGCGGCAGTCGAGCGGGCTCGACATGCCTATTCCGCGGCGGTCGACGGCGACGATGGGATGGGTTTGGAGCACGTCGGCGCCCGCTCGTGTCAGCCAGACCGGCAACTGCGTCGACGACGGCAAATCGGAGCCGGTGGTGAAGACAAGGGGCCCCGCGTCGTGCGGAGTCTGATTCGAGCGGGCGCGGACCACGCCAATGCTCACGGTCCCGGACCCGCCGTTCGGGTCGAGGTCGGCGTCATAGTTTGCGCAATCCAGCTGGACGCCCGGCGCCGGGCGGACCGCCGCGTCGGTGAAAACCCGCGACGTGCAGTCATGCCAGGACAAGTCGTTCTTGGGTGCGGCGATCGGTGGCGGACCGCTGGGAGGAGGCTTTGTCGTGGCCGCGCCTTGCGGTCGGGCGCCGGAATTGGTGGCGAAGCGCGGGTCCGCGGCCAGGCCCGGGACGCAGCCGGCCAGCACTGTGCTCACCGAGAAGGCCACCGCGACCAGGGTCGTGGCGGACGTGATCTGCCGACTCATGCCGACCACAGTAGCCATTCGTGCACCCAGCTACGCCTTCACGTAGCGGGTGTAGAGGTAGCCGGCATCGTCGGTCAGAATGTGGGCACAGCGCATCGGGGTCAGCAGCTGGCCCGGACCCGTCGCGATGCGTCGAGCCAGGCCCCCGACGACGTAGGGTGCGATCGTCAGACACAGCTCGTCGAGCATGTCGTGCTGGATGAACGAGCCGAGCAGCGTCGGCCCGCCTTCGGTCAGGATCCGGCGCATTCCGCGAGCCCCGAGGATCGCCAGTAAGGAGGCCTCGTCGACCTTGCCGGGATCGCTGCCGGAGCAGTCGACCACCTCGCAAACGTCGGCGAGCAGACGGCGCGTCTGATCGGCTGCCGCCGAGCAGGTGAGCACCAGTGGTGGCACCTCGGTCCGGGTGAACACCGCCATATCCCGGTCAAGGCGACCCGACTTCGTGACGACCGCCAATTGCGGGACTTCGCTTTGCCCGCGGGCTTGCCGACGCTGGCGCTGGGCGACGCCCAAGTGCGCGCCGGAATAACCCTCGATACGCACGGTGCCCGCGCCGACCACGATGACGTCGGCGAGTTCACGCAGCAGATTGAAAATGAATCGGTCGCCAGGTCCAGCCATTGCTCCGCTCTTACCGTCGATGGTCGCGCCGCCGTCCACGCTAGTGATGAAATTCGCCCGCACCCACGTCCCGTCCTGTTCGGGATAGTCGTAGAGCCGCGGGAGATAATCGTCGTCGACTTCGCGCACCGACCCGAGCAGCGTCAGCGGGATCTCGGCGGCTCTGCCGGCCTCAAAGTCGGGCATGAGCTTGATTGCAGCACGCCGCCACGGTTCCTGCATGCACGGGTCCACCTCTGCGGACGCCTCCGGGCGGGTGGCTCACCGGCGCCGCCGCCTTCACGGCTAGTGGCGCTGACCACCCCGGTCAGAGAAACTCCCGAACCATGACGTAGTCGTTCTCGCGGCGGGCGCCCACTTGAAACGTCCTGGTACCGTTGATCGTAAAGCCGTTTTTGGCGTAAAAGCGTTGTGCGCGTTGGTTTTCCTGGTTGACGCCCAGCCACACGCAGCGCACACCCCATTCTTTGGCGGTAGCCAGCGTACGTGCCATCAGCGCTGTCGATACCCCGGCGCCGTGGTAGTCGGGCAGCAGATACATCTTGGACAGCTCAGCGGCCGGACGAATGGGGACAGCTCGCGCAACGTCGGTGTCGTCGCCGACCCCGCGAATGAGCATGGCGTAGCCGACAATCCGGCCGTCCAGCTGCGCGGCGAGAATCGCACGTTGCGGATCGGTCAGATACTCCGCGAAGCGGGCGGCCGACAGGTTGGTGTCGATGAACGACGCGATGTTCTCAGCAGGCGTCGAGGGCGGACATGCCAACGGAAACGTGCTCGCGGCCACGGCGGCCAGCTCTTCGGTATCGACGGAATCCGTCGTGGCGAGGTGGACGGCCGGCGTCAGAGGTTCCACTGTGCGAGGTGGTAGCCCGTCTTCTTGTCCAGCAGGACGACGGTGGAGACCGGATCGCGGTAGGCGTCCCAATACACTCCGCCGCGGACGATCGCTCCGTTCGGCGCGTTCACCAGCACGTTGTCCAGCGCGTCGGGCGCGGCGGATGGCCGGGGCTTGTAGGCGTCGGCGAACGGGGTTACCCCATCGAAGCTGAGGTTGGTCGCCATGATGAACGGATTGGGCACCCTGATCGCGCGGACCGTCACGTCGGCTCGGTCGACGGTGCTGCCGGGAAAGCTTTTGACCGGAATGCCGCTGCGCGTGTAGCCAAATCCCGGCGGCGGGTCGCACGGGGCCGCGCTGCTGACGGTGACGTCTGCGACGTAGGTGCCGGTGTCCACTCGCAGTGTGTCACCGATGTGGCCGATCGGCGCGTCGCCCGCCCAAGCGCCGGGAGCGGCAACGCCCACGGCGGTGGCACTCGCAGCGGCGACGAGGACGGCGGACAGGACGATCAGCCAGCGGTGCATCTTCGTCTCCTTGGCTCCCTTCTGGGACCTTCGCATGATTGCACACGGGGTAATGCGAAGGGGAACGGTTGGACCGCACGATCAGCCGCCTTGAGCAGGGCTCCCGCCGGCGTTTTCGCCACTGGTGAGTGCTTCGAGCGCATCGATGAGATCGGCCTCGACGCGGTCTTTGTCGACGCCGGATCGGTGCAGCGGCCCATCGCCATCTTCGAGCTCGAGCAGCGCCAGCAACAGGTGTTCGGTGCCGATGTAGTTGTGCCCGAGCCGAAGCGCTTCGCGGAAGGTCAACTCGAAGGCCTTGCGTGCCCGGCCGCTGAACGGGATGAGCTCCGGCAGTTCGGCATCCGCGCCTGCCGGGGGCAGCGTTACGGCTGCACGCAGGCCGTTGGCGTCGACGTGCTGCCGGTGCAGCAACACGGTGGCCAGCGCAGCCGGATCACTGAGCACGCCGAGCAGCAGATGGTCGGGAGTGATCGCGCCGTTGGCGGCTTCGTGCGCGGCATTCTGGGCTGCGACAACGGCATTGCGGGCCCGCGGTGTGAAGCGCTCGAAGCCTTGATCAGGGTCCAGGGCGGTGGGCTCGGCCCGCGGGACGAACCGCTTTTGGGCGGCCTGTTTGGTGACGCCCATGCTCTTGCCGATGTCGGTCCAGGAGGCGCCCGAGCGCCGTGCCTGATCCACGAAGTGCCCGATCAAGTGGTCGGCGATCTCCCCCAGGTGCTCAGCGGCCAGCACGGCATCGGCCAGCTGATCCAGCACGTCTGTGTGCACCCGCTTGATAGCGTTGATCAGTTCGTCGAGGCGGACGGGATAGGCGATGGGCGTTGGTTCGGGCATGTCGTCAACTGTAGGTTGACGCTACTGAGTTGTCAACCGCGGGTTGACGGCCTGCCGCGCCCGTGGACTTGGGGGTCGGCGAACCAGCGGCGAAGTTGGCCTTGGGAATTGTGTTGACGTACTGTGTCATTCGCGGTTCACGTGTACGGAATGCGAGTTCATTGCCACTCTGGGACGATCAGGGAGCCATGAAACTAGTCCTGACGCTGACAGGCCTTGCTGCCATGATCGGCGTGGCCGTGCCCGGGTACGCCGATAGCAACGATGACGCGTTCCTCGCCTCACTCCAAGCGGCCGGCATCACCTATCCCGACCCGGACCGGGTAATAGCAGCCGGCAAGTGGGTATGCCAAGCCGTCGGCCAGGGCACGCAGCTGGCGGATGCCGTCAAGACGATCCAAACCCAAAACCCTGGACTCCACGGGGACAACGCCGCCAGGTTCACGGCAATCGCGGCCAACGTGTATTGTCCCCAAGCGCTATCGGCCAATGGCGGGAAGGTCGGCGGCGGCTCATAGCAGCGCGCGACGGCGGCCGTCCTGACCCGACATACGCTACTGGTCATGTACGCCGATCCGGGCCCGCTGACATGGGCCGCCGTGGTTCGCACATGGCATCTGGACCTGACTTCCGCGGCCGTAATCGTGGTGCTGGCCGCCGCATTCACGTGGTGCCACAGACGCACCCGGGACAGCGGGCAACCGGTCGAACGCGCGCAGGCCTGGTGCATGGGTATCGGCATTGTGCTGTGGGCCCTGACCACGATGAGCGCGATCGGTGCCTACGCCTACACCCTGTTCTGGGTGCGCGCGCTGCAGGTGCTGCTGCTTCTTTACGTCGTGCCGTTGTTCATCGCGCGGGGCAAGCCGGTCACGGTTGTGCGCAATGCGCTGGGCCCAGCCGGCCGTGACCGCGTTGACCGACTGTTGGCCACACGATTCGCCCGGGTGCTCGCACACCCGTTGACCACGTCGCTGGCAATGCTGGGCACTCCGTACCTGCTCTACCTGACACCCTGGTACACCGCGTCCCTGCGGACCGAGTGGATTGGCGCACCTACCCGAATTTTCTTGGTAGCGGTAGGTTTTGGGTACTTCTACGCCCGACTGCAAGCGGACCCCGTTCCCCGCAGATACCCCCAGCTGATCTCGTTGCTGATCACCGTCGTCGAGGCACTCGGCGATGGAATTCTGGGGTTGGTCATCTGGCAGGGCCCATTGATCGCCACCACCTACTACTCGGGGTTACACCGCTCCTGGGGCCCTGACCAGCGCTTCGACCAGACGATCGGCGCCGGTGTCTTATGGATTCTCGGAGACGTGGTCGGGGTGCCGTTCGTGCTGCTGTTGATGCGTGCGCTGTCCCGCGACGAAAAGGC
>DATJBA010000167.1:0-5158 GCA_035515675.1 Mycobacterium sp.
AAAGAAGCCGACCACCCCCAAGGCGACGACGAAGAAAGCCGCGGCGCCGGAGATCACGCAGGAGATGATCGCCGAACGCGCCTACCACATCTCCCAGTCCGGAGAAGGCGGGACCGAAGAGGAGAACTGGCTCCAGGCCGAGGCGGAGCTGCGGCAGGGCGCGTAGCGCTGTAGCACCGGATCTCGCCGGCGGCCGCCGCGGCCGCCGCGGCGAACCATCCACTAACGCGCCAGGGCTTCTTCGGCGACGCCCTGGTCGACGACCGCGCCCGGGCGATCGTGCCGGCAAGCGACAACCTGAATCATGGCCAGTCTGCAGCGACTCGGCATAGATCCGGGAAACCGTTCCTGTTGACATAGCAGGAGCTAGTCCTGACTATGCGGCGGCCCCGAACGGTCTCGGGTCCCCTGGTGGCCTGCCGGTCCTTGTCGAGGTCGTCCGGTCTTGATGCCGTGTGGCTGCCGGTGGCCTGTCGAGGCGGCGGGTTTCCTGGGTGTGGTTCGGGTCGCCGTTGTGGTTTTGGGCCGTGTCTGGGTTGACCGTGCCGCCTCCGCTGGGGCGGTGTGGTTCCCTGTCACACGACGCCTGGCCCGGTGCCCGAGTCCACGTCGTCCGATCACCAGCGCCGCCGCGTGGTGTCCAGTGGTCTGATGGTGGCGCTGCAGATGGGCCAGCCAGTGCTGCGCGCCCCAGCGGGAGGTGTAGGCGGGATCGACGGCCGCCACGGCAATTCCGCAGTTATACGCCATTTGGGTCAAACGGTCCCGCAGTTGTGCGGTGGGGATGCCGGCGACCATGTTCCGGTAGCGACGTCCTCGTCGACCACGGGAGGGCCGGTTACCGTCTCGTTCACGGCCCTGTTGGCGAGCATCGACGAAGTTAAGGTCCTCGATCACCACGGCGGTAGCTCCATGGTTTTCGGCGATGCCGAGGATGCGGCTGATCACCGAAGGCAACCGCCCGTCTCAAGTGCGCGCCGGCAGACCGGCCAGCGACAACTCGATCGTGGTGGGTGCCCCGATCGGGTTGCCGTCTGCGGCAAGGACCGCCACGTCCAAGTGTTGGTCGTTGACATCGACAGATACCACCGGATGGCGGCGAATATCCTCCAATGATGCTGGCACGGTTGGGCTCTTCTTCCAGGAGGCATCCAAATACCAGCGCCCAGATGACGGGTCGTGGCCGATGTCGTAGCGGACCGCGCCACTGGCGGCTTGGGCAGCGACCTCGTCACCACGGTAGGAGAACACGACCGGGCACGACAGCCGATACCTGCCGTGCGGACGGTAGCCACGCCCCGAGCTGCTGTAACACCGCAGCGTCGTGGTCAGACACCCGAAGCCGGGTCCGCACCCGGGCACCAACAGGGGCGGCCACCACGAACGGGGCCGTGACTTGCCTGTTCAGCGGTCGTCCGGTCACGAGTCCACGCCCACGCTGTTACCCATGGCCTGAATCATGCGCGTGGGCTCTGACAAGTTCCGGGCCGATATTGCGTTGCGCACATCCCAGCGCCTTCAACGCCCTGTTGCGTGCCGATCGGCGGCCATAGAGCCGCGCGCAGAACGAGGTGAGGACCTCCACCATGTCGCGCACCAGGTCGTCATCGACTTCACCGTCATCAAGGACCACCAGTCGCCGGTTGTGCGCCGCCAACGCCGCCTCCACCAACTCGGTGTTCATCCGACCCAACCTGTCCCGGTGCTCGACCACCACCGTGGCGACCTTCGGATCCGCCAGTAGCCGCCGGACTTTGGGCCGTGCCCCGTTTATTCCCGACCCGACCTCGGACTCCACCCGCACCACCGAAAGACCGGCCTGCGCTGCCCATGACGCCAACCGGGTCACCTGACGATCCAAATCCGTTTTCTGATCATGTGAAGACACCCGCGCATACAGGCCCACGCCACCGGCGGCGGCGCCGGTGGATGCGGCGTCGGGTGACACCAGGATCAACCGACCCACTTTCTGCGCCGGAACAGGCAGATTCCCCTCCCGATACCAGCGGTAGGCAGTCGTCACATGAATACCCTGAGCCTGCGCCCACTCGGTCAGATTCACTCACTCAGGCTACTGGCTAGAACATGTATTTGCTATCTCATACATGCTCAAATCGCAGCAGTCGCCAACCCGCCTACGATCGCGTGCTTGCGAGAACCCTTCAAAAGGGCATCGATCCCAGAGGGATTCCCCCTTCAGTCGTCGAGGCCGAGATCACCCGCCCTGGTTCAACTAATGTTAAAGTCATAACAGCCAAGGTTGGACGCATTGTTGTGACCGTAATGCCGAGGTAGGCGCTGTGTTTCGCCGACGCGATCGCTGTGGCCGCTAGGACTTTTCGCGATCGCAAGCTTATTCATGTCAGGTGAACTACTCCGTATTCGTTATCATGCTCTGCTACAATGGATTTCAACTGCTATATCTTACCGATAACTAACTGAATGCGGCGGAGGCAAATATGGTGGGTTACCAGTAAACGACTCCGTATTCCTTTAGCACGTTGTGCTGCAATAGATTGCATCTACCGGCTGGTTGTCGATAACTGGCAGTTATCCGTAGTGTGCACGCGCGCAACCAGTTTCCTTGAGGTGAATCGAACGGCGCGGCCACAAATCAGCGCAATTAGAGCTGGCCACCGGTAATCGTGCGCCGCACCAGCGGATGCGGCGCAATGAGGATACTCCCGCGCAATACACCTCGCGGCATGGTAATTCGGCATCACAGCCGTCAGCTAGGGTGACCGCCGCAGGTTGAAGACATCACTGTCTGGCGGTAGATCGGAGTCCAGCCACAACGCACCCAGTCGAACCGGGTCTGGCGGACCCGCACGGGCCTCCGGCCCGGTCATCGCCCGTGCGATGCGGCCACGTAGCCGCGGCAACCGCAAGTCCCCGGCCTTCGCCAGCCGGACCTCGCCGATCTTGAGGGGATGCCCGAGGTGCACCACGGTCGGTGCGGCCTGCGACAACGCGATCAGCCCGCGGTGTTCGGCCTCTTCAATTGCTTCGGGATCGGCCAGCGCGCCCAGATACGCCACCTCATCGCCACCACCACAGCGGCGGCCCCGCCCGGCCGATCAGAACATGTTTAAGACATGTTTGCTATGCTTATAGCATGACATCAATGGTCCAGATTCGTAATGTGCCCGATGAACTTGTCCAGGAACTGAAAGCCCGGGCAGCGGCACAACGGATGAGCCTCAGTGACTACCTGCTTACCCGGCTGGCCCAGATCGCTGAAGAGCCCACTCTCGACGGCGTCCTCGACCGCCTCGCGGCGTTGCCGCGCCGCGAGCTCGGCGTCACCGCGGCTGAGCTGGTGGACGAAGCGCGATCCGAATGATCGTGTTGGACGCCTCGGCGGCCGTCGAGCTCGTACTTGCGACGCGGCCCGGGGCCGCCGTCGCCCAACGCTTGCGCGGCGAGACGGTGCACGCCCCTGCGCATTTCGACGTGGAAGTGATCGGCGCGTTCCGCCGCGCGGTCATCCGCCGGCTGATCAGCGACCACGAAGGACTGGTCACCGTTGCCGACTTCCAAAGTCTGCCGGTTCGGCGTTGGCCGACGAAGGCCTTCATCCAGCGTGCCTACCAACTGCGGAACACCCACACGGTGGCCGACGGGATGTACGTCGCGCTCGCCGAGGGACTCGCGGCGCCGCTCATCACGTGCGACGAGGGACTCGCTCAATCCCATGGCCACGACGCTGACATTGAGCTTGTCGCCTGACACGCCGGTGGCCTGTTTCCCCACGACCGACGGGCTTGCAGCACCGCCTCAAAACTTCCCCGCCCCGTAACCGATGCCCATACCGGCTCGGCGACCACGCGACATCACACCGCAGCAGCCAGTCATGTACCGCGCTTCACCGACGTGCACGCGCACCGGACACGATCGGCTGGTGTGCGCTGGTGCTCATCGCCGGCTGTGACGAGGCAGACGGCCAGCGGCAAAGATGGCGGTGAGCTGCAACGCAAGGTTTCCGCAAGGATCTTCCCGGATCCTTCTCTGGACGCATGCGGATCGCGCGTCTGCGGGGTGAAGGGAGTCATGATGAACGGCGCCTGCACAACCACGGTGGCCGCCGCGTCGCGCACGATCGGACTGGTTGTCTTGGTCTGCGGAAGCGCAGCAGCATCGTTGGTGGCATTGGCCGCCGCTGTCGAACCTGTCCGTTCAGCTCGCCTGACGACCGTCTCGACAACCGCGCCCGCAAGCCAGCAGACTGGGATGTACGGCGACCCCGCTGGTGCCGCGCCTTTTTGGCGCTTGCAGCACAGCAGTGATTGCGGGGAGATGGCGGTCGCCGACGTGGTCGGGGAGGTCACCGGCCACGAGCCCACCGAGCGGCAAATCACCTCGGTGGCCAAAAGCACGGCCAGCACCACAGGCGACGGAGTGATCTATCGCCCCCGCGCGGGCACCGACGTCAGGGATCTGCCAACGCTGTTGGCGCACTATGGCATTAAGTCCGTGCTGAGTCACTCCACAATCGGCGGGCTCGAGCAAGCTCTGGCCCGACGGAGCCCGGTGATCGCGGCCGTCAACGCCCAAACTCTCTGGAACAGTCCCGGCAGCCGTACCGTCGATGATCACGTCGTCGTGGTCACCGGAATCGACACCGAAGCCGCGGTGGTGCATCTCAACGACAGCGGCATCAAGACCGGTCGCGATGAACACGTCTCGCTGGCTACATTCGAGAAGTCTTGGGCCACAAGCGGTGACCTTGCCGTGGTCACGACTTGACCGGCGCACGCCATTGACCCGTGATAGCCCCTATCGATGTATCGATGAGGTTTTGGCAACGACCGAAAGGATTCGTCCGCATGTTCGTGTCTAAATCCCGTCTAGTCATTGCTGCCATTGTGCTGGCGGGAATCTTCGCTACCTTGGGCGCCGGAACAGCGTATGCGCTGCAAGAGCACATGTTCGCCGCGAGAAACGACCTTCAACAGGCGGCAAATGAGCTGCAACAGGCCGAACACGATAAAGGTGGGCATCGCGAAACTGCTTTAGACCTAACCGGGGCTTCGCCCCAGCCCGACGAGGCATGCCTCGGGTGACCGTTGTTTGGGGGCTCCGGTCGGCGGGTGAAGACCGTGACCGGCGGGCCGGCACGGTGTATGAACCGTCATAACGGTTGGTTGGCTAACTGGCC
>DATJBA010000168.1:0-3458 GCA_035515675.1 Mycobacterium sp.
CTCACCGACGTGCAGTACGTGCTTGGGCACGTGCAGCTGACCACCACGCAGATTTACCTGACCCCGCGCAAGGAGGACGTGATCGAACGCGTGCTGGCCCACCACGCCGAACAGACCCGCAGAGCCACCGAGCAGCACACGCCGGCCGCGGCGGCGGGTTATCGACCCGAGACGCTCGACGTGCTATTCGCCCGGAGGCGTCCATGACCATCGTCGAAACGATCCCCGCGGCGAGGACCGCCACCCCTGTCGGCGCCGAATCGCTCAAATCAGCATCCGCCCAACCGGATTGGCGAACTCGCTATCCCGCCCGTGTGGTCGGGACGGACTGGCCGGCCACATGCGCCGATCGTGGGGAAGTGGATCGGATCGTGGCCGCCGCGACCGCCAAGTTGCCGACACAGCGGGTGCGGGAGGCCCGCCGCTGGGGCATGCCGTTGCTGCTGGACTGGCTCGCCGGCCAACCCGGCCAAACCTGGCAACAGCGGTGGATGGCCAGCGGCGCTGACACCGCCGGCGCGGACTGGGCACAACATCCCGAGCAGTGGCTTCGCCGCCAGGGAAAGTGCTCCGAGTGCCGGTTGCGGTTTATGACCAGCTCGCTGCTGGTCATGGTCGGCGCGGATGCGGTGCGACCGTCGCTGGCATGGCTGTTGACCGCCGGCAAGAAACGCAAGCTGGTCCGCAACATGGTCTACGGGCGCGACGGCGCGGGCTTCGACCAACTCCGCCGATTGTGCGAGCAGGAACGCGCGATCGCGCCCGATGCCGTGGGCCACATCCTGTTTCGCTGTGCGGTGATCGTCGCCGCCAAAGGCGGCATGCTGGCCGACATCACCGTTGGCGACGTGCTGGAGATCCTCGACACCGAATACGCCATGCGGGGCCGCGCGGAATCGGCGCCGGCGACGATTCGAATGCTTCGGGAGGCAGGGGTTCTCGACGCGGACACGCCCACTCTGGCCCAGATCCGCAGCCTCGGCCAACGCTCGGTCGCCCAACTCGTCGACCGCTACCCGATCGCGTGCCGACCGATCCGCGACCTGCTCGTGGCCTACCTGTCCGAACGGCGACCGGCGATCGACTACACCACGCTGGTCGACCTGGCATATCGCCTAGTGCGCTGCTTCTGGTATGACCTTGAGCAGCATCATCGCGGCATCGACTCGCTGCGGCTGCCACGCGAGGTCGCCGGCGCATGGAAACGCCGGTTGCGCACCAAAACCACCACCGTCACCCGCGGCGACGAACGCGTCGAGGTCGAATCCGAACGCCTCGGCTACCTCGACACGCTGGCCACGGTACGGGCGTTCTACCTCGATCTAGCCCAATGGGGGCTCGACGACCCGATCCGGTGGGGTGTGTGGGTGGCACCGTGCCCGATCAGCCAGCAGGACCTGGTCCGCCGCAAGTTCCTTCGCCGCCGCAAGGCCCGCATGGACAGCCGCACCCGCGAACGGCTGCCCGTGCTACCCGTGCTGGCCCAAGCCGCCGACCGGTGGCGTCGCGAGTCCCAGCAGTTGTTGCACGCCGGGCAACAGACCCGGCCCGGCAAGGAGTTCACCGCTGCCGGAAAGACCCTGACCAGGATCGACCGGCCCACTGCGGCCCCGGACAACGTCTGGGCAACCGACCCCGACACCGGCAAACCACGACTACTCAACCTCGACGAGGAACACGCATTCTGGGCATGGGCGCTCATCGAGGTGTTGCGCCACACCGGCATCCGGGTGGAGGAACTGCTTGAACTCAGCCACCACAGCCTGATTCAGTACCGACTGCCCAGCACCGGCGAACTGGTGCCGCTACTGCAGATCGCCCCTTCCAAGACCGACACAGAACGACTTCTCGTGGTCGACCCGGAGCTGGCCGACGTGCTCAGCGCCGTCATCTGCCGCGTCCGCGGCGCCAACGGGACCATCCCGCTCGTCCGTGCTCGCGAC
This sequence comes from Mycobacterium sp., assembly GCA_035515675.1. GTDB lineage: Bacteria > Actinomycetota > Actinomycetes > Mycobacteriales > Mycobacteriaceae > Mycobacterium. The sequence goes on from DATJBA010000168.1 coordinate 1,944, forward strand.
AGCCACGAACTGGTCTGGCTACCGCCGTCCCCGCTACTCTTCCAACGGCGATCCAGATCAGAAACACGTTCGCTCGGCCCAGATTTCGTCGGCCGACTGCTCGACGAAGCCGTCGCCCACACAGGGCTGACCGACGCCGCCGGCCAACCACTGCGCTTCGCCCCACACGACTTCCGCCGCATGTTCATCACCGACTCCGTCCTCAACGGTCTCCCACCGCACATCGCCCAAGTCATCGCCGGACACCGCGACATCGGCGTTACCATGCGATACAAGGCGGTCTACCCCGACGAGGCCATCACCGCTCACCTGGCGTTCCTCGCCCGCCGCCGTGCGCTGCGCCCCACCGAGGAATACCGCCAGCCCACCGACGCTGAATGGCAGCAGTTCCTTGGCCACTTCGAACGACGCAAGGTCTCCATCGGCACCTGCGGGCGCGCGTTCGGGACGCCCTGCATTCACGAACACGCCTGCGTCCGTTGCGCTTTACTCTGGCCAGACCCAGCACAACATGATCGTCTCGTTGAGATCCGCGACAACCTCAAAGGCCGCATAGCCGAAGCCGAACGCCATGGCTGGCGCGGGGAAGTCGAAGGTCTCCAAGTCAGCCTCGCCGGCACCGAAGAAAAACTCATCCAAATCGAAAACCGCTGCAGCACACCAGAAACAGCAACAGACCTCGGAATTCCAACCTTCTCAGTCGAATCCCGAAACTAACCAGACATCGAACATATGTTTAGTTCAGAGAATACGAGCCGGTCCGCCAGCCGGACCCGCAACGGTACTCACACCCACGCCAAGCGCGGGCTACTCCCTCTCGCCCACCCGGAAAATCCGAACGGGCAGTGTCGAACCCGGCCTCCTCCCGTTCCATGCAAGAGCCGCAGACCGGGCTCGCGTCGCCTTCATGCCGGACACCGCCTGGCCAATAAGCGGGCACCCGCCAGGCTCATCCCGGAACCGTTGGCACACCCCGGTTTCGATGTCATCTGTTGCTGTTTCGACACGTCAGCAGCGAATCGCTTGCGCTCGCCTTCCCGATCCCCACCTGACGCATCTCGTGCGCCTTTTCCACATCGCTCACCACGATCGCGTCACCACTCCCGCAGCATGTGGTGGTTTGAAGCCTCCCCCCACAGGGCGACTCCGAAGGGCCGACAATCCTCCATCTCCTGCACAGCACCGCTTCAGAAAGCTCTACCTACATCGAACTCCCTTCCACGTTCGGGACACACGCCAACGCAGCATGTGGCGGTTTGAAGCCTCCGCCCGACCAGCGACTCCGAAGGGCAAAAACCTTCATCTCTTGCAGAACACCGCTTCAAGAAGACTCCCTACATAGAACTCCTCTCCGCGCTCATGGCGCACAAACCCCAGGTCACACCCCAAAACATGACCAGGCCAGGGGGAACTACGGGCTAGGCGCGGCGTTGCGCGCGACGACGGCGGCGGCGAGAAAGGTCGGGAACCGTCAGCGGTTCAACGCGCGGGCGACTACCGCCATGGATACGCCAG
>DATJBA010000169.1:0-6056 GCA_035515675.1 Mycobacterium sp.
CCTTGCGGAGTTGCCAGAAGGTGCGGCGTTGACCGAAGCCGAACGTCACACCCTGCTGCAAGCCGCGGAGTTGATGGAGGCCCACGTTGCCGAATGCGGCGAACTGTTCGGCGTCATGGGCCGCATTCCACTCGAGGAGCAGAAGGCGCTCCATCGGGAGCTTCTCGATTTGCGCGAAAAGGCGCTGCGTTGGACCGAATTCGCTGCGAGAACCCAACGCCAAGAAGCTACTGGAGACGGCGGCTAGCGCACCCAGGCACGACCAAATATTTATGCACGCGGCGGTGTCGGCGCTCGGCGACATCGCCGAGACGTTCCGGCGGGTGGAAGAGGCGATGATTCCTCAAGACGAGCGACTTCGGGCCTAACGGGGCTTAGGCCTGAGTCATCGCGTAGTAGGCACCCCGCCGGGCCAGTAGTTCGGCGTGGTTGCCTTGTTCAACGATCCGGCCGGCCTCGACCACCAGAATGCGATCGGCATCGCGGATAGTCGAAAGGCGGTGCGCAATAATGAAACTCGTTCGATCCTGGCGAAGCTCGCACATGGCGCGCTGAATAAGGGCTTCGGTGCGGCTATCGACCGAGCTGGTCGCCTCGTCCAGGATCAACAGCTGCGGGCGGGCAAGAAACGCGCGTGCGATGGTGATGAGTTGCTTCTCGCCGGCGCTGATGTTGGCGCCGTCTCCGCTGACCCTTGTCTGGTAGCCGGCTGGCAGTGTGTGCACAAACCCGTCGACATAGGCCGCCTTGGCGGCCTCCACCACCTCGTCTTCACTGGCCTCTGGCCGCCCATAGGCGATGTTCTCCGCGATCGTCCCGTCGAACAGCCAGGTGTCCTGCAGCACCATGCCGATTCGCGATCGCAGCGACTGCCTGCTCACCGTGGTGATATCGACCCCGTCGACAAGGATTCGGCCGGAATCGACGTCATAGAACCGCATGAGCAGGTTCACCAGCGTGGTTTTGCCCGCTCCGGTCGGCCCGACGATCGCCACCGTGCTACCCGGTTCAGCCACCATCGACAGGTCTTCGATCACCGGGGTGTCTGGGCGGTAAGCAAAGCTCACGTGCTGAAACTCGACACGTCCGCTTAGGTTTGCGTGCCCGGTTTGCGCCGCATGGTCGTCTAGTGGGCGTTGGCCGTTGGGCCGCGGCAATAGCAGCTCGGCGTCCGGCGATTCCTCGGCCTCGTCGAGCAGGTCGAACACCCGCTCGGCGCTGGCCACCCCGGATTGCAGCGTGTTGTACATCCCGGCCACCTGGCTCAGCGGTGCGTTGAACTGCCGCACATATTGAATGAAAGCCTGGATACTGCCGAGGGTGATCTGCCCGATGGCCACCTGCAGTCCGCCCACCACGGCGACCGCAACGTAGCCGAGGTTGCCAATGAAGGTCGTCGCCGGTGGCAGGAGGCCGGAGAAGAACTGGGCGCCGAAACTGGCCCGGTAGACGTCGTCGTTGAAGCTGCGGAACTGCTCACGCGCTGCGGCCTGGTGACCGAACGTCTTGACCACTGTGAACCCGCTGTAGGTCTCCTCGATATGGGCGTTGAGGCGTCCGATGCTGGTCCATTGGGCCACGAACAGGCGCTGCGAACGTCGCACGATCGCCCGCGTCGCCAACAGTGACATCGGCACCGTCAGCAAAGTGATCAGGGCCAACAGCGGCGAGATGGACACCATCATCGCCAGCACCGTCACCACGGTCAGAATTGACGTCAGCAGCTGGCTGATCGTCATCGACAGTGACGATTGGACGTTGTCGATATCGTTGGTGACCCGGCTCAGCAGCTCACCGCGTTGGCGCCCATCGAAGTAAGACAACGGTAGCCGGTGAATCTTGTCTTCGACATCGGAACGCAGCGCCACCATGGTGCGCTGCACGGTGACGTTGAGCAGCCGGGCTTGTGCCCAAATCAGCAGCGAGGCAACCAGGTACAGCGCCAGCGCCAGTGTCAGTGTTCTTGACACTGCGGCGAAGTCCACACCTCGGCCCGGCACCACATTCGTCCCTGACAGCAAGTCGGCGAAGGCGTTGTTGCCGCGGGCCCGGGCTGCGGCGACGGCCTGCGCCTTGGTGATTCCGGCGGGGAGTCCTCGCCCGATGACGCCGTTGAATAGCAGATCGGTGGCGTGGCCAAGGATCCGCGGAACGATGACGCCGATCGCTGTGCCAGTGATGCCCAGCGTGATCACCGTAATGCTCAGCCTTCGTTGCGGCACAAGCCGTTTCACCAGCCGGGCCGCCGAACCCCAGAAGTCGCGGGACCGTGCGGCAGGGGCGGGGGCCACCCCGCGAGTCGGCCTGTTGATCGCCGCGGTCACTGCGTGCCCCTGACTCCGGCGCTCACCGACTGCGAGTCAGCGAACTCTGCATAGGTGGCGCAGTCGGTTAGCAGCGATTCGTGAGTGCCCGAACCCACCAGTTTCCCGTTATCGACGACGATCACTTGGTCGGCCTGGGCGGCAGTCGAAATTCGTTGCGTGACAACGATGATTGTGGCGTCGCCCGATATCTCTCGCAGCGATGCACGCACCCGTGAATCGGTGTGCACATCGAGCGCGGCGAACGCGTCGTCGAATAGATAGACGGCAGGGCGGCGGATGACCGCCCGGGCGATGGCCAGCCGTTGCCGTTGTCCACCCGAGAAGTTGATTCCGCCCTGGGCGACGCGCATTTGCAGCCCGTCATCGTGTGCTCGCACGAATCCGTCGGCGGCGGCCACTCGCAATGCTTCCCACATCTCCTCGTCGGTGATCACCTGGTTGGGGGCCGCGCCGCAGCGCAGATTGTCCGCGAGAGTGCCGGAGAAGAGGTAGCCGCGCTGGGGGACCAGCCCGATCGCCGACCAGAGCCGCTCGGTGTGGTAATCGCGGACGTCGACATCGTCGACCAGAACGGCGCCGGCGGTTACGTCGTAGAGCCGGCAGATCAGCGACACCAGCGTCGACTTGCCCGAACCGGTGCTGCCGACGATCGCGGTGGTGGTGCCGGGCAGCGCGCTCAACGAGATGTCTTGTAACACAGGGCGGTCAGCGCCCGGATAGGCGAATGTCGCGCCGTCCAAGCGCACCGCGCCGCTGATCCCACCTGCCGGGAACTTGGGGCTCTGCGGGTTGTCGACCGCGGCGCGGGTGGAGAGCACTTCGGTGATCCGTTCGGCGCACACGGATGCTCGGGGCAGCACCACCAGTGTCATCGTCGCCATCAACACCGCCATCAGGATCTGGGTGAAGTAGGCCAGGAAGGCGGTCAGCGAGCCGACCTGCATCTGGCCGCGATCGATGCGCAGCCCACCGAACCAGATCAGCGCGACGCTGGATACGTTGACGGTCAGCGTGGTCACCGGCAGCATTAGCGCTTGCCAGTTACCCGCGTTCAGCGCGGTGTTCGACAGCGCGACATTGGCCCGGGCGAACCTGTCACGCTCAAATTGTTCGCGCGCGAAGGCGCGGACCACCCGGACGCCCGACAGCTGGTCGCGCATCACCCGATTGATGCCGTCGATCAGGCTCTGCATGCGGCGGAAGAGCGGCAGCATGTGCGAGATGATCCAGTAATTGGTCACCGCCATGATCGGAACGCTGACCAGCAGCAGCCACGTCAGCGCGGCCTGCTGGTGGATGGCCATGACGATTCCGCCGATGCACATGATCGGCGCGGTAACCAGCACGGTGCCGGCGATCTGGACCAGGTACTGGATCTGTCGGACGTCGTTGGTGCTGCGCGTCAACAGCGTCGGCGCGCCGAATCGGGCGGCCTCGGGCTCGGAGAAGGTGGTGATGTGTTCGAACATCGCTGAGCGCAGGTCGCGGCCGAAGCCCATACCGGTCCGCGAGCCGACGTAGGTGGCGCCGACCGAGCACAACACCTGGAATCCCGTGACCCCTAGCATCACCATGCCGAGCCTGACGATGGTGACGGTGTCGCCCTGGGCGACGCCGTCGTCGATGATCGCGGCGTTGACCGTCGGCAGGTACAACGATGCCATGGTGCTAACCAGCTGCAGCACCATCAGCACCGCGACCAGCCGGCGGTACGGCCGGATGTACTGGCGCAGCAGTGCCAGGAGCATTTGGTAACTGTCGCACATGGCACGCGCCGCAGTCGCCACCACCGCCGCATGGTTTCCGTGCCCGTACCGTATCCGTCAAGCGGATTGAAATGCCTGCTCAGGTGGCACGGCGGTGGTTGACCCGCTGGGCTGCCGCTACAGTGCATCGTGTGGACCAGCAGCAGGCTCAGGAAGAGCAGGGTAGCGGTGCGGCGTAACGTGACAGCGCTGGCCTTTGCGGCGGCGGCCTTGACGATCCTGATCCCTTCGGTTGCGGCGTGCTCCGATTCCGGCGGCAACAAACCGGGAGCGACGGCATCGTCGGCGCCGGAGAACGCGGAGGGCCGCCACGGGCCGATGTTCCGGCAGTGCGGTGGCATCAGCGATCAGACGGTGTCGGACCTGACCAAGGTGACTGGGCTGGTCAACACCGCCCGGAACTCCGTGGGGTGCCAGTGGCTGGCGGGCGGCGGTATTCTCGGCCCGCACTTCTCCTTTTCCTGGTATCGTGGCAGCCCGATCGGGCGTGAACGCAAGACAGAGGAGCTGTCGCGCGCGAGCGTCGATGACATCAACATCAACGGCCACAGCGGTTTCATCGCCGTGGGTAACGAGCCCAACTTGGGTGACTCGCTGTGCGAAGTGGGCATCCAGTTTCAGGACGACTTCATCGAATGGTCGGTCAGCTTCAGTCAGAAGCCGTTCCCGCCGCCGTGCGACGTGGCCAAAGAACTGGCCCGTCAGTCGATTGCGAACGCGAAATGATCGCCTCGATGCGTCAAGGTTCCCCGGGCAGAAGAAGCCTCCGTGCCGGTGCAACGGTATTGATTGTCACGCTGTTGGTGTTGACCGGTTGTTCGAGGTCGGTTGGGGGCACCGCGGTCAAGGCGGGAGCGGGCAGCACTCCGCGCAACAACAATTCCCTGCAGCAGTACCCGAACCTGCTCAAGGAATGTGAGGTCCTGACCAGCGACATCCTGGCCAAGACGGTTGGTGCCGATCCGCTCGACATTCAGAGCACGTTTGTCGGCGCGATCTGCCGGTGGCAGGCGGCCAACCCGGCGGGTCTGATCGACATCACCCGTTTCTGGTTCGAACAGGGCAGCCTCGGCAACGAGCGCAAGGTCGCCGAATTTCTGAAGTACAAGATCGAGAGCCGTTCAATCGCGGGCATCGACTCGATTGTGATGCACCCGGATGACGCGAACGGCGCGTGCGGAGTGGCGAGCGACGCAGCGGGAGTGGTCGGCTGGTGGATCAACCCTCAGGCGCCCGGCATCGATGCCTGTGGGCAGGCCATCAAGCTCATGGAGCTTACGCTGGCCACCAACTCGTAGACCGGCTCCGCGCGGCGACGATGCAGCCCGCGCTGGGGGTACGCCCCCAGAGGGAGGTGCCCCCACCCGCTTGCGGGGGACGGGGTGAGGTGAGGGTCCCCCCGCTTGCGGGGGAGAGCCGCGCGATCGGGCCTCAGCGCGGAACTTGGAAGCCGATCAGCGCGGCTCGGCCTGCTTCGAGACCTTTCCAGTCGCAGGGTACGGACAGCACGGCGATCGCCGATGTTGGGAATTTTGCCCAAATACGTTCGACGGCTACGGCGTCGGTACCGTCGTCGCCGGCCAGGGCCAGCACCACGGCAGAGATCGTCGGCTCGTGACCGACGACGAGCAAGGTCGTGACCTCGTCGGTAACCTTGTTGATCTCCTCAATCACCGTGCCGGGGGCGGTGTCATACAGGCGTTCGGTGTATCGCACCGGTGCATCGATACCGCTGCGTGCCAAGGTCTCCCGGGCACGCGTCGCCGTGGAACACAGCACCTCGTCAATGACGGGCACGTTGGCGCGCAACCAGGCACCGGCCAGCCCAGCCTGCCGGACCCCGCGAGGTGCCAAAGGCCGGTCGTGGTCGGCGACACCCGGCGGGTACGACGACTTCGCATGCCGCATCAGCAACAGGGTGCGGTGTCGTTCATTCACCTGGCCCACGTTAATCACTTCGGGA
>DATJBA010000170.1:0-10028 GCA_035515675.1 Mycobacterium sp.
GGTGCGGGCCGCGCGGGCCGTCATTGCTGCCGGAATCTTGGCCGGCTGCCTGGCCGGTTGTGGGGGCGGCGTCCTGAGCCCTGATCTGGTGATGGTCAACGGCGGGGAACCCCCGAACCCGCTGATCCCGACCAGTACTAACGACAGCAATGGCGGGCGGATCGTCGATCGGCTCTTTGCCGGCCTGATGTCCTATGACGCCGCCGGCAAACCGTCGGCGGAGATCGCCCAGTCGATCGAGACCACCGACAACATCAATTACCGCATCACTCTCAAACCGGGCTGGAAGTTCACCGACGGGTCGCCGGTGACGGCCCACTCGTTCATCGACGCGTGGAACTATGGGGCCCTGAGTACCAATGCCCAACTGCAGCAAAGCTTTTTCAGTCCGATCGACGGGTTCGACGAGGTCGCAGCACCGAAGCCGACAATCACCACCATGTCCGGGCTGCAGGTGGTCAACGATCTCGAGTTCACGGTTCGGTTGAAGGCGCCTACCATCGATTTCACGTTGCGATTGGGCCACAACGCGTTCTATCCACTGCCGGTTGCGGCATTCAGGGACATGGCCGCGTTTGGCCGCAACCCGATCGGCAACGGCCCGTACAAACTCGCCGACAGTCCAGGCGAGCCGGCCTGGGAGCACAACGTCAAGATCGACCTGAGGCCCAACCCTGACTACCACGGCAACCGCAAGCCCTACAACAAGGGCCTGAGGTTCGAGTTCTACGCCAATCTGGACACCGCGTACGCCGATCTGCTGTCGGGCAATCTCGACGTCCTGGACACGATTCCGCCCAGCGCATTACCGATCTACAAGCGCGACCTCGGCGATAACGTCACCGCCGGGCCCGCAGCGATAAACCAGAGCCTCGATACCCCGTTGCGGCTGCCGCATTTCGGCGGCGAGGAAGGCCGGCTGCGCCGCCTCGCGTTGTCGGCTGCCATCAACCGACCGCAAATCTGCCAGCAGATCTTCGTCGGCACCCGCAGTCCGGCACACGATTTCACCGCCCGGTCGTTGCCGGGATTCGACCCGACCCTGGCGGCCAGTGACGCGTTGGACTTCAATCCCGACCAAGCGCGGCGACTCTGGTCGCAAGCCAACGCGATCTCGGCGTGGAGCGGCCGGTACGCGATCGCTTACAACGCCGACGCCGGCCACCAGGAGTGGGTGGACGCCGTGGCTAACAGCATCAAGAACGTCCTGGGCATCGACGCGGTCGGCGCGCCGCAGCCTACCTTCGCCGGTTTCCGCACCCAGATCACCAACCGCACCATCGCGACCGCCTTTCGCGCCGGGTGGCAAGGCGACTACCCGTCGATGATCGAGTTCCTTGCCCCACTGTTTGCCACCGGGGCCGGATCAAATGACGTCGACTACTCCAGCCGGAAGTTCGACACAGCGCTGGCGGCGGCCGAAGCCGCGCCCAACCTACAGCAAGCGGATGTGCTGGCCAACGACGCGCAGCGAATCTTGTTGCACGACATGCCCGTTGTTCCGCTTTGGGACTACGTCAGCGTGGTCGGATGGTCGCCGCAGGTCAGCAGCGTGCACGTCACCTGGAACGGTCTGCCCGACTACGAGAACATCGTCAAGGCCTGAGGCGATGGGCTGGTACATCGCGCGCCGGATCGCCGTCATGGTGCCCGTTTTCCTCGGTGCGACGCTGCTGATCTACGGCATGGTCTTCCTGCTGCCTGGTGACCCGGTGGCCGCGATGGCGGGGGACCGGCCGCTGACTCCTGCAGTGGCCGCACAGCTGCGTGCCCGCTACCACCTCGACGATCCGTTCATACTGCAGTACCTGCGCTACCTGGGGGGCGTTCTGCGTGGCGACTTGGGCCGCGCCTATTCCGGGCTGCCGGTCAGTGACGTTCTGGCACATGCGTTTCCGGTCACCCTCCGGCTGGCGGTGATCGCGCTGGCCGTGGAGGCGGTGCTGGGCATCGGATTCGGAGTGATCGCCGGCCTGCGCACACGTGGGATCTTCGATTCCACCGTGCTGATCACCGGACTCATCATCATCGCGATCCCGATTTTCGTACTGGGCTTTCTGGCCCAGTTCCTGTTCGGGGTCCGGCTGGGCATCGCACCGGTCACGGTGGGCGAAAGGGCGACTTTTGCGCGTCTGCTGTTACCCGGAATGGTCCTGGGCTCTGTGTCATTCGCCTACGTGGTGCGGTTGACCCGATCCGCGGTGGCCGCCAATGCGCACGCCGACTATGTCCGCACCGCCGCCGCCAAAGGGTTGTCACGGCCCCGGGTGGTGACGGTGCACATTCTGCGCAACTCGCTGATCCCGGTAGTGACTTTCCTCGGGGCCGATCTGGGGGCGCTGATGGGCGGGGCCATTGTGACTGAAGGCATCTTCAACATCCACGGTGTCGGCGGTGTGCTGTATCAAGCTGTCACCAGGCAAGAGGCCCCGACGGTGGTGTCGATAGTGACGGTGCTGGTGCTAATCTATCTGCTCACCAACTTGATGGTGGACCTGCTGTATGCGGCGCTGGACCCGCGGATCCGGTATGGCTGAGCAGATAGCAGCCAGAAGTGGATTCTGGCGCGAGACTTGGCGTGAACTGCGCCGACGCCCGAAGTTCGTCGTCGCCGCCCTGCTGATTCTGTTTATCCTTGTCGTCGCGATGTTTCCGGCGTTGTTCACCGGAGCCGATCCGACCTATGCCGATCCCGGCCAGAGCCTGCTTCCTCCGTCGGCCGCTCACTGGTTTGGCACCGACTTGCAGGGCCACGACATTTACGCGCGCACCGTCTACGGTGCGCGGGCCTCGGTCACCGTGGGCCTGGGGGCCACCCTGGTCGTGTTCGTTGTCGGCGGGGCGCTGGGCGCGCTGGCCGGCTTCTACGGCGGCTGGGTCGACGCCGTAGTCTCCCGCATCACCGACGTGTTCTTCGGATTGCCACTGCTGCTGGCCGCCATCGTGCTCATGCAAGTCATGCACCACCGCACGGTGTGGACGGTGATCGCCATCCTGGCGTTGTTCGGCTGGCCGCAGGTAGCCCGGATCGCCCGTGGCGCAGTGATGGAGGTGCGAGCCAGCGACTATGTGCTTGCAGCTAAAGCACTGGGGCTGACCAGATTTCAAATCCTACTACGACACGCGCTGCCCAACGCCTTAGGTCCGGTCATCGCAATGGCCACCATCGCCCTGGGTCTTTTCATCGTCACCGAGGCCACGATGTCCTACCTCGGGGTCGGACTGCCGTCGTGGGTGGTGTCCTGGGGCGGCGATATCAACCTCGCGCAGACGCGGCTGCGGTCGGGCTCGCCCATACTCTTCTATCCCGCCGGCGCACTGGCGATTACGGTGCTGGCCTTCATGATGATGGGTGACGCTTTACGCGACGCCCTGGATCCGGCATCGCGGGCATGGCGGGCATGAGCTCAACAGCATCGCCGCTGTTGTCGGTCGAAGGCCTGGAAGTCAGGTTCGGCAGCCAGCCCCCCGCGGTGCGCGGCGTGGATCTAAGCGTCCTGCCCGGTCAGACCGTCGCCGTCGTGGGTGAATCGGGATCGGGGAAATCCACCACAGCCGCTGCGATCCTTGGGCTGCTTCCCCCCGGCGGACGAATTACCGGCGGGCGCATTGTTTTCGACGGACTCGACATCACCGCGGCCGACCGCCGGGCGTTGCGGTCGATCAGGGGCCGTGCCATCGGCTATATACCCCAAGACCCGATGACCAACCTCAACCCCGTCTGGAAAGTCGGCTTCCAGATCGCAGAAGCGTTGCGGGCCAACACACACGGCCGCCAGGCGCGACGACGGGCGGTGGAACTGCTCGCCGAGGCCGGGATGCCGGACCCGGCGAAACAAGCGGGCAAGTACCCGCATCAGCTGTCGGGCGGCATGTGTCAGCGTGCGCTGATCGCCATCGGGTTGGCGGGCCGTCCGCGGCTGCTGATCGCCGACGAGCCGACTTCCGCGCTGGACGTCACCGTACAGCGGCAGGTACTCGACCATCTGCAGCGGCTCACCGAGGAACTGGGTACCGCGCTGCTGCTGATCACCCACGATTTGGCGCTGGCCGCCGAACGGGCCGAGTCCATCGTTGTCGTCCATCGCGGATTGGTGGTGGAATCCGGCGCGGCGCGGGCAATCCTGCAAAACCCGCGACACGAGTACACCCGGCGGTTGGTGGCCGCGGCCCCGTCGCTGACGGTCAGGAGTTCGGCCCGAGCCCGGTCGCGGCCGGCCAGCGATGCCCAAGGCGCCGAGTTGCCGGACATCTCCGAGAACGTTCTCGTCGCCTCGGAACTGACCAAGGTCTACCGCGAGTCGCGCGGGGCGCCGTGGCGGCGGGGGGAGTTTTGCGCCGTCGACGCCGTGTCGTTTCGGCTGCGCCGGGCGAGCACTCTGGCAATCGCCGGCGAGTCGGGTTCGGGAAAAACAACCCTGGCGCGGATGGTGCTCGGTCTGCTGCAACCCACCTCGGGCGCAGTTGTTTTCGACGGCACCCAGATCGACGACGCATTGGACCGGGATAAGGCGTTGGCTTTCCGCCGACGGGTGCAGCCAGTGTTCCAGAACCCTTACAGCAGCCTAGATCCCATGTACTCGGTGTTCCGCGCCATCGAGGAACCGTTGCGGATCCACCGGGTCGGTGACCGCAAGCAGCGCGAGCAGGCGGTGCACAACCTCGTCGACCAGGTGGCGCTGCCGTCGTCGGTGTTAGGGCGGCTACCCCGTGAGCTGTCGGGTGGTCAACGGCAACGGGTCGCGATCGCCCGCGCGCTGGCACTGCGGCCCGAGGTGCTGGTCTGCGACGAGGCGGTCTCGGCGCTCGACGTCCTGGTGCAGGCGCAGATATTGGAGCTGCTGGTCGATCTGCAGGCCGAACTGGGCCTGGCCTACTTGTTCATCAGCCATGACCTGGCGGTGATCAGGCAAATCGCCGATGACGTCCTGGTGATGCGCGCCGGCCGGGTGGTGGAGCAGGCGCCCGCCGAGGAGCTGTTCACCCGGCCCGGCCACGAGTACACCCGCCAGTTGCTGGAGGCCATTCCACGTGCGCCGGCATCGCCGGAGATAGGTTGACTACCTGTGAAGGCTGACCCGCTGGCCCCGCTGATGGAGCTCCCCGGCGTCGCTGAGGCCAGCGACGCGGCGCGCGACGCGCTGGGTCGGGCCCATCGCCACCGGGCCAACCTGCGGGGCTGGCCGGTGACTGCGGCCGAAGCGGCATTGCGGGCGGCACGCGCCTCGTCGGTACTCGATGGCGGTCCCGTGCGACTGGACGATTTAGCGGAGACCGCGCAGGTCAGCGATCCGGTGTTCGGCGGAGCGATGCGGGTGGCTCAGGCGCTAGAAGGTGGCGGGGGCCCCCTGGTCGGGATATGGCAGCGGGCGCCGTTGCAGGCGCTGGCCCGTCTGCACATGCTGGCGGCGGCTGACCAGGTCGACGACGATCGGCTGGGTCGCCCGCGGGCCGATGCTCAGGTTGGGCCGCGTTTGGAGTTGCTGGCGGGTTTGGTGACGGGCCGCACGCGGGTGCCGGCGCCGGTGGTTGCCGCGGTCGCACACGGAGAACTGCTGACGCTGAAGCCGTTTGGCAGTGCGGACGGCGTGGTGGCCCGCGCGGTGTCGCGGCTGGTGACGATCGCCAGCGGGCTGGATCCACACGGATTGGGTGTGCCCGAGGTGAGTTGGATGCGCCAGCCCGCGGGTTATCGCAATGCTGCGCGCGGATTCGCCGACGGCACGCCGGACGGTGTGGGGGCCTGGCTGGTGTTGTGCTGCCTGGCGATGCAAGCTGGTGCGCACGAGGCTCTGTCGATCGCCGAGTCGCTACCGAACCCGTAGCCGGCGGACCTCGAATCCGCGCCGGAAAATTTGTTCGGAGAAATGTAAAGCGGACGGCGTTCCGAAGTATTCGGCCCGCCGCCCGCTAACACGGAACCCGGTTACCAAGCGTGCATTTTTGGGCTGCGTGGGTGGCCTCGGCGATCTTGCGACGCTTCCGGTTGCAACCCCACCCAAAGGGCGTCGACACCTTCCGCTTTTCGCAATTACGCAGGCCCGCAACACTTCTGCCATTACCGCGGCTATGTCTCCGCGTGGGTGCCGAGAACCGTGCTGGGTGCCCGGATCGGGAGATCGAACCTTCTCTTCCGGATCTCGACCTAGGCCTCACCGGGCTTCCGTGGTTCCTTTGTACTACTAGACCCTTAGCACAGCAAGGCCCAATTCTGCGAATGTTGCGAAGCTGGATCGGATCCCGGGCTTAACACGTTTGCTGTCAGCCGGGGACTCTGCCCACTTCGGTCTGTTGGGGTGGTCGGGCCCCAGCCAGCCCTAAAACGCGAAGCGGCGCAGCAACGAGTAGGTAACCGCGCCGGCGGCCAGCGCACTGATGCTCACCGCGGCGGTAGTTGCGATCGCGGCACCCGACGGTGCCGGAATTCGGTCGCGCAGCGACACCGGCCGGGAGAACACCAGCACGGGCCAACCACGCTCGATGGCTTCTTTGCGCAAGCCACGATCGGGATTGACCACACTGGGGTGGCCGACGGCCTCGAGCATCGGCAGGTCGGTGATCGAGTCGGAGTAGGCGTAGCAGTGTTCCAGCGGGTAGCCCTCGCGGGCAGCCAACTCGCGGATCGCTTGCGCCTTGCCCTGGCCGTAGCAGTAGAACGCCACGTCGCCGGTGTACTTACCGTCCTCGACGACCATTCGGGTCGCCATCGCATGGGTAGCGCCTAGCGCCCGGGCGATCGGCGCGACGATCTCTTCTCCGGACGCAGAGACCACCACGACGTCACGGCCGCACAGCTTGTGGCCGGCTATCAGGTCCGCGGCTTCAGCGAACACCAGTGGCGTCACTACGTCGTGCAGCGTTTCGTTGACGATCGACTTGACCTGGGCCACGTCCCAACCGGTGCACATGTTGGTCATGTGGGCACGCATCCGGTCCATCTGGTCATGATCGGCCCCGGAGAGCAGGAAGATGAACTGGGCGTAGCTGGACTTGAGCACGGCGCGGCGGTTGAGTAGCCCCTGGTTGAAGAACGGTTTGCTGAACGCCAGGGTGCTGGACTTGGCGATGATCGTCTTGTCCAGATCGAAGAAGGCGGCGGTGCGGGCGCGGGGGGTGGTGGGTGCCGCTGTTTCCGGTGAGGTTTGCTGCTGCGCGGCCGGGTCGAAGACGGTCACCGACCCAGCATAGGCCGGTGGTCCAACAAGGCTGCGACCTTGCGGTGTTTTTGCGGCTCAACGTGTTTTTCGATGGAACAGCTACTTGCGTTAGTGCGTATTGTCATGTGTATAGTAAGCAGTACTCGGCCTGAGCCGAGGGTGTATCAGCCCGACCCCCCGGGGCTGATACACGACGACCCTCGCCTCCTCCCCCCCTGGCGGGGGTCGTCCCTTTTCTGGGGTAAGTATTTACTCGGCGATAGGTAGCGCGGCGTCCCACGCGTTGCGGGGATCGTGTCATCCATACGCTGAGTGAGCCGCCGGCCGCCGCGTTTGTGCACACATGCGTCTCCATCCACAAATCCGCCTTTGGGACTGGTGTCCCAACGTCTCGGCCCAGCAAGGTAGGTGGGTGACTAGCACTACCCGCACCACAGTGGCGGGTTCCGCGGGCGTGTTGGCGCTGTTGGCGGACTCGGAATTGCGCGACGAGTTGGACCGGGTGGCTGCCGCTGTCGGTGTTCGGGTGGTTCATGTCGGCGGCGGGTCTGCGGTGAGTCGGAAGACCTGGTCGGCGGCCGCGGCTGTGGTGCTCGACGAGGCGGCGGCGGATCGGTGTGGGCATTCGGCGCTGCCCCGGCGTGCTCACGTCAGCGTGTTGACCGTCGCCGAACCCGTGACGGCGACGTGGGCGGCGGCCGTCACGGTCGGTGCTCAGCATGTGCTCAGGCTGCCCGAGCAAGAGCGGGAATTGATCCGCGAGCTCACCGAAGCCGGTGAATCGGCGCGTGAGGACGGGCTGCGCGGCGAAGTCGTCGCCGTCATCGGGGGCTGCGGTGGGGCCGGCGCCTCTTTGCTCGCGGTCGCTCTGGCGCAGGCCGCCACCGACGCGCTCCTGGTGGACCTCGATCCGTGGGGCGGCGGCATCGATCTGCTGGTGGGCGGCGAGACAACACCGGGCTTGCGGTGGCCCGATTTGGCGTTGCAGGGCGGACGGCTCAACTGGTCAGCCGTGCGCGAGGCCCTGCCGCGACACCGCGGAATCAGTTTGCTGTCTGGCACTCGGCGCGGGTACGAGCTGGACGGCGCGCCGGTGGATGCCGTTCTCGATGCCGGGCGCCGCGGGGGAGTCGCCGTGGTCTGCGATCTTCCCCGTCGCCTCACCGATGCGACGCAAGCCGCGCTGGACGCCGCTGATCTCGTCGTCGTGGTCAGCCCCTGCGATGTGCGGGCGTGCGCGGCGACCGCGGCGATGGCTCCGGTGCTGGCAGCGATCAATCCCAACCTCGGGTTGGTCGTGCGGGGCCCGTCACCGGGGGGACTACGGGCAGCCGAGGTCGCCGATATCACCGGCCTGCCGCTGCTGGCGTCGATGAAAGCTGAGCCGCAACTCGCCGAGCAGTTGGAACGCGGTGGTCTGCGGTTAGGACGGCGATCTGCGCTCGCGGTGGCGGCTCGCCGGGTGCTCGCCGTACTGCCGCGTGCGGGGTCTCCGCAGATCGGCAGGGCGGCGTGAGCGGCTCACTGATTGAACGTGTGCGCGAGCGGCTGGCATCCGAATCCGCCCCGCTGCGGCCCAGCGTGGTGGCCGCCGCGATCCGGGCCGAGTCGGGCGGGATGCTCGGGGACACCGAGGTTCTCACCAATCTTCGGGTGCTCCAGACCGAACTGACCGGTGCCGGCATCCTCGAACCGTTGCTGTGCGCGGACGGCACCACCGATGTCTTGGTCACCGCACCCGATGCGGTGTGGGTCGACGATGGAAACGGCTTGCGGCGCAGCCAGATTAGTTTTGCCGACGAGGCGGCGGTGCGCCGGTTGGCGCAGCGGCTGGCGTTGGCTGTCGGTCGGCGTCTGGACGACGCTCAGCCTTGGGTAGACGGCCAACTGACGGGTATCGGCGCCGGAGGGTTCGCGGTGCGGTTACACGCGGTGTTGCCGCCGGTGGCCGCCGGAGGCACTTGCTTGTCGCTGCGGGTATTGCGGCCGGCCACTCAAGATTTGGCGGCCCTGACCGCGACGGGCGCGATCGGGCCCCGGGCCGCTGCACTGATTGCCGACATCATCGCCGCTCGGTTGGCCTTCCTGGTATGTGGTGGAACTGGGGCCGGTAAAACAACCTTGTTGGCGGCGATGCTGGGCGCCGTACCGCCCACCGAACGGATCGTGTGTGTCGAGGATGCTGCCGAGTTGGCGCCGCGGCATCCGCATCTGGTCAAGCTGGTCGCACGGTGCGCCAACATCGAAGGCGTCGGCGAAGTCCCGGTGCGCGAACTCGTCCGGCAGGCGTTGCGGATGCGGCCTGACCGCATCGTGGTCGGCGAGGTCAGGGGCGCCGAAGTGGTCGATCTGCTGGCGGCGCTGAACACCGGCCACGACGGCGGCGCGGGCACCGTGCATGCCAACAATCCGGGCGAGGTTCCCGCCCGACTGGAGGCGTTGGGCGCGCTCGGCGGTCTCGATCAGGCAGCACTGCACAGTCAACTCGCCGCGGCGGTCTTATCTGTAGGTCGGTAGAGGGTGTATCCGACTGTGTCCCACGATCCGGTTGCTGGGTGTAGGGATCGTGGGGAACACGGTTATCTGTAGGCGTGTGTCTCGTGATCGGCGCTCCCGACTGTGCGCGTAGCCGGAATCCGTCGGTCGTGGTGAATCGGATCCTCGAGGTTTTGGGCTAGCTACTTCGACCTGAAGAACTCTTCGTCGAAGTGATGGCGGTGAGCGGCGCCAGGGGCCCGCCGCGAAGGCGGCCAGCGCGCGAAGCGCGGATCGGGTTGGTGCCGGCGGTTAAGGTGAACCGATGATTGAGCGGGCTCTGCTGGAGCTGTTGACCGCGCCGGGCAGTCCGGTGGCTGTCGATTGCCTGCGCTG
>DATJBA010000171.1:0-11126 GCA_035515675.1 Mycobacterium sp.
GTTCATGGTGCCCATGAAGCGAGGCTAGCGAGTAATGGCAAAAATTGTCAAAGATCGCACGGATTAGATTCATGGTGCCTAAGCAACACGACCGGCGGGACCGACAACCGCCGCATTCACCGCTGGCAGATCCTCGACACCGGCCACTGCTTGACCTGCTCGACATTGCACCGTCTCACCACCACGATTCGATCGCAAATTTCTTCGCCACAGTTCATTTGAGGGTGACGGCCGTCAACCCGTCGTCAAGGGGCGATTGAATACCGCGGCATGGGGCCAACGGGATTGATCAGCAGGGGGGCGATCTCGTCGAGTGGTCTGGGTTCGGCCACCAGATCCGGCCATGGGAACCGGTCGCCGGTTTCGTGCAGGAAATTCAGCGCTGCCGTCAAGTGCCGTGGCTCGTAGTTGTGCACACCGAGGATGGACAGTTGACGGCGCACCACCGACTCGGGATCGAAGGCGATGGGGGCATCGGGGGCGACAGAACCCGCCAGGACGGCGACACCTTGGACGTCGAGCGCGCGCAGGGCGTGTTGCAGTGCCGCCGACGAGCCGGAGAATTCCAGCAAGACGTCGCAGGTGGCGGCGTCAACCGCCGAAGGGCGGGCGTCGGTGGCACCGAGCCGTTGCGCTAGTTGTCGTCTCACCGCGGTTGGATCGACTGCGGTCACCGATGACGCGCCGGCGCAGGCGGCGGCCGCGACCGCACCCAGGCCGAGCATGCCGGCTCCCAGGACCATGACTCGACGGCCGGCCAGGAGCCCCGCGCGTTCGACGACCGCCATGACCGTTGCTGTCGCACAGGCCGCGGGCGCGGCAACCGCGTTGGTGAGGTCGTCGGGCACGATAGCGATCGCTAATCCGCGGGGGAGCAGCACGTGCTGCGCGTACCCGCCGGATAGTCCCCAGTCGGAGTGCAGCGCCTCATGACCGGCCTTGCGCACGGTGCGGCACTTGGCGGTGACTCCGGCTCGGCAGCGGTCGCACGTCCCGCAGGGCAGGGTGACCGACCAGATGACTCGTTGACCGAGGTGCAGTGGCCTGCCGTCGGCGGCCCGTGCCTGGCCGGTGCCGAGCGCGACGATCTCGCCGACGCTTTCATGGCCGAGGATCGAGGGACACGGCTGCTTGCGCCGTCCGCTGACCGTGTGGCGATCACTGCCGCATACGGTGGCAAAGCGGACTCGCGCAAGGACATCGCCAGGACCCAGCGCTGGCACCGCCACTGATTCCACCGCGATGTTATTGCCACCCTGCCAGACGGCCGCGAGGGTGTAATCGACTCGGTCGGGCATCTGCACGGACTGGGTCATTTGGTTCGTCATGATGCGCTGACCGCTGCACTGCGCACCCCGAGGAGGGCGGGCAGCTCGGCCACGGAGGTCAGCAGATGGGTGTGTCGGTGTGCACCGAGTTCGGCGGCGTCGCTGGCTCCGGTAAGGACGCCGACGACGAGTGCGGCGCCGGAGTTGCTGCCGGCCTGCAGGTCGCGGGGGGTGTCTCCAGCGACCAGTACCCGCGCCACGTCGTTAACACCGAGCCGCTCCATGGCCCGGAAAATCATGAAGGGTGCTGGGCGCCCGATCGGGACGTCGCTGCCGCAGACCACGGTGTCGACCACCGAGTCGCCGTCCCAGCCGAGGCCGGCCAGTAGCGAGTCGACGATGTCGCGGTCGTAACCGGTGGTCAGCGCGATCCGGATCCCGGCAGCGCGCAGGTCGGCGAGCGCCTCAGGTACACCGGGCAGCGGCCGCGGCGGACGGTCGGCGTAGGCGGCTGCCAGCCGGGCCCGGAAGTCGGCGATGACCGAGTCCAGCACCTCGGCGCTGGGCGGTGTGCCAGCGGGTGACGTGAGCAGTGCACGCAGCGCCTCATGCTTGGCTGCGCCGTGCCACCGGTCGATGTCGGCCTTCGAGGGTGACGCTCCGTGGGCGCTCGCCGTTTCGCCAAGGACCCGGTAGACCTGCAGACCTTCGTCGATGGTGGTGCCGGCTATGTCCAGGACGACGAGTTCGGGTGGGTGTGTAGCCATGCGTTGACCTCCGCTTCAGGGTTTGGCGTTGCGCGTCAAGGCGCAGCGCGCGTCGAGGGTGTTTTGGAGAGTGAAGCTGACGATCTCGGGCAGGTATCGGTCGTCGTGGTATTCGATGACCTCACCGCCGGCGCTTCGCGTCGAGCGTCGTTGGCGCAGTAGCGGAGCTCCTTCGGGCACCTCGAGATGCGCCGAGTCGACCGGGTCGGCACCGACGGCGTCAATGACGTGCGAGGCGGTAGCAAATTGCACCCCTTGCGAGAGCAGGTAGGCCCACATCGACCCCGAGTCGCAGTCGAAGTTGAACAAGCGGCGGCCGACATGCTCGACGAATGTGGCGCGCTCCAGCATCGCCGGCTCGCCATCGAGGTAGCGCAGCCGCAATACCTGGACGACGGGTACCCCTTCGTCGACGTGCAGTACCGAGGAGGCGTGTTCGTCAGCACGACGCAGCGCCAGCTCGAGCGTTCGCTGTCCCGGCGTACGCCCAATCGAATGAGCCCAGGCCGAGTAGGACAACAACGTGTCGAATGGCTGTCCAATCGAGGTCGTACACACCACCGGCGGCTTGCCGCGTCCGCCGGCGATGGTCCCTTCGGCCCGCAGGGTAGCCAGGGCCTGGCGCACGGGGCCGCGCGAGGAGTTCCACTGCTCGCATAGCTGCGATTCCGAGGGCAGCGCGGCGCCCACAGTCAGCTCACCGAGCCGGATCTGCTCGCGCAGATTGTCGGCAATCATCTCGTGCAATGCCATTGCCACAAACTTGACTATACATGCTGAGCGCAACCCAACAAGCGGCGGAGATCGCGAAATTTCCTATTGGTTAAGGATAGTTGAACTTCTTGCGGTGCTGCTTTAGCTGGTTGACAGGGACCGCTCGCACGCAGGACCGTAACTTATCATGATATGTTTCGGAGAGGGCGTGAACCGCCGGTGGCGGAGCGCGGACTTGGGGTCTCGGATGCGGTTGCTATCTCGCTGCCGCTTTGCCCCGTTCGCCGACCCTGCAATCCGGAGGCACCGATGACAACCACATCGGGCCACGTCAGCGTCGCGAAGTCCATCGACGACGCAAAGCTCGGCGTTGTCCTCTGGCATCGCCAAGATTGGAGCTTTCGCCGGTGCTCTGCTCGTGCCGCTGCTGCTCAGTGGAGCCGGGCTGCACGCTGTGACACTGATGGCTTTGTGCTGCTACGTGGGCACCATCGTGTTGACGGTCCCGGTGCGCGAACCAGTCGGGTGCGCTCTCGACGACGTCAGCCAAGACCTCAACGCGAAGCGCTCGCCGCGACGGCCGCCGCAGGCCGAGCGCCGGCTCTGGTACCAGTACTACCTCCATGGTGACCGCGGCCGAGCCGGGCTCAATGCTTACCGCCGCGAATTCGCCCGACTGCTGTGGCAGGAATGGTCGCCAGACTGGGCCTTCACCGACGACGAATTCGACGCCACCGCAACATCGTTCGATAACCCGGACTTCGTCGATGTTGTTGTGCACTCCTATCGGCACCGCTACGGATTGATCCCCGGCGACCCCGCCTACCAAGAGCTAGAAGACACGATCACCGCTCAGCCGCCCGTCCCAGTGCCGACCGTGGTGATCGATCCGCTACGTGACGGCCTCGTCCCCGTCGTGCCCCCCGCGCCGCCCACGAAGCGTATTTCCCCGCACTGCTCGACGTACGAGTGGTGCACGAGGGCACAACGTGCCCCAGGAAGCCCCGGATGTATTCACCGATGCCATCCTGCACGCACACCAAAACAGCTGACGCTTACGCAAAACGGGATCCGCGGCGGGGCAAAAGGTGCTCGGCCCGCCGCTGGGTGAACCGGCGAGTTTCCAATTTTCAGGCCGCCTACAGCGGCGCAGAGTTAGCCGCAAGTAGTGACAATCGTGACAAAGTAATGATCCACGCGTCCGCAGCAATGACATTGGACATCTATGCGGACCTGTTTGGCGACGATCTTGAGGCTGTCGCCGTCGCCCTACAGGCCGCACGTTCACGTGAGACTGTGGGCAAAGCTAATGGGACGTAAGCAGCAACCCTCGCCGCTCGCGACGGTGATGAAAATCCCCGCCCGGCGCCGTCCCGGGCATCCGTACAAGACTCTGATGTGTCACCCACGTTGACTCGCAAGGTCTTCCAGCTGTTGGAGAGTTTGGAACATGCGGCCGCCGGCTTTCAGGGACTTGAGGCAGGTCGGCTGGTGATCGCCGGCACGACCACACCGGGGACGTATCTATTGCCGCGGCTGGTGGCGGATTTCGCTCGACAGGCGCCCAAGGTCGAGTGCCAGATTCACGTCGGCAACGAGGACGCGGTGGAGAACTGGCTGCTGCGCGGCGAGGTCGCTCTCGGCCTGTACGCCGGTACTCCGCGCGAGGAGCAATTGGTCGCTCAGCCGATGTTCGAGGAGGCCATGGTTTTGGTGGCGCCCGCTGGAACGTCGCTGGCCGGCCGAAGCCTTCGACCGGGAGACCTTGCGTGCCAACGATTTCTGATGCGCGAGATGGGCTCCGCAACCCGTCGGCAGCAGGAGGCGGCGCTTCGGTTGTGGGGATTGGCCGCCGCGGACCAGTGGGACCTCTGAGGACCGGAAACACTCAAGGAAGCCGTGCATGCCGGACTCGGGCTGGCACTGCTTTCTGAACACGCCACCGCCCGCGAGCGCTCGTCAGGAATGCTTGTCGCCTTGCAGATCGACCCGCCGCCACCGAGTCGAACGGTGTACCTGGCGCGGCGGGCCGACCGCGTGCTGACGCCGCCGGAGGAGGCGTTCGTGGCCGGTCGGCGGGATCGCCTCATGGCCGGCCTGAGCCGTCAGTACTTGATGCAGGCCGAACGCAGCTCGGTGTAGAAGTTCCAGACGTCTGGCGAGCACTCCGGTGCGCCGAGTTGAGATGCCTTGGCGCCCACATGCGGCAGGTGGGCATACGCACCGACACCCGGCCGGTTCACATGCAGCATGCCCGCCTGGAAGTCCTGCAACGCCTGAAACATTAGCGACGGGTTTTGGGTGAAGATGGTGCCCGACATGCCGTAACGCACCGAGTTCGATATCCGCATCGCATCGTCGTATCCGCCGCAGGCGATCACCGACAATACCGGGCCGAACACCTCTTCCTGGGCCAGCTCGCTGTCCCACGCGACGTTCGTCAACACCGTCGGCTCGACGAAGTATCCCGGAGTATCCAGCGTGGCAGCCTTTCCGCCACAGGCGATTTCAGCGCCCGCAGCTACTGCCTTCTCGATAGCATCCAGGCATGCTTGCTGGCGTTCGTCGTTGACGACCGGGCCAATGTCGGCCCAGTCCTGGTCGCCACGGCCGACCCGCATCGCCTGGATGCGGGGCACCAGTCGGCACAACAGAGCGTCGTGCACTTTGCGGTCCACGATGATGCGGCTGGTGGCGCTGCACCGCTGTCCGCTTTGGCCGAACGCGCCGTGCACGATTGCGTCAACTGCGGCGTCGAGGTCTGCATCGTCGAGGACGATCAGCGCGTTCTTGCCGCCGAGCTCGAGTTGGGTACGCATCAATCGCCCGGCGCCGGCACGGTTGATGGCCTGCCCGACGGGCAGTGAACCGGTGAACGAGATACCCGCGACCCGCGGATCGGCAACCAGCGCCTCACCGGCTTCCCGGTCACCTTGAATCAAGTTGAGGACGCCGGCGGGTACGCCGGCGTCGGCGAACGCCTGCACCAGCAGCGCGGAAGTCAGCGGCGTCAGCGGCGACGGTTTGAGCACGGCGCCGCACCCCGCTAACAGCGCGGGCGCGACCTTCCACATCGGGATGGCCACCGGGAAGTTCCACGGGGTGATCAACCCGACGACGCCGAGCGGGCGGCGGAAGGTCATGGCGATGGTGCGTGGTTCCTCGGCCGGCGTCGTTACGCCGTTCATGCGGCGCGCCTCGCCGATGGTGAAGTCAAGGATGGCGAGCGAGCGTTTCACCTCGCCCTTGGCCTCGGACAACCGCTTGCCCTGCTCGCGGGTAATCGCGGAGGCGAAATCGTCGAGGCGCTCTTCGATCAGGCGCCGAGCCCGACTGAGTACCTCGGCGCGGGCGATCGGGCCGACGGCGTCCCACGCGCGTTGGGTGGCGACGGCCGCGTCGATGGCGGCGGTGACGTCGGCCGTGACGGATTCGGTGAACTCGCCGATGACGTCGTCGGTATTGGCCGGGTTGAGGTTTGTCCGCACCCGCCCGCTGATGCTCGGTTTCCAGGCGCCGTCAATGTAGTTGAGCAGGTGGTCGGGATGGGGAGGGGTCATCGGTGGGCTCCTAGCTGCGCTCGTGATCAGTGCATGTTAACGGCGATGCGAGGGGCGGTGCCGCTGCGGGCGGCCGCGACCGCGGCGTCGATGTCGTGCAAGCGGTAGGGCTTCGGGACGAGGTCCGCGAAAAGTTTCTGAGAGTTGGTGCGGGCGAGGAAGTCGACGGCCTCGGCGAGATCGGCGAGTCGGTAGTTGTGGCTGCCCACGACGGTGGTCAGGTTCTTGACGTAACCGCTGGGTTCGAAGCTGATCTGTGGCCCCGGTGACACCGAGCCCACAAGGGCGATCCGCCCGCCCACATCGACGATGTCGAACGCGCCCTGCACGGTAGTGCTGTTGCCTGACAGCTCGAAAATGACGTCAGCGCCGTATTCCTTTGCAGCGCTGGCGACTTCATCGGGACCGCAGGCCACGGTGGCGCCGAAGGAGCTGGCCAGCTGGCGGCGGGATGTGTCGACGTCGCAGGCGATAATGTGCTCCACACCCTGGTCACGGGCCTAGGCGACCGCGGTGAGGCCAAGCATGCCGCAGCCCAGCACCACGACGGAATCGTCGGCGCTCAGATTCACCCGTCGAGCCGCGCACACGACTGTTGCGGTGGCGCAGTTCGCTGGTGCTGCCGCGGCGGCCGGGAGACCCTCGGGCACCCGGACCAGGCCGGTGCCGGCGATGAGATGGCAGTGTGTGGCCAGCCCACCGTTGAGCCGCCAGTAATCGTCGATCGCTTCGTGCCCGTACTTGCGGACGGTCAGGCATTTCTGCGGAATGCCCCGTCGGCACCTGCGGCAATCGCCACACGCGGTGCCGATGGTCCATGTAATGCGGTCGCCCGTGCCGAGCATCTTGCCATCGTGTCCATATGCCGCGCCGCCGGTCGTGATGATGGAGCCGACGGTTTCGTGGCCGAGTACGGTCGGTACGGGGGTTGGCCGGTCGCCAGCGATGGTGTGCAGATCGCTACCGCAGATGGTGGCCAACTCGACCGCAACGAGCACCTCGCCGGGCCGCAGACGGGGAAACGGCTGGCGCTGCAGCGAGAATCCCCCGTCGATGCCGGACCACACTGCCGCGGTGGCGGTGTCTGCACTGGACGTGCCACGGTCGTCGCGGGCTTCGTTCGTAATGGTTGTCATTGTCTCTTCCGCACTATTTCTGTCCGAACTCAACGCCGGATGGTGAGCGCAACCAGAGCGCTGAGCACACAGGAAGTGGCGACGATCGGAAAGATCAGACTGGTGTTGCCGGTGTGGTCCATGATCCGACCGACCAGCGGCTCGGCCGCCCCGGCGAACAGGTAGGAGAAGAAATCCACCACACCCGTTGCAGTTCCGGCCAACTGCTTGCCCGCGATGTCGGGGCACAGCGCCCAGAAGGACGACTGGGGGCCGTACACGAAGAACCCAGTGAGGAACAGCACCACGATTCCGGCGACGGTGCCCAGATGCCCGAGATACATTGTCGTCGCGAAGACCGCGCCGAGTAGCATGAACAGGATGATCGGCCGGTCGCGGCGGGACCCGAAGATGCGGTCGGACATTTGGCCGTTCGTTAGCGCGCCGACGGCCATGCCAACCGGCAGCGCGACGGAGATCCACACCGGGCTGATCGAACCGCCGCCCTTGGCCCAGTTCTTGCCCAGGAAGTACACCGGCACCCAGATCAGCAGCCCGTATCGCGCGGCGTTCTGAAAACCGATCGCGATACCCGTCGACCAAATCTTGGGGTTGCGCAGCACCGCCTTATACCGGTCCAGTGAGCGCCCGGGGTTGGCCTCGGCCGCTGACGGCTCGACATGTTCGGCATCGCCGGTGTTGGACGCCGGCGGCTTGACGCCAGCTTGATTCGGGTTCTCCCGTGACAGAAGGTAGAAGGTGATCCCGCCGAAGAGCATGAGCAGCACCGGGATGCGGAAGATCCATTGCCAATGCAGGTGCAGGGTGTCGACCACGATGGTGGACGTCACAAACGCCAGCACCGATGCCATCCCCGCCGCGAATGTGTAGAAGCCGAAGCTCTTACCCCGTTCGTGCGGGCTCCACCAGTTCGAAATCACCCGGCTACCCGACGGCCAGCCCATGGCCTGGGCGAGGCCATTGGCGCCCCAGAAGAACGCCAGCGACTTCGCGCCCACCGCAAAGCTGGTGCACCAGTTGAGGATTGTGGACAACACCGCGCCCAGAGTCATCAGCCGCCGTCCGCCGAACTTGTCGGCCAGGTTGCCGTTGAGCATCTGGCCGGCGGCATAGCACCACAGCATCGCACCGCTGATGGCTCCTAATGTGGCCTTGCTGAGCCCGAGATCTGCCTGAATGCCGGGGATCGCGAAGCCGAAGGTCTGCCTGCCGGTGTAGAAGAACAGGTAGCAGAACATCGCCGCGAGCAGCATGCGCCATTTGAGTCGAGAGAACTTCGCTTCCGACACTGCCACGGGATCCAAAGTGGCCGTGGGCTTTTGGTAAGTGCTGGACATCGTCTTTCGCCAATCTATGGGATGGTTAGACCGCCGAGGCGGCCTCGGACTGATGCCGGGCCACCAGGGTCGTCGCCACCCAGAAGGCGTCGTAGTTGTGCACGTATGCCGGCAGACCGTAAGGCTCATCGACCAGGTCGGGCCGAGGCAGGCAACGGTTGATGATGAACGGGATCTGAAGCTCACCCAGCGCGCCGTGGGACCGCAACGGGGCGTCCAGGCCGCTGAGATCATGCCACGCGGGGAACCGACCGAGTGCGGTACCCGCCTCGGCGAGCAGGACCACGTCGCCGATCCGGTCGGCGGGCAAGGCGTACATCCTGGCCGCATCCTCGCGACTGTGCGCTGCCTCGATACCGTCGAGCGTGCGCAGCTGTTCGATGACCCGATCACACTCGGCGCCCGCGGGCAGGTAGACGCTGGCGAATGAGCCCAACGCCCCATGGTGCGCGATATAGGGATCGGTGATCGGCAGGATGACCCGCACGCCGTCGGCGCCCTCATCACCCTTGGCGGCTGGATCCAGGCGGAGGATTGTGCGCACCTCGTCCTCAACGTAGAGCACCTTGGCCGTGCCGGTGTCATCCGTCTTGGCGCTCATGCCGTGGTCGGCGGTCACCACCACGATCGCGCCCAACTCGTCGAGTTGCGCGGCGTACGAGTCGATCATCTCGTAGAACGCGTTGGCGGGCGCGGTGCCCGGCGCGTGCTTGTGCTGGATGTAGTCGGTCAGCGACAGGTACATCAAATCGGCCCCGCGCGACTTGAGGAT
This sequence comes from Mycobacterium sp., assembly GCA_035515675.1. Classification (GTDB taxonomy): domain Bacteria; phylum Actinomycetota; class Actinomycetes; order Mycobacteriales; family Mycobacteriaceae; genus Mycobacterium. The sequence goes on from DATJBA010000171.1 coordinate 9,555, forward strand.
CGCTACCCCCGCGGCCAGGGTGAACTCGCTGAGGTCCGCCGAGTAGACGTCTGGCACCGGCTTGCCAACAAGCTCAAGAACGTTGTCGATGCCGTTGCCGGCAGCGGTGGCCGTATCGGCCTTCTCGGCTGAGAAGCAGACACCGGTGCGGGTGGGCGCGACGAACTCGCCGCTGCCGTCCAGGCTCGGGCCCTCCTCGACTAGTCCGGCGCCGAGCAGGCGGCGCAGCTTGTCCTTGGCGGTGACTACCACAACGTTGAGGCCGGCATCGTTGGCGGCGGCGAAGACGGTCGGCGCCCGCAGGAATCGCGTGTCGTTCATCAACATTTCTTCGCCACGCTCCGTGTCATACATGTAATTGCCGCAGATGCCGTGCACAGCCGGCGGGCAGCCGGTCGCGATGGACAGGTTGTTCGGGTTGGTCAGCGCGGGCATCGCGCAGTGCGCCGGCCACGAGCTGCCCTCGCCGGCCAGCACGCCGCTCAGCCACGGCATATGGCCGGCTTTCATCGCTTCCAGGTGGTAGTCCGGTTCGCTGCCATCGATGCAGATGACGACGACGGGTGCGTCAGGCATGGTGTATGTCCGGTTGTTGACTGTGAAACTGGTCGATGGCACTGTTTGCGCTCCTGTTGCTCATTCGCGAGGTAATGATTCCCTGGCAACATTGCGGGTGATCGACGCCGCGGGGAACCCCCGATTGCGCTATGGCAGCTATAGCCCGGCCGCCTTCGCAGACACGAGCAGAACGTTCGTGTCACGCGGCAGCTGGCCGAACAGACGCGGCGATAGACCCAGGTCGGCTCGCTAACAAGGTGGGCCACCCCAGTCTCGAAGAGATGCGCCGGGTTGACGCGGCGCTGCGGATCGTGCTGGATCTCTAACGCGTTGCACGGGCGACTAACAAAGTTAATGGGGCACAACCCCGCCAGCAATATCAAGCCGCCGAGACGCCCCCGAACCCGCCGTGACGTCTGGACGCCCGACCAGATCCAGATCTTCCTCAAATCGGTCCAAGAGGATCGGTTTGGCGCGTTGTTCTTGTTGGAACTGACAGCCGGGATACGCCGCGGCCAGCTCTGCGGACTCAAGTGGCCGGCCATAGACCTCCAAGCCGGCGATATCACCGTGCATGACAATCGGGTGGTCGTGGGGGGACAAGCGCGGGATAAGGCAGGCGGCAAGACAAAGAACGCCGGTCAGACGATCTCGATCGATCGGGTCGCCACCGCCGCCCTGCAGCGGTGGCGCGAGGTCCAGAACCGCGAACGTGAGTTCTTCGGCAGCGACTACAACCCGGGCAACTATGTGTTCACCTTCGAGGACGGCCGGCCACCTCACCCCGACACGATCAGGCAGCGCTTTGACCGTCTCGCCGCGGGCGCAGGACTACCGCGGATCACATTTCATGACCCGGATGACCCACGACCGAGTTCCGAAATAGCACCTGTATACACATGGTGGTGTATGATGGTGTCATGTCGCGGACCAACATCGAAATCGACGACGAACTTGTGGCCGCCGCGCAGCGAATGTACCGACTGGATTCCAAGCGGAGTGCCGTTGACCTCG
>DATJBA010000172.1:0-3171 GCA_035515675.1 Mycobacterium sp.
AAGCTCCGCGACGCTACATGCACTACGGCACACCGCGGCATATCGGATGGCCCAGGATCCAGAGCTTCCGTTGACCGATGTCCAGTTCGTGCTGGGTCACGCGTTGCTGACCACCACGCAGATCTATTTGACTCCGCGCAAAGAGGACCTGGTTCGCCGGATCCTGGCCCATCACGCCGAGCAGACGAGAAATGCTGCCGGGCGGGTGACAGTACCGCCGGCGCCTGGCTATCGCCCGGAAACCCTGCGGGTGCTGTTCGGTGGTCAGGTCAGATGACCGTAACCGCGGTCGAGGAGATGACCACAACCTTTGCGTCGGTCTCGGCCGGCCCGATCAAGGTCCCGCCGGCCCGCCCCGCAGGAACCGCTTGGCCACGGACCACTCAGAACCGTGACGACGTGGAATCACTGCTGACCCACCCACCGTTCACACCCCCTGAACCTAAAGGGCGCCGACGGCACTCGCGGGCCTACGACCACGGTGTCGCCTTGGTGCTGGATTGGCTCCTCGCCCAGCCAGGCGATACCTGGCAGGACAGGTGGCTGGCCAGCGGCGCGGACGCCGATGGCCGGTGCTGGCGCCGTATTCCGTCGCACTGGCTCAACGCTCATGGTCATCCCCAGGAATGGGTGCATGACTGGTTTATCCGGGCGCTGTTCACCGCGGTCGGCGCTGATGTCATCCGGCCCTCGCTGCATTGGCTTGCCGCGGCAGGGTTTCGGCGCGGCAGCCTGGTCGGCATCATGTCCGACTGTCGTGACGCCGCCGGGTTCACACAGTTGCAGGCACTGTGTTCGTCCGACCCCGGGGTGTCACCGGTGGCCGCGACCCGCACTGCCTATCGAGCAGCACTAATCCTTGCGGCCAAGGGTGGCAGCATCGCCGACATCACGATCGGCGATGTGCTCGAACTCCTCGACGCCGAGGCTGCGGTGCTCAGCGCCGCGCCGGGCGCCACGCACCTGTTCTATCGGGTGTTGCGCACCATGGGTGTCTTGGGTGCCGATGCGCCGGCGACACTGCGCGAGTTGCGCACGACTGGGCAACGCACGCCGGAGCAGTTGATAGACCGCTATGGGTTGGTCTGCGGCCCGATCCGAGACCTGCTCGTGGATTACCTCAAGGAACGTCAGCCCGCCCTGGACTACACCAGCCTGGAGAGCCTCGCGAATTTCCTCGGTGGCCTGTTCTGGGCGGACTTGGAGCGCCATCATCCAGGCATTGACAGCCTGCACTTGTCGTCCGAGGTCGCCGCGGCGTGGAAACAGCGGTTGCGGACGGTTTCCAAGACGATCCGCACATCCGATGGCCGCGCGATCGAAACTCGAGTGTCGCGGATCAATTACCGCGAGTGCTTGACCCCCGTCCGGGCCTTTTATCTCGATATTGCCCACTGGGCCGTCGAAGACCCAGCTCGCTGGGCGGCCTGGGTCGTGCCGTGTCCGGTCGGCAGCGCGGAGATCGACCGGCGAAAAGCCCAGCGGCAACGCAAGTCTCGCATGGACGCCCGCACTCGTGAGCGGTTGCCGGTACTTCCCGCGCTGGTCGCCTCGGTCGATGCCCGCCGCAAGCGGGCCGCCGAACTGCTGGATGCTGCCCGCCTCGCCGAGCCCGGAAAGGAATTCACCGCCGCGGGGCAGACCCTCATCCGGGTCGCTCTGACCCGCTCGGCGAGTGCCAAGGTCTGGGTGCAAGACCCGGGTACCGCCCAGCGGCGCGACCTGGGACGGGAGGAAGAACACGCCTTTTGGGCCTTCGCCGCGGTTGAGGTGCTGCGTTGCACCGGGATCCGCGTCGAGGAACTTACCGAGCTGTCGCACCACAGCCTAGTCCAATACCGGCTCCCCACCACCGGTGAGGTGGTGCCGTTGCTGCAGATCGCGCCGTCCAAGAACGACCAGGAGCGGCTGCTGGTTGTCTCACCGGAGTTGGCGGAGGTGCTCTCGGCTATCATCAGTCGGGTTCGCGGCCCAGCGGGCGCGGTGCCATTGGTGCGCGCCTACGACTCCCGGGAAAGGGTCTGGTTGGCGCCGGCGCCGCTATTGTTCCAGCGCCGTTACGGCCACGAATACCGCGCTATTGGCGCCAACACGATCCGTGACATCCTCAGCGCCGCATTAAACCAGACAGGGCTCACCGAACCCGGAACCGCGGCGCCACTGAAATTTACACCCCACGACTTCCGTAGGCTCTTTATCACCGACGCCGTGCTCAACGGACTGCCGCCGCACATCGCCCAAGTCATCGCCGGCCACCACGACATAAACGTCACCATGGGTTACAAGGCGGTCTACCCCGAGGAAGCGATCCAAGCCCACCTGGCCTTCCTCGCCCGCCGTCGCTGCCTGCGGCCAACAGATGAATACCGTGTCCCCACCGACGATGAATGGCAACAATTTTTCGGCCATTTCGAACGCCGCAAGGTCTCGATCGGCACCTGTGGACGCGCCTTCGGCACACCCTGTATCCATGAGCACGCCTGCGTGAGATGCGCACTGTTATGGCCGGACCCTGCCCAACGCGGACGCTTGGTTGAGATACGCGACAACCTAAAAGCCCGAATCGCTGAAGCCGAACACGAAGGCTGGCTCGGCGAAGTCGAAGGGCTCCAGGTCAGCCTGGCCGGCGCCGAAGAAAAGCTGGCACAACTCGACCGCCGGAACGCCAACACCGCCGACCTTGGAATCCCCACCGTGACAACCGATTCCTGAGGCTGCGATCACAATTCATGCGGGACGGTAGTTGAGTTCAGAGAATATTCCGTCGGCATCGACCTATGCCCGGCCTATCACCCGTGGCGTAAAGGCGGGGTGGAGAAGGCCGCCGGCGTGATTGCTCAACGCTGGTGGCGCACCCTGGGCGACGGGGTGACCCAAGACCAGGCCCAGGCCACCCTGGACCGGCTGTGCGTGCGCCTCGATAACCGCAAACGGGTCCACGACGGGATCACCACGACGGTGGGGGCGCTAGCCGACGCGGAGGGATTACGCCCGGTACCCGCGCAATACCCAGCGGTGCTGGAAGTGGGGCGCACGGTGACCAACCAGGCACGAATTTCGTTTCGCGGCAACATTTATTCGGTGCCACCCGGTCACACCGGGCGCCGGCTGCTGGTGCGCCACCGCCTCGGTGAGTTGTTCTTGGACGTGGTCACCGACACCGGGGTGGTG
>DATJBA010000173.1:0-6863 GCA_035515675.1 Mycobacterium sp.
TCATCACACCCGCCGTGCGGCGGCTTCGGTTTCGTCGATGCCGGCAGCGCCCGCAGCCGAGCCCGCAGCAACGGCGCGAGGCCGTGGTATCCCGGACCGTCCTCATCGTCGTCGAGATCGTCCTCGTCGAAGCAATCCGTGTCGTCGAACAGATCGTCGGGGTCGGTGATGTCGTCGGGATCGACCGGATCGTCTTGGTCGTCGCGGTCGTGATGGTCGCGCACGTCCATCGCGGCTTCGGCCCGCCACCGGAATTCCGCCGGGTCCAGGGCCGTCGTGGTGAGCCGGACCTTGTCACGCTTAGCGTTGCGGTGCAGCTCGGCGAGTGCTTCGGTCAACTCAGAGGAGTCCAGCAGCATAATCTCGGCGGCCTCCCCACAATCCTGGGGGTCGACCAGAATCATCACCGCGTGCGCCGCGCCCGCGCGGTCGAAGCGGGCGGCAAGCACCAGCGTCTGGCCGTCTTCGCACAGGTCGACGCAATCACGCGCGCTCACCGGAGCCGACAGCGCCGCCACCCACTCGGGGGCTGCGACGCCGCATGCCCGCAGTCGGTCCAGCCCCGCGGCGGCGGCCTCGCCGATTGGCCCTTCACCGAGTGCGGCGAGCACGGCGAGCATCCCGGCCGCTCGTGGGTCTCCCACTGCCTCGATGACCGCGACAAGCTCGGACGCGGCGACCGCGTCCACATCCGCGCCGAGGAAACCGATGGCACCGAGGAACATCGAGCCGAGGATTTCCGCCTCCACCGGATCGGTGATCGGGACGTAATCCGTGAGGACCGCCTCCATCGCGACCCGCGGATCGCCCCCCTCGTCGGCATCATCGACACGAACGTCGGGTGGTTGGGCCGTCACGTCGAACAGCGGTGTGGGCCAGTTGTTTCCCTGGCGTTTGGCGGGCGGTGTGCGCTTACTCACGGCCAATACTGTTGCACATCAGGCCCCGGACATCGAGCAAGGCACGCCCCCGCCCGGCGCAGCAGCGACAGCCCGCGCACGCCCAACGTCACCAGCATTATTCGGACCCAACTGACCCGAGCAAACCTGTCGGTTTCGAGACGGGAAATGATCCATCTCGAATGTCTAGATGCGAGACAACGCCTGTGGATGGATCATCCGTCCAGCACAAACGCCCGACTACCGGACTATCGGGTGGGTGACCCACCCAGTACGCCAGATAGCGCTGTGAAATCACCGCCACTTATCGATGCGAGTCACAAAACTACGGGTGGGCCAGGAGTTAAACTCCTGACCCGTGGCCGGAAAGACGCAGTCGTTCTCGTTTCCCAGTGCATCTGTTGAGCGCCTTTGGCAGGCGAGTGTTCAAGCGGTTGGCCTACTCGGGTACAACGTCATCAGCTCTGACAAAAGCTCTCGGCAGTTGTCGTTCAACACTGGTCGCTCCATGTGGTCCTTCGCAGGACAAGACCTGACAGCGACTCTCATTGCTGCCGGGCGAGGCTCGCAGTTGGTGATGGGTGGTTCCCTGGGGAAAGGCCGTGGAGGGAGTCAGGTCGTCTCTTGGGGTGAGAAAGGTCGGGTCATCCAGAAGTACGCCGACAAGGTGGCTGAGTTGCTACCGCAAATCCCCGAACCCAAGCCAGCCCCAGCTGCCAAGCCTCGCGCTACGGTCTCCACTGCGGACGAACTTGCGAAGTTGGCTCAGCTGCGAGCGTCAGGAGTCTTGACTCCCGCGGAGTTTGAGGCGCAGAAAGCCAAGTTGCTTGGCTGACGCGGGGGCATAGGAATCGGGGGCGGCATCGCGTTCTGGGCAAGCGCAGCAACGCCAAAAATAGCAGCGTCAACACCACCGGCTGTAGCCCGTAGAACCCGTTACGTAACCGGCCGTAGGTGTCGGGGTGAACACCGCAAGCAGCCCGGTCACCGCCAGTGCGGGCAATATCAGCCACAACCCGGCCAGCGGCAGCCGAGCCCCCTTGGTGAGATCATGAGATCTTGGTGAACACCGCGTCGTCGGCATTCACCATAACTGCAGTGGGCGGAACAACAACGATAGCGGATTCGCCAGCGTTGACGAAGAAGTTCTGGATCAAATTGTTGCAACTGTAATCCCCGCACACTTCCGCGTACGCGCCGTCTGGACCCGATGACGTCATACGGTACATACCGGGTGCCATTTGTGATGGCACTAGGTACGAGGTAGTCGCATGTGCGGTTGGCGCTGCGATGATGGATGCTGAGATTGCAGCTGCTGTCAGTAATGCCTTCTTCATCTTCTTTCTCCCGCTCCGGATAGCCTTAGTTGCTAAGCTAAGTGACGACCTCATCGCAAGTGCCCGAACTCGTTTTCTCGGTACGTTATCGGGGGCATCCCGGCAACCTTTTCTGGGTTGAGCAGGTAGTCACATTCACGGTGGAACTGGTGTCGGACAGGCCGGGTTTGTTGGGGGCATTCAGGTTGAGTATCAGGGGGTAGATATCTCGGCAAAACCAAACAGAAGCCGGCGATGGTAGAGCCGGTGGAGATTCCCGACGCCGAACACGAGTTGGTGGTCGAATAGCCACCTTGCCCTCCTCTCACGGGCAGTAGACCGTGGTTGCTGCCCGGATCAACCCGTCGGCACCGTCGGTTGTCATGGTGTGCTTTTGTATTACGTCGCGCTCTATCGCAGAGAAGTCCTCACGCGACCACTCGACGCACACCCAGTGACCAGTCGCAATCAGATTGGCGCCCACTTCCGGCCCCGGAATTATGACCGGATTGTGCTGGTACACGAGCGCTAGGTAGCGGACGTCGTCCGGGGTTGCCCAGCTCGGCGCGCCGTTGGGCGGCACGGTCGGTGTCGGCGCCGGGGCCGATGGATGGTTGGACGTGAGGCACGCCCACGCGAATATGCCGATCAGCACCAAGACGATGACCGCTTTGAGCAGGTTGGCTTATAGCCTGGACGAAATTCGGTTGCTGGGTTGTCATCTGACTCAATTCCCGGTTGTGCGGTGGATGCTCACTCTTTCAGGTACTTGCTGCATGAAATATCCGGAAAGTGCGTGATGTGGACTTCACTGCCGCGCTGGTTGGTTTTCCCCAGGGGGGCTATCACGGCCACCTGAAGCACCTGCTTGTCGTCGCCCCACGCCCACTGCACCGACCCATCTCGTGTCGAAAGGACATCCTCGACGCACCACGGTAGGTCGTCGTACGCCGCATAAATAGGAAGCTGTCGACGCAGGTCAACGACCTCGTCGGGTATCTCCCGCGGAACAGTCCAAACTTCGATTTTTTCGCCGGGTTTAAGCGTCGGCACAATTACGCCGGGCGGCGGTGGCGGGGCCGGGTCGTCGCTGGTTCCCACTTTTGATCCTGGCGGGAACGTGACACGGATGAGCTGCGACCACAGCGGTGCCTGTGTCGTTGTTGTGGTCGCGGGCGGTGTCTGCGCCTGCGGCGCATTTTGTGCGTGACCACATGCCGCGACCACTGCGGTGCTGACCGCGCCGACAATCATGGCCGCAATCCGCCTCTGCATCATTCTCCGCTTTCGCTTATGACGCGATGGTGGGGGAAGTACATCGCCCGAGCCGTGTGCGTAGCTACTGGCGAAAGTCACCTCATGGCAGACCGAAGGTCTATTGCTGCGAAACAGCCCAAGACGATGACCCTATGAGCGCAGCAAAGGGGGAGCCGGCCATGATGAGTTCTCGGTGCGTGACCCATCTGAGACAGGAACTGATACGCCCGAATCTCTAGAACCGAGACGCGGGTTCTATTCGTCGTTACGCCTGATGATGGTTTGCAAAAGGTCAGCGATCTGTTGTTGGCCCGCAGCTGTCGCGTCGAATTTCCCCCGCATCTCGATGAACCCCTGACGCATCTCGATGAACCCCTGATCCACGTGCGTTCGAAGGTCGTTGAAGTCCTCTCGCAACGCATTGAAACTGGCGACCGTAGCCTGACGGAAGTCGCGAAGTTCGGCACCAAATTCAGATACGTCTCGATCAGCGGCACCGGCGAGTACACGGGCCGCCGCAGCATCTTGCTCGCTGGCCCGTACTCGCTCGGTTAGGTCGTGAACCTGGGTTTCCAGGGCCTCGCGGGACTCGGTTAGGTCGTGAACTTGGGTTTCCAGGGCAGCCACGCGGGACTCAAGGCTGTTGGGCTGCACGAGTATGAACCCTACTCGTGGGAGTGGCGCACGCTGACTCGCCCTCTAGAGGCTGAGGTCGTAGCCGTCGTCGCGGCTGAGGTGCTGGTCGCGGGAGCGTTCCCGGCTGTAGGAGTGGTCCTGGTAGCGGGGGGGTTGGCTGATTTCGCGGTAGGTGTCGGCGAGTTCGGTGTGGGCTGTGATGAGTCGGCGCACGGTTGTGGTGGCGGCTTGGTGGGTGTCGGGGTCGCCGAGGTGGTGGGCGGCCCAGGGGCAGGAGGCGGCGAGGGTGTCGGTGAGCTCGCGGCTGCCCCCGGGGCTGGTCTGGTCGGTGACCAGCAGGAGTTTGGTGTCGGCGTGCTGGGCGTAGCGCAGGAACCAGGTCAGGGTTTGGGTATCGAGGTGGTCAGCGCCGTCGAGGACGATCAGGGTGCCTGCTGGGGGTTTCCAGATGCCGTGTCCGAGCTTGTGTAGGGCCTGCTCGGGGTCGACGAGGTGTCGGCGGTAGGGCGCTTCGGCGGCCACGCTAGCCGTGCCGGGGCCGATGGGGATGACCAGCGCGGTGGCGGCGCTGGCGGTGGCGGCGCGGGTAACTGCATTGAGCAGGGCCGCCTTGGCCTCGGCGGTGACCTCGGCGCCCAGGTGCAGGGATTGGCTGGTCATGGCGCTGGCAGCGATGCGACGCACCGCACAGCGCCCGGGCTGGTCGAGGCCGTCGAGCACCTTCGTGGGGGGCTCGCTGTACAGGGTTGCTGCGCTTCGGTGCTCGGCGGCGCCGGCGAGCTGGTTGTGTAGCCAGTTGGGCAGCTGCGATCCGGCCCGGCCGGCGGTGGCCGCGGCCTCGGTGGCGGGATCGGGTGGTTGGGCGGTCAGCCAGGAGCCGGCGCGGGCCCACAGGGTGTCGTTGCCGCGGGCCGGGCCCAGGTGCTGGGCCCAGGGCAAGGCGTCGGCCAGGGCGTCGGTGAGCTCGCGGCTAGGACCGGCCGTGGCGGTGGGGTCGGTGACCAGCAGCAGTTTGGTGTTGGTCAGCGAGGCCTGCACAGTTAGCGCGGTGAGGTGCTCGACGGCCAACTGGTCAGCGCCCTCGACGATGACCAGGCCGCCGGCCACCTGCGCCCGGGTCGTGTTGCGCATCGCCGTGATCACCTCGGCCGCCTCGGCGGTGATGTCGCTGTGGGTGCGGGTGGCGGCCACCTCGGCGCCAGCGGTGCTGGTTGACACGGCCCACACCTGATGACCGCTGTGGTGGGCGGCCCATGCGACCGCACCGATCACGGCGGCCCGTTGGCGCTCATCGCTGGCGCTCAGGCAGTGGACCGCCATGAAGCTGGCGGTGATCGCCCGCACACTCGTGCGGGTCGAATCGTCGAAACCGGCCAGCATCTCGGCGGGCGGATCGTTGTAGCAGGTGGCGAAACTGCGGCCGCCGGCCGCGGCGAACAGTTCCGTCGCCGCTTGCAGCTCAGCGGTGCGGGCGGCCAATACCTCGGCCGCCACCCGGCGGTCGTCGTGGGCGCGGTAGTCAGCGCGCAGGCGGGCGCGGGTGTGTTGGTGGTGGGCGACCAGCTCGGCGACCTCGTGGGGAAGCTGGTCGCGGTCGGTGTCGGCGGCGGTTTGCATGACGGTGCGGGGCTGTTGGTCGCGGGCCAGGATGCCGCGCAGCAGGGCCGCGGCGTCGCGGTCGCTGCCGCGGCGCGCCACATGGACACCTTCGGTGATGTCGCTGTGTTCGTGGTCGGCTTCACCAACGGTTTTCTCATACAGGTAGGCGTGGTTCTCATCGCGGCCGCGGGTGAGTGCGACGTAGGCCAGGGCGCGGGTGGCGCGGTCGCTGAGCACCGCGTGGGCGGTGCCCGCGGTTAGGTTGTCGCCGGCGGTTTCGCCTTGGTTGGCATGAATCGTGGTGGCATAACCGTGGGTGACGTGTTCGCGTAGATAGTCGCCGGAGAACACGGCCAAAGCGTCGTCGCCGATGCGGCGGGCGGCGATGCGGTGGTTGTCGGCATCGACGGCAACCACCCGCCAACGGTGCCCGTTGCGTACTTGCCCGGCCGGCTTTTTCATGTCGGCACGGTCGTAGACGGCGACGGCGGGATCGTTGTTGCGGCTGATGACGGTGTCACCCTCACCGATGTGGTGTCCCCGGGCGGCGGTGACGGTGGGCGCATCGGCGGCCACCGTGTCGGCATGGATGCGTTTGTTCAGTGCGTCCGACAGCTCCCAATTGTCAGTCATCAACAGTGCGTCTTTGCCGGCGGCGATGTCAGCGCGATAGTTGGCCAGCGCATCGTGGGCCATGGTTAACGCGTCCCCGGTGTGCAGCCGATCATGGGCGCGGTACCAGTCAACGGCGCGGCGCACGGGTTTAGGGCCACCGTTGCGCAGCGCTAGCGAGGCGACACGCTCCTCGGCATCGCGCATGCGCCACACCTCAGAAAGCCGCTGCGCCCACGGCAGGTCCTCAACCAGTTGAGCGAACATGCCACCACGGACCTTCACCGGGGCGAGCTGGTGAGCATCGCCAACAAGCACGGTTTTGACACCCGCTGTGGTGGTGGCGGTCAACAGTTGGCGAAGGTGTTGGGTGCCGACCATGCCCGCCTCATCGACAACAACCACGGTTTTCGGGTCCAGTCGCAGCTGACCGTTGCGCAGCTCTTTGAGCGCTGTGTGGACCGTGTAGCCGGCGTCTCCGGCGCCTTCACGCACGGCCACATCGACGGCTTTGCCGGTCGGCGCCAACACCACAACACGGCGG
>DATJBA010000174.1:0-36918 GCA_035515675.1 Mycobacterium sp.
TGCGAGCACATTCTGCAGCCAGTCCACCCGAGTGCCATAGGGCAGAGGTATGACGAAACCGTCTGCCACCCGGTCCGCCACAACCGGTGTGGCGTACTGCTTGCCTGACCGTCGTCCGGCATGCCGGATAGCCGACGCGTACCAGTGTTTGCGGCCGGCCAGCCGCAACATCAGCGGGTTGAGCAACCTGAGCTCAGCACGAACTGCATTCAGGAGCGGCTTGGGCCAGGATTCCGGTGCCAGCGCCATCATTGTTCCTTGCGTCCAGGACGGGTTTTTCGAAGCCGACGATACCGCGCCGGGCGAGGGGTGCAGCTCAGAGAACGCTACCCCACCAGCGCAGACGCCGATTTTCCAAGCCTTCGCGGAGGCCTGCCTCGTCGCCTGCGCCGAGAGCACAGGGATCGGCAGGGTCGCTTCCTTCGACCGGTCCATCGATCGGATCAACACCATCGAGCGGATCGAGCCGCCGAAAGTCTGACCCGGCGGCAAAACGCCGCTGCGATCTAGGCGATGGAACGCCGCGAGCGGGCCCTAGTCCTGCACCAGGGCCGATGCCGCCCGAAGATGCTCGATCGCGTCATGAACGATCGTCTCGATCAGCTCCGCGCACGACGGCAGGTCGTCGAGGATGCCGGCCACCTGTCCGGAGGCCAGCACACCGGCCTCGGTGTTGCCTTCGACCAGGCCGGCTTTCAACAGCATCGGGGTGTTCGCCGCCATCACCACCTGTGACCACGTCAAATCCTTGCCGTAACGCATCGCCAGGCCGTCGCGGATCATCGTCCGCCACGTCATCTGTGACACCTTCTTGAACTTTGCCACATTGAGCACCGCTGCGGTGAAACCCCTTGCCCGCGAGCCGCTTTCCAGGCGTTCCACCAATGGCGTGCGCAGCACGCGGTGCGGCATGCCGTCGACCCGGGTGGTGACCACCGTGCCGTCCAGCGCCGCTTCGAGATAGCGCCGTTTGACCGCATCGGGCACGGTGGAATCCGAAGTAAGGAGAAACCGCGTGCCCATCGCCACGCCGGCGGCGCCGTAGGACAATGCGGCCGCGAGCCCGCGCCCATCGAAGAATCCACCCGCCGCGATAACCGGGATACCGGTGCCTTTGACGGCGTCCAGTACGGATGGCAGCAGCAGCGTCGTGGCGACTGGCCCGGTGTGCCCGCCGCCCTCGCCGCCCTGCACGATCATCGCATCGGCACCCCAGGACGCGACCTTGCGCGCGTGCTTGGCCGCACCGATCGACGGTATAACCACTGCCCTCGCGTCTTTCAACCTGGCCATCAATTCGGGTTTAGGTGCCAGCGCGAAAGACGCCACCTTGACGCCTTCACAAATCATCAGCTCGACGCGGTCGCCGGCGTCGGCGGCGTCGGCGCGGATGTTCACGCCGAACGGCTTATCGGTGGCGGCCTTGACCTTTCCGATGGCCGTCGCCAACTCGTCCAGCGTCATGGTCGCCGAAGCCAGGATGCCGAGGCCGCCGGCGTTCGCGGTGGCCGACACCAGCCGGGCGCCGGCCACCCAGCCCATCCCGGTTTGCACGACCGGGTGCTCGACGCCGACCAGCTCGGTCAGCGGCGTGCGCAACCTCATACCCGTATCTCTCTGTCCCGCAATGCCTTCGGATCGATGATCTCGCGGATCAGGCGCAGTTCGTCCTCAGTCGGCGGCCTGGTCTCGTCGGCCTCATCAAGGCCACGGACCTCGAACGAGGTGGCTGCACGGACCTCGCCGGGCGACACCCCAGGGTGCAGGGACAGTGCCCGCATCGTGTGGTCCGGGCCGGCGAAGTCGAACACTCCGAGGTTGGACACCACCCGGTACACGTTGACAAATCGAAACGCCGGGTTGTCCGCGTCGATCTTGTCGTAGCCGATACCGCAGACCACGTCGACCGCCTCGCAGAACACCCGCTTTGAATGGTTGCCGACCCAGTAGCTGGTCGCGTGATTGATGGTGTTGCCGGGCGCACCCCGGACCCCGAACATCTGCCGGGTGGGGTGCTGCAGTGGGCCGAACGCCGAGATGTTCTGATTGCCGAAGCGGTCAACCTGATTGGCGCCCATGACCACATGGCGCCGTCCCCAGGCCAGCGTCTCGAACACGCGGCCAAACGGCATCCAGCCCTCGACGGCTCCGGACGCACCCAGCGCCGGAGTATCCGCCAGCAGCTGCGCCTCGCCGTCGGTCAGCAAGATGTCCGGTGAGAAGGTCAACCGGGCCAGCCGCGCGCCGACTGAGGCCATGTTCGTCATCGGGCTGATCATGATCTCGCCTGCGTCCCTGAACAACTCGGCGCAGGCAACTGCACAGACTTCGGCCCGAGTGCTCACGATGATTTCTCCCGTCCGAAAGCGGATACGGCCACTTGGTATTCGTCTTCGCCGCCCGACAGGTAGGTCTGGACGAACTTCTGCCAGCCCTCTTCCGTCGAGGCCGCCTCGGCATAGTGGCGTTGGAACTTCTCGTCACGGCTGTAATCTGGTGCGGCGGTGGTGAAGTGGGCGCCACCGGGCGCTTCCACCACCGCGTCGACCATCATCCGGTTCACCAGCAGCGCCTGCGGCGGCACCGCTTTGGCCAACTCCTGGGTCGAGACGACGCGCTCCACCGACAGGTAGCGTTTCTCGGCGGCCATCAAAAACAGATCGTCGAAGTAGGGGTCGATGCCGGTGTATGCGGCATTGCCTTGGCTGTCACCGAGATTGAGGTGCACAAAAGCGGCGTCCAGGCGTAACGCCGGCATGGCGATGAGCGTCTCGTGTCCGCCGCCGGGCGCCGGGTACGGCGAGCGAACGGTGGCCAGCTCGCCCTCCCAGAAGTCGGGAACTGAACTGCCCAGCCCGGCGCGGATCGGCAGGAACGGCAGCCGCTGCGCCGCGGCTTGTAGTCCGCAGCGCAGCATGCCCTCGTCCATCTCCCGGGCCTCGATGGCTCCGCCGGTGCGCGCGTGCGCGAACCACGGATCGTAGAAGGGCGGCGAATCCAGCGAGACGAAGCCGTAGTAGACGCGTCGCACTTTGCCGGCCGAGCACAGCAGCCCGATGTCTGGCCCGCCGTGGGTCACGATGGTCAAATCCGTGACGTCCGAACGCAGGATGGCACGCACGAAGGCCATGGGTTTGCGCCGCGACCCCCAGCCGCCGATGCCGATCGTCATGCCGCTGCGCAATTGCGCGACGGCATCTTCGAGGGTGGTTCGCTTGTCGGTCATGACTACTTGACGAACTCGTCGCGGTGCTCGTCGGAAACCCCGGCGAGGTTGAGCTCGAAGGTAAAGCCTTGCTCCATGCGGTAACTCGAGTTGACGCGTTGCACGTCGATGAAGTTGAGCGCCTCTTTGGCCGCCCGGATGACGCGAGTGTCTTTGGCGGCGATGTCGCGGGCCACCCGCAGTGCGGCTTCGTCGAGCTCGGCGCGCGGCACCACCTCATGCACCGAGCCGAAGTGGTACAAGGTGGCGGCGTCCACGGTGGCCGCGGTGAAGAACAGCCGCCGCATCATGTGCTGCGGCACCAGGCGCGACAGATGGGTCGCCGCGCCGAGCGCACCACGCTCCACCTCCGGCAGCCCGAAGGTGGCGTCGTCGGAGGCCACGATGACATCGCAGTTGCCGACCAGTCCGATGCCGCCGCCGACGCAGAATCCGTTCACCGCCGCGATCACCGGCACCGCGCATTCGTAGACGGCGCGGAACGCGGCGAAGCAGCCGCGGTTGGCGTCGATGAGCGCGGTGAATCCCTCGGTGCGCTGCATCTCTTTGATGTCCACACCGGCGTTAAAGCCGCGGCCCTCGGCTCGCAGGATCACCGCGTGGGTTTCGAGGCTGCTGCCGGCGGCCGTGATCGCGTCGGCCAGTTCAAACCAGCCGCGCGACGGGATGGCGTTGACGGGGGGGTAGTCGACGGTGACGGCGACTATGCCCGGTTCGGTGGTGGTTGAGGTGATTGGCATTGCACTTCCTGGTGGGTGGCTACCTAAGCAAGCACTTGCTTGGTACGCTAACACAGTGACTCGCGCCCAAAGAGCCGACGCCATCAATTTGGGACTGGCCGGGCGGGTGGTTTTGGTTACCGGCGGCGTTCGAGGGGTAGGCGCCGGTATCAGCTCGGTTTTCGCCGAGCAGGGCGCGACCGTCATCACCTGCGCGCGACGGGCCGTCGAGGGCTTGCCTTACGAGTTCCACTCTTGCGACGTCCGCGACGACGACGCCGTCAAGGCGTTGATCGACGCGATCTGCGACCGGCATGGGGGGCTCGACGTCGTTGTCAACAACGCCGGAGGCTCGCCGTACATGCTGACCGCGGATTCCAGCACGAAGTTCAACCGCAAAATCATCGAGCTCAATCTGATTGGCGCCCTGTCGGTTTCACAGCACGCCAACGACAAGATGCAAAACCAGCAGCACGGCGGGTCGATCATCAACATCTGCAGTGTCAGCGGCCGACGGCCGACACCGGGCACCGCTGCCTACGGTGCGGCTAAGGCCGGCTTGGAAAACCTGACGCAGACACTAGCGGTGGAATGGGGACCGAAGGTCCGGGTGAATGCGTGCGTGGTCGGCATGGTGGAGACCGAACAGTCGGAGCTGTTCTACGGTGACGCCGAGTCGATCGCCGCGATTTCGAAGAACGTGCCGCTCGGCCGGCTGGCCAAGCCTGCCGATGTCGGTTGGGCTGCAGCGTTTCTGGCCTCGGATGCGGCGTCCTATATCAGCGGTGCCACGTTGGAGGTGCACGGGGGCGGCGAGCCACCGCACTATCTCGCCGCCACGAGCGCGATCAAGTAGAGGAGACAACAGATATGGGAGTGGTCGACGGCCGCGTGGTCATCGTCACCGGAGCGGGTGGCGGGATCGGCCGCGAGCATGCGCTGGCTTTCGCGGCCGAAGGTGCGCGCGTGGTGGTCAACGACATCGGGGTGGGGCTGGACGGTTCGCCCGCCAGCGGCGGCAGCGCTGCCCAGGGTGTGGTCGACGAGATCATCGCAGCCGGTGGGGAGGCCGTCGCCGACGGATCTGACATCGCGGACTGGGACCAAACGGCGGGCCTCATCCAGACCGCTGTCGAGACCTTCGGTGGTCTGGACGTCCTGGTGAATAACGCCGGCATCGTGCGCGACAGGATGATTGCCAACACCAGCGAGCAGGAGTTCGACGCCGTCATCGCCGTGCATCTGAAGGGCCATTTCGCCACGATGCGCCACGCCGCGTCGTACTGGCGCGGGCTGTCCAAAGCGGGCAAAACCGTTGACGCACGGATCATCAACACCAGTTCCGGTGCGGGCTTGCAGGGCAGCATCGGGCAGGGGAACTACAGTGCCGCCAAGGCTGGAATCGCGGCGCTGACGCTCGTCGGCGCCGCCGAAATGGGTCGTTACGGCGTGACCGTCAACGCGATTGCCCCGTCGGCCCGCACCCGCATGACGGAAACCGTCTTTGCGGAGATGATGGCCAAGCCCGACGAAGGGTTCGACGCGATGGCTCCGGAGAACATCTCACCGCTGGTGGTATGGCTGGGCAGCGCTGCATCCCGTGACGTTACCGGGAAGGTGTTCGAGGTCGAGGGCGGCATCATCCGGGTCGCCGAGGGCTGGGCGCACGGCCCGCAGGTTGACAAGGGCGCAAAGTGGGAGCCGGCCGAGCTGGGGCCCGTCATCGCAGACCTGCTGGCAAAGGCGCGGCCACCCGTTCCGGTCTACGCAGCGTAGCTATTTGGAGCCGTGCGCTGCGCTCAGCGCGGTTCGCAGACCACAACCAAGCAGACGACCCGGTCGGTCGACTTGCGGTATCCCTTGTCCGGCGGGTACTGCCTTTGGTGCCGCCGCTTGAGGTTGATGCTGTCTCGCAGTCTTGAACGCCATCATGGTGCGTACATAAGATTATGGGTCGGCCACGAACCCACCAGCGGGCTGTGTTTGAGGTACGTCTTACGGTTGGCTTCCTTGAGGATTTCGTCGGCACCAAGGCCGGATTTCGATCGCGCGTGGTGGCGCTAGCACAACTACACGACGCGCAGTGTCGGCGATAGATCATCAAGGTCGAGATCGACGGATCGACGGAACCGCTCGTAGGTCAGTTCATCCGTTCGCATGACCTCCACCTCAACGTTGGCAACCAGACCTGGAGCGGCTTTCTCGCGACCGTGCTCCAACAGCGCTGCCAGAGCGCGGCCAAACACCTGCCAGTGCTCTATCGTGACTAGATCGTGCGGGGCGGCTCGCAGTATGGCATCGGCCGCGGCAGGCAGATCTGGTGGCGGTGACGTGTCACCGGCTGCGTGAATGTATTCCATTGGGACAGAGGGAAGGTAGTCGGCCTCAACGACGACCAGCAGCGTCAACGTCAGGCCTTCGGCTGTATCCCAGTCGGGCTCGCATTCAAGCCTCAGGGTGGCAACCCGCGCAAGTGCGTCGGCGATTGAACCGTCTTTTTGCGCCTTGCTCCGGACTTTACGCTTGAGCGGTTCGAGGACGGGGTGCAGCTCGTCCGGGTAGGCGAAGCGCCCGAAACGCCGCATGACTCGTTCGGCGAAGGTTGTACGCTCAACGACCGTCATCCTGCGAGCAACCGTGACGGTGTCAGCTAATGATCGCGACACTGACACGACGATGGACAGATCTGCGAAGAAGTCGCCCGCGATGTGTGCGTAACGGGATGTCCTGCCGCTTAGTGCGTCTCGTTGATCTGCGCCTTGGAGTTTCTCGATTGGAGCGAGGTGCACTACGTCGCAGGTATTGCGCGCGAGGTCGCAGCATTGCGTCACAACGGCTGCACCGTGCGCGGTGTTGTGGCTCCGAGAATTTGATTCGCCAGTCATGATCGCGAGTCGGTCGATGCCCGTGAGCCAATCGCCCTGCCGTAGCTCGCAGTGGCTGGTCTCGAGCATCACCTGCCGGAATCGTGAGTGCGAGCGATGCCCAGACGCTCTGCCACGGTGATACCGCCTGGCTTCGGTCTGGGCTTTCGTGCCGAAGCCACGAGCGAATCGAATAGGTGGGGCTGCTGCCCACGCGGGGCGAATAGGAGTCGGCGGCGTGAAGCTGGCGTGGGCGCGTTAAGCCCCCTGATTGTTGTGTAGACGTGAGATAGTCGCTCAAGATTTGTCCCGCTGACCCGCTGGCCAGCGGCCCAAGCGTGTACGGACCTCCGCGAAACCCCTAAAGTTCGCGCTAGCTGGTCCCAGGTGAGCCCCGATTCACGGTGCAACCACGCGACCATCTCGCATGGCGAGGAGGGTTCCGGTTCTGCAGTCGGCCTGGGAACCGCTGTGATAGGGCACGGGTAGGCGATGCTGTAGACACTGGTGGAGGTGCCGGTCAAGGTCGAGCTTGTCACCGGTGACGCTGTCCAATCGGCGAAGTCACGCACGATATGTTCGAGTGCAGCGATGTCTACAACGGTGGCGGTCATAACGCCACTCACCAAACCTGTCAGTACGCCAAATTGGCGGCCGGGGGTGAGCCATCCTGACGAGGTCCAGACCTCTTCGGTGACTGGGGTACCAGTCGGCTCCTCGGAGCGGATGCCCGTGGTCAACTGTTGCATCATTGTTCGGCTCCGAATTGGGCCAATCCCTTCGGCGTGACGATCCAACGGAAAAACCGGTACGCCCTCTGCGCCAAATCCTTGAGTTGGTCCGCGATCCGAGATGCGTCAAAGCCTTGCGGCCCTTCGTCGAACGTGTCGATATCAAGAACCCAGGAAGACGTGGCAGCAGGGCTAAGCGCGCCATCGAGAACCTGTCCGGGCGCTAGAATACCCAATCTTGCCTGCAGTTTCGTGGCTGTCCCTGGCCATTCGTACAGCAGATCATTCATTGAATGACGGATTGCGTTTGGCCTGGTAGCCCAAAGCCGATGCATCGGTTGAACTTCGGTGTTCAGACCATCTTGCACCAACGCATCGATCGCGGCGAGGTCCGTCACCCTGTTGATGTAACGTACGCCCAAACGCGAAAGACTCGGTGGCGATGCCGTTTCCGCTAACGCCTCGAAGATCTTTGATGCCCTTGCCAGCAGATCTTTGCGTGACTCGTACTTTGTTGTCGTCACCGAAACAGAGTCTTGCGAAACATTCAAGGTCCAAACCTGAGACGCGTCCGACATCTGCAGTACCTGAACATCGGCGGGTTTCTGCTGTGGCGGCCGCCCAGGCTGGAACACAACCTGCAATACGTTCTGCGTGACTGCGAACGGATACTCCCGGCCAAGGGCTCGCGCTACAGCCCCACTGTCGATCGCTTCCTTCAGCGGTATATAAGAGCCGGGGAACCGGACCTGGAAAATTACGACTTCGAGGGGCGTGCGCTCGAGGTGGACCTCATCGACCGGCGCAAGATCGAATGGATCATCGATAGGTGCGTAGACCACACTTCACAATCTACTTCACATCCTTACAACCATCTAGCAGGCAGGACCCAATCGTGTGACCTGAGAACGCCGAGGCATCCGAGCGACGCTTGTGTCGAGCGAGATCATTGCTCGTCCAATGAGCCGAGCAATAGGCTGGCTGCGTAGCTCAGCGGCCCCGTATTCGGGCCCGTCATCGTCGCTGGCCGGTATGAATTGCTCGGCTCCTTCCTCGGACCTAGACGGCCCACATCGTCGCCTCCCTACGGATCGCAGATGACGATCGGGATGGTCCGGTCGGTCCAGGATTGGTAGTCGTCGTAGGACGAGTACATGTCCACCAACTGCGGCCAATACCGGGCGCGCTCTTCGTCGGTGGCGTCCCGCGCGGTCAGGTCGAGCACTTCTTTTTTAATCTGCACCTGCACTTTGGGGTTGGTCTTGAGGTTGAGGTACCACATCGGGTTCTTTGCGGCACCACCCTTCGAAGCTGCGACGATCACCCGGTCTCCGTCACGCAGAAAGTACAGCGGGCTGACCCTGGGCTTGCCGGTCTTGCGGCCAGTGGTGGTCAGCAGGGCGACGGGAATCTTCTGGAACGTGCCACCAAGGCCCTCCCCGCCGTGGCGTCGGTACATCCATGTGTTGACCCGTGACATCCACTTGATCAGGAAGTCGGTGTACGGCGAATTCAGAAAGGGTGGCGGTGATTTCGGCATGACAGTGATCCTAGAGAGCCGTTAACGCTGAATGAATGGGTGGAAGCGAACCTTGATGTGGTGGATTTCGGCTTTCCCGCTTGCACTTTCGGCGGGGATCGCGAACGTCTCGTTGACCCGCGCGGCCAGCCGCCGGCCACCGAACGCCGCCTTGGTCAGCACGTCGTACACCGCATGCACCTCATCGCCGACGATACTGTAGTCCGGCGGCGTCGTGTCGGCAATGATCCGGTACTGGAGCCCGCGATTGAGGCTGCGCCGCAAGTGATTTCCGGAAAACCCGTTCTTGATCCCCTGCTCGACACGGGTACACCCGGGAGCGAACGGAACCGCGTCACCATGGTGGCTGACCAACGCGTCGATGTACGCCTGCGCCGCGGCGATGCGTTCGTCGTCAGAAACCGCCACTAGATTCGCTCGATGATGGTGCCGGTGGACAGCGCGCCGCCGGCGCACATGGTGATCAGCGCGGTGCTCTGATCGGTGCGTTCCAGCTCGTGCAATGCGGTGGTAATCAGCCGGCTGCCGGTGCAGCCCACCGGGTGGCCCAATGCGATCGCGCCGCCGTTGACGTTGACCTTGGCCATGTCGGGTTCGTGTACCCGCGCCCAGGACAACACCACCGACGCGAACGCCTCGTTGATCTCGACGATGTCGATGTCGCCGATTTTCATTCCGGCCTTCTCCAGCACCTTCGCCGTCGACTGCACCGGACCGTCCAGGTGGTAGTAGGGCTCCGCGCCGACTAGCGCTTGACTGACGATTCGCGCCCGCGGCCGCAGCCCGAGCGCCTTGGCTTTGTCCTCATCCATCCACAACACGGCCGCTGCGCCATCGGAGATCTGCGACGACGTTCCCGCCGTGTGGATCCCGCCCTCGAGGACCGGTTTGAGCTGGCTCAACCCTTCCATCGTGGTGTCGCGCAGGCCCTGATCGCGGGTGATGGTTACGCGCTCCGACGTCGGTCGCTTGTTTTCGTCGAGTGCCGGAGCCTCGATCGGGGAGATCTCGCGATCGAAGCGGCCTTCGTCCCAGGCCTGCTTAGTCTTGGCCTGAGACTCGAATCCGAAGGTGTCGATGTCTTCGCGAGTGATGCCGCGCCGCTTGGCGATCCGCTCGGCGGCTTCGAACTGGTTGGGCAGGTCGATGTCCCACGACTCCGCCCGCCAGTTGCGGTCCGGACCTGCATTGGCACCGAGGCCGACCCGGCTCATCGCCTCGATGCCGCAGGCGATTCCGACGTCGATCGCGCCGGCTGCGATCAGACCGGCGATCAGGTGATTGGCCTGTTGTCCGCTGCCGCACTGGCAGTCCACGGTGGTGGCGCCGACGTGCTCGGGCAAACCCACGGTCAGCCACGCGGTCCTACTAATGTTGTTGGACTGCTCCGCGTACTGCGTCACACAGCCGCCGATGACCTGCTCGACCTCGCCGGCGTCGATGCCGGCCTTCTCGACCAGTGCCCTTTGCACCGCGCCCAGCAGCTCGGTGGCGTGCAGGCCTGACAGCCATCCATTGCGTTTGCCGATCGGGCTGCGGGTGGCTTCAACGATTACCGGGTTACCCATGGGGCCAGGCTAGAACACGTTTCATTACTATGACAAGCGAGGATGCTTCGGCGCCTTTTTTCTACGGTGGAGGCATGTTTTACTGGCAGCAGAACTTCACTAGGAGAACTAGTGTCATGGGATCGCCAGTCACACGGCCAGTCACTCAAGACCAGCATAGGGACCAGCAGTAAGGAGAAGCAGCGTGCCCAGCCCCAATCTTCCGCCCGGGTTCGATTTCACCGACCCTGACATCTATGCAGAGCGGATTCCGGTCGAAGAGTTTGCCGAGGTGCGGGCGAGCGCACCGATCTGGTGGAACGCACAGGCTCCGGGCAACGGTGGAGGGTTCCATGACGGCGGCTTCTGGGCGATCACCAAACTCAACGATGTCAAGGAGGTGTCGCGGCGCAGCGACGTCTTCTCCAGCTGGCAAAACGGGGTGATACCGCGGTTCAAGAACGACATTGCGCGCGAGGACATCGAGGTTCAGCGCTTCGTCATGCTCAATATGGGCGCGCCGCACCACACCCGGCTGCGCAGGATCATCTCCCGTGGTTTCACGCCGCGCGCCGTCGGACGCTTGGAGGACGAACTCAGGCAGCGTGCCCAGAACATCGCCAAGACGGCGGCGGCCGCCGGTTCCGGTGACTTCGTCGAGCAAGTGTCCTGCGAGCTGCCGCTGCAAGCGATCGCCGGTCTACTCGGCGTGCCGCAGGAGGACCGCGACGAGCTGTTCCGGTGGTCGAACGAGATGACCGGCAACGACGACCCGGAGTACGCGGACATCGATCCCAAGGCCACTTCGGCAGAGTTGATCATGTACGCGATGAGGATGGCCGAGGAAAGGGCCAAGAACCCCGGCGATGACATTGTGACCCAGCTGATCCAGGCCGACATCGAGGGTGAAAAGCTCTCCGACGACGAGTTCGGCTTCTTTGTGGTGATGCTCGCCGTGGCCGGTAATGAAACCACCCGGAACTCCATTACGCAGGGCATGATGGCGTTCGCCGAGTACCCCGACCAGTGGGAGCTGTACAAAAAGGAGCGCCCGGAGACGGCCGCCGACGAGATCGTCCGCTGGGCCACCCCGGTCACCTGTTTCCAGCGCACCGCGCTGGAGGACTACGAATTGTCCGGTGTGCAGATCACGAATGGCCAACGGGTGGTGATGTTCTACCGCTCAGCCAACTTCGACGAAGAGATCTTCGACGATCCGTTCACCTTCAACATCTTGCGGAACCCCAACCCGCACGTCGGTTTCGGTGGTACCGGAGAGCATTACTGCATCGGCGCCAACTTGGCCAAGATGACGATCAACCTGATCTTCAATGCCGTGGCCGACCACATGCCCGACCTGAAGCCGATCTCGGCGCCCGAGCGGCTGCGGTCGGGCTGGCTCAACGGCATCAAGCACTGGCAGGTCGACTACACCGGTCATCCCCCGCAAGCGGGTGGGGGCACTCCCCTGCTTAGCGGGGACCCCACCCGCTTACGGGGGAGTACCCCCAGCCCGGTGGGCCACTGATGGACTTCGATCTCACCGCGACACAACAGGCTGTCGCCGATGTGGTCACGTCGGTGCTGGACCGCGATAACTCGTGGAAGGCGCTGGTCGACGGGGGTGTGACGGCGCTGCCGGTGCCGGAAGGTCTCGGCGGCGACGGCGTGGGTCTGCCCGAGGTCGCGACGGTGCTGACTGAAGTGGGTCGCCACGGCGCCGTCACGCCGGCGCTGGCCACGCTGGGCCTTGGCGTGGTGCCGCTGCTCGACCTGGCCTCCGTTGAACAACAGGACCGCTTCCTGGCCGGGGTCGCCAAGGGCGGAGTGCTGACCGCGGCGCTCAACGAGCCCGGCGCGGCGCTGCCCGACCGGCCCGCCACCACCTTCACCAACGGGCGGTTGTCGGGCACCAAAATCGGTGTCGCCTATGCCGAACAAGCCGATTGGATGATCGTGACCACCGGCAGCGCGGTCGTGGTGGTATCGCCGAAGGCCGAGGGTGTGCACCTGGTGCGCACACCGACGTCGAATGGTTCAGGCGAGTACGCGGTCACGTTTGCCGACGTCGCGGTCCCGGACACCGACGTGCTCGGCGGCGCCACCGCGCACCGGGTCAACCAGCTGGCGCTGGCGGTGATGGGCGCGTACGCCGACGGGCTGGTGGCCGGGGCGCTGCGCCTGACCGCTGACTACGTGGCCAACCGCGAGCAGTTCGGCAAGCCGTTGTCGACCTTTCAGACCGTGGCGGCGCAGCTCGCCGAGGTCTACATCGCTTCGCGCACCATCGATTTGGCGGCGAAGTCGGTGATATGGCGACTGTCCGAAGGCCGCGGCGCCGACCCTCTAACCAGCCAAGACCTGGACGTTCTCGGCTACTGGGTGACGTCGCAGGCGCCACCGGTGATGCAGACATGCCATCATCTGCACGGCGGCATGGGAATGGACATTACGTATCCGATGCACCGGTACTACTCCGCGATCAAAGACCTGACCCGGCTGCTGGGCGGGCCAACGCATCGTCTCGACCGGGTGGGAGCGCAATGTTCATCGAACTGAGCCCGGAGCAGCGACAGCTGCAAGCCGAGATACGGCAATACTTTTCGAATTTGATCTCGTCCGACGAGCGCAAGGAAATGGAGAAAGACCGGCACGGCGCCGCCTATCGTGCGGTGATCCGGCGGATGGGTCGAGACGGCAAGCTCGGGGTTGGGTGGCCGAAGGAGTTTGGTGGCCACGGCTTCGGGCCCATCGAGCAACAGATCTTCGTCAATGAGGCCCATCGGGCCGATGTGCCTTTGCCGGCCGTGACACTGCAGACGGTGGGGCCCACCCTGCAGGTGTATGGCAGTGAGATACAGAAGAAGAAGTTCCTGCCGGCGATCCTGGCCGGGGAGGTGCACTTCGCGATCGGCTACACCGAGCCCGAGGCGGGAACTGACCTGGCGTCGTTGCGGACTACTGCCGTGCGGCAGGGCGACGAGTACATCGTCAACGGCCAAAAGATCTTCACCACCGGTGCACATGATGCGGACTACATCTGGCTGGCCTGCCGCACCGACCCGGAAGCCGTTAAGCACAAAGGTATTTCGATACTGATCGTCGACACAAAGGATCCCGGGTACTCCTGGACGCCGATCATCCTGTCCGACGGCGCCCACCACACGAATGCCACGTACTACAACGACGTGCGAGTGCCCGTCGACATGCTGGTCGGTGAGGAGAACGGCGGATGGCGGCTCATCACCACCCAGCTCAACAACGAACGGGTGATGCTCGGCCCGGCGGGTCGGTTCGCCGGCATCTACGACCGGCTGCACGCCTGGGCGTCCAAGCCGGGTGGCGACGGTGTCACTCCGATCGACCACGACGAAGTCAAGCGCGCACTCGGCGAGATTCATTCGATCTGGCGGATCAACGAGTTGCTCAATTGGCAGGTGGCGGCCGCAGGTGAGGACATCAACGTGGCCGATGCCGCAGCGACGAAAGTATTTGGCACGGAGCGTGTTCAGTACGTCGGCCGGCTCGCCGAGGAGGTCGTGGGCAGGTATGGTAACCCCGCCGAGTCGGACACCGCCGAGCTGCTCAATTGGCTCGACTCCCAGACCAAACGCAATCTGGTGATCACCTTCGGCGGGGGGGTGAACGAAGTCATGCGTGAGATGATCGCAACCTCTGGCCTCAAAGTGCCGAGGGTGCCTCGATGAGCCGGGCGAGCGACATCCACCAGGCTGTCGAGCAGGTCAGGGCGGCCGGGCGCAGTAAGCCGCGGCTGGGTCGCGATCCGGTGAACCAGCCGATGATCCACCACTGGGTTGATGCCATCGGCGACAAGAATCCGATCTACACCGACGATTCGGCGGCCCGCGCCGCCGGGCATCCGGGCGTGGTCGCGCCGCCGGCGATGATCCAGGTGTGGACGATGATGGGGCTTTGCGGATCTCGTCCGGATGACGACCCGCTGGGCCGGATCATCGGTTTGTTCGACGATGCGGGCTATGTCGGTGTGGTCGCGACCAACTGTGAGCAGACCTACCACCGGTATCTGCGTCCCGGTGAAGAGGTCAGCGTCAGCGCCGAACTCACCGACGTGGTCGGGCCCAAGCAGACGGCGTTGGGTGAAGGCTATTTCATCAACCAGCACATCACCTGGCAGATCGGCGACGAAGACGTCGCCGAAATGAATTGGCGCATCCTGAAATTTCGGCCCCGCGACGGCGGCGAAGTCGCCGAAAAAAGCATAGTACCCGACGACCTCGATCCGGCGGCGATGATGCGCCCCTCGTCGTCGCACGACACCGCGTTCTTCTGGGACGGGGTCAATGCCCACGAGTTGCGGATCCAGCGCCGCCCGGACGGAAGCCTGCAGCACCCGCCGGTACCGGCGGTGTGGCAGGACAAAGCTGCGCCGATCGACTATCTGGTGGCCAGCGGTAAGGGCACGGTGTTCAGCTTTGTGGTGCACCATGCGCCGAAAGTGCCGGGTCGCACACTGCCTTTCGTCATAGCGCTCGTCGAACTCGAGGAGGGCGTGCGCATGCTGGGCGAGCTGCGTAATGTCGACCCGACCAAGGTGAAGATCGGAATGCCGCTGCGCGCAACCTATATCGACTTCCCGGCCGGTGACAGCGGCCCGGAGTGGACCCTCTACGCGTGGGAGCCTGACGCATGAGCGCACCAATTATGGAAGTGGGCACTACGCTGCCGAGGCTATCGCTTTATGGAGATCCCACGTTCATCATCTCGACAGCCCTAGCCACCCGGGACTTTCAGGACGTGCACCACGACCGCGATAAGGCGCAGGCCAAGGGCTCGAAGGACATCTTCGTCAACATCCTCACCGACACCGGCCTGGTACAGCGCTACGTCACTGACTGGGCCGGGCCCTCGGCGCTGATCAAGTCGATTGGGCTGCGGCTCGGGGTGCCGTGGTACGCCTACGACACGGTGACATTCGCCGGTGAGGTGACCGCGATCGAAGACGGGCTGATCATCGTAAAGGTCCTGGGCCGCAACAGTCTTGGCGATCATGTCATCGCGACGGTGACGCTGACGATGGGGGATGCCTGATGCCCTCGGATTTGCTCAGTGGTCGCGCTGCCATCGTCGGCATTGGTGCCACCGACTTCTCGAAGAACTCCGGTCGAAGTGAGCTGCGCCTGGCGGCGGAGGCGGTGCTGGACGCCCTCGACGATGCCGGCCTGAGTCCGGCCGATGTCGACGGGCTGACCACCTTCACGATGGACACCAACACCGAAGTCGCCGTCGCGCGTGCAGTCGGCATCGGGGAGTTGAAGTTCTTCTCTAAGATCCACTATGGCGGCGGTGCCGCGTGCGCGACCGTCCAGCAGGCGGCGATGGCTATCGCGACCGGGGTGGCCGACGTCGTGGTGGCATACCGGGCATTCAACGAACGTTCCGGCATGCGGTTCGGTCAGGTTCAGACCCGGTTGGTGGGAAGCCGTGACGCCGAAGCCGATTCGACGGCCGCCGACAACTCGTTTTCGTACCCGCACGGGCTTTCTACGCCGGCGGCGCAGGTCGCCATGATCGCTCAGCGCTACATGCACCTGTCCGGTGCGACCAGCCGGGACTTCGGCGTCATCTCGGTGGCTGACCGCAAGCATGCCGCCAAGAACCCGAAGGCGTACTTTTATGAGAAGCCGATAACCATTGAGGATCACCAGAATTCCCGGTGGATCGCCGAGCCGTTGCGGTTGCTGGATTGCTGCCAGGAAACCGACGGCGCGGTCGCGATTGTGGTCACGTCGGTCGAACGCGCGCGGGACCTCAGGCGGCGGCCGGCGATCATCGAGGCGGCGTCGCAGGGCTCGAGCCCCGACCAGTACACGATGGGCAGTTACTACCGGCCGGAACTGGGTCTGCCCGAGATGGGGCTGGTGGGCCAGCAACTGTGGCAGCAGTCCGGCCTGCGGCCGTCCGACATCCAGACCGCAGTGCTCTACGACCACTTCACCCCGTTCACCCTGATTCAGTTGGAGGAGTTGGGATTCTGCGACAAGGGTGAGGCCAAGGACTTCATCGCAGACGGTGCTATAGAAGTGGGCGGCAGGCTTCCCATCAACACGCATGGGGGCCAACTCGGTGAGGCCTACATCCACGGCATGAACGGCATCGCGGAGGGCGTGCGGCAATTGCGCGGCACCTCGGTGAACCCGGTGGCAGGCGTCGAGCACGTTCTGGTGACCGCGGGTACCGGGGTGCCGACGTCGGGCCTGATCCTGGGTTAATCCGCGCCGGTCGAGCGTGACCGCAGCGTCACTATCCGTCTACGTCTGTAGCGGATCGATCCACCGCACACCTGAAAATCTACTGAAGTCGACATCGGTGGAACACAGTTCGGCGCCGTGTTCGACAGACAGAGCGGCCAGATGAGCATCGCTTGTCAGATTTCCCGCCGTACCAAGCGGAGTAAGCAACCCGCGGAGGACGACTGCGTGGCGATCGGTCGGATGTACAACCGTTACGCACGGTTGCTCCAACCATCCATCGACGACGTCGAACGACTCGTCGACAGTCAAGGGCCGCTCAAATACCGCTGCGCGGGTCGATAGCCGGACGAAGCCGATGAGGACGTGCCATGCGAAGGCGACGGTGTCTGAACCCGACAAAGTGTCATCGAGCCAATCTTTTGCCGCCTGGTGACGAGGCGACGACTCGTCGATCGCATATATAAGAACATTGAGATCGAGCAGCCTCATTTGCGAAGCGCAAGCTTACGCAAGATCTCTGCGTCTTCGTCTGCCGAGGCCAGCGTCAACGCCTTGTCGATGTCGAAACCCGTACGCAGTCCCATGTCGCGACTCGGCGTGCGATAACGCCGCCGGGTGGGCTCTTTACTCAGTCCGCGCCGCACCGCGTCGTTCAGCACCGCTTTGAACGACGTTCCCCGCTCGCGGGCTACACGCTGTAGCGCAGCGACAACATCAGGATCCAGCGTCACCGTGGTCCGCACACTGCGATCATAACATCAAGACCGATGCTGTCACGATGCTAATGCTGCGTCTGCGATGTGATCGGGGGCGGGTTGCGGTCCAAGCAGGCGACGGGTGTTATCCCATCGATGGCCCGGCCCGAAAGCTGGCTAAGACGGCGCAGCAATGGGCCATGTATGACGACGACGTTTACCTAGATCTGAAATACAACGCCGAATGCTTCGCAATGGCGTCTAGACTTAAGAATTGGAAGTAGAAATTGAGCACCACCTATAACACCGGCCAGGTTAGTGTCGCCACCACTGCCGCGCTCATCGCGACCGTCTCCGGTCCTGGCGGAATCGTTTTGAACAAAGGGTCGCTAGGCCGCTAGACCGGGACCAGCTCGACGCCTGAGAGCACGGTCGCGTTGTCGCGCCAAGGCGCGACAACGCTGGCCAGCAGGCGGCCGTCGTCCTTCCATATGCGGGCCTTGAGTGTTTCGCCGGGAAAGGCCACACCGGCGAACCGCGCGCCGTAGGCGGCTACCGCTCCGGCATCGCCGTCCAGCAGCGCGTCGACGATGGCCTTGCAAGTCATGCCGTAGGTACATAGGCCGTGCAGAATGGGCTGGGGAAAGCCTGCGGCAGCGGCGAATTCCGGATCCGAGTGCAGTGGGTTGCGGTCGCCGCAGAGCCGGTACAGCAGCGCCTGCTGCGGCAAAACCGGCATCGCGACTTCCAGATCAGGTGCCCGGTCCGGCGCCGCGTCCGACGACCCACTCCGCATTGAAGGCCCGCGTGAACCGCCGAATCCTCCTTCGCCGCGGGCGAAGATGGACCGCTTCTGCGTCCACAGCGGTGTGCCGTCCGGTCTGCTCACCGTCGTCTCGCTGAGGATCACCGCGGCCTTGCCCTTGTCCCAGATGTCGGTGAACCGCATGAGGGCCCGGGCAGAGCCCGACGGCGGCAGCGGCGCGGCCACTTCGACCCGCTCGCTGGCGTGCAGCACCTTGCTCAGCTCGATGTCGATGCCGGGAAACTGCACGGTCGGCGGTTTGGTGGCGTGGAAGGTGGCGGCAACGGTGGCGAATGTCGGCAGCACCTGCGGCGTGTCATCCACCAGATAACGCAGCTCGCGTGGATCCATAGGATCTTTACCGGCGCCCAGCCCAAGGTGGTAGAGCTGCACATCACTGCTGGCCCAAGAGAATTCGATAGGGTCCAGCTCCACGTTGAGTGCGACTTCTACATCGATCGGCATATCAGCGCTCTCCGGCAATGTGCAGGGCGGCCAGGTAGCCGAACGTCATCGCCGGCCCGATGGTGCCGCCCGGACCAGGGTAGGCGTGTCCCATCACCGGGGCGCTGACATTGCCTGCGGCGTAAAGGCCTTCGATGATAGTGCCGTCATCGCGCAGCGCACGGCCGTGGACGTCGGTGCGGATGCCACCCTTGGTTCCCAGATCCCCGGGCACCATCTTGGCGGCGTAGTAGGGCGAGTGACTGATCTCGCCGAGATTGGGATTGGGCTTGTTGGTTGGGTCGCCGTAGTAGCGGTCGTAGGCGCCTTCTCCGCGGTGGTAGTCCTCATCGACGCCTGACCGCGCAAAGCCGTTGAAACGCTCCACGGTGGAGATGAATTCATCCACCGGAAGACCGGCCGCGCCGGCCAGCTGCTCGAGAGTGTCGGCCTGGATGATCACACCGGATTCCAGCCACTTGCGTGGAATGCGTTGTCCTGGCTGCAGTCCCGCGAAGATGTAGCGGTCCCGGTACTGCTGGTCGAACACCAGCCAGGCGGGAATGTTCTCGCCCGGCCCGGGCCCCTGGCCGTATTCCCCGCCATACATGTGGTGACAGGCTTCGACGTAGGGCATCGACTCATTCATGAATCGTTTGCCTGACATGTTGACGATGATCGACCCCGGCGAATTGCGCTCCGACAGTGCGAACCACGGTGCACCCACCAGCGGCACCGTCGGGCCCCACCAGGCGTCCTCCATCAGATCCAGTGCGGCGCCGAGCTTTTCACCGGCGACGATACCGTCGCCGGTATTGGCCTTGGCGCCAACGGTCCACTCAGTGCTGATAGGTGCCCGCTGGTATTTCACCCGCATTTGTTCGTTGTGCTCGAAACCGCCGCAGGCCAGGATCACGCCGCGCCGGGCCCGGATCAGCCGCGGCTCAGCTGATTCCGACGCGCCCGCGTCGCGAACATAGATTCCGCGGACCACGCCGTCCTCGACGTACAGGTCGGTGAGTGCGGTGTTCAGCTCGACCGGAACGCCGGCCCGCTGCAGGCCGATCCGCAGCGGTCCGATGAGTGCTCGGCCCATGCCGACCAGGTTCTTACCGGTCGCCTTGGCCCACATCGTGCGGACACCGACCTTCAGGCTGCGTAGCACACCCCGCGGGTGTCGTTTCAGCTGGTTCAACCGTACGTAATCCTGCTGCATCACAACCACATTGAGCGGCACCCTGCCATAAGCCGGCTCCAGCCCGGCCTTGTCGGCGCCGAGCTCGCGGGCATTGAACGGCCTGGGCTCGATCGAACGGCCCTCGGCGCGGCCGCCCGGCGCCTCGGGGTAATAGTCGGAGTAGCGCGGCACCCAGCACATCTTCAACGGCGTGTGCTTCAGCACAAACGACAGCATCTCGGGCCCGCGGTCGAGGTAGGCGTCGATGCGCTCCGGCTCGACGATGTCGCCGACGATGCCGTGCAGGTAGGTGCGGGCCGCCTCCGGGGTGTCCCGCACGCCGTCGCGCTTGAGGACCTCGTTGTTGGGAATCCAGACGCCGCCGCCCGACCGCGCAGTGGAGCCGCCGAAATGCGGAGCCTTCTCGATGACTATTGTCGAGAGGCCCCGGTGAGCGGCGGCCAGCGCTGCCACCATGCCGGCTCCGCCGCTCCCGACCACGACGACATCGAACTCCTGCGCTGTCATGTAGAACACGTTATAGAATTGCCCGGGGTCGGGCGCTACCGACCCGGTCACACGGACGAGGGGACTTCGGTAAATGCTCCGTGTTGGGATCCGCGACGAGCTGGCCGCCGACTTGGCACAAGCTGAGCGGAGCCGCGAGCCGATCGCTCCGCTGACGCAGGCCTACCCGGATATCGATGTCGTCGACGCCTATGAGATCCAGCTGATCAATATCCGTCAGCGAGTCGCCGAGGGGGCCCGGGTGTTGGGCCACAAGGTGGGACTGTCGTCGCTGGCGATGCAGCAGATGATGGGGGTCGACGAGCCCGACTATGGGCATCTGCTCGACGAGATGCAGGTGTTTGAAGACGTCCCGGTCAAGGCGGGTCGCTATCTGTATCCGCGGGTCGAGGTCGAAGTGGGTTTCATCCTGGCGGCCGATCTGCCGGGAGCCGGCTGCACCGAGGACGACGTGCTGGCGGCCACCGAAGCCCTGGTCCCGTCCATCGAGTTGATCGACACCAGGATCACCGACTGGAAGATCGCATTGTGCGACACCATCGCCGACAACGCCTCTTCGGCCGGCTTCGTGCTGGGTAAGGCCCGGGTTTCGCCGGCCGATGTCGACGTCAAAAAGATCGACGCGGTGCTGACCCGCAATGGTGAGGTGGTCGCCGAGGGGCGCAGCGACGCGGTGCTGGGTAACCCGGTCACCGCGGTGGCGTGGTTGTCCCGCAAGGTGGAAAGCTTCGGGGTACGGCTGCGAAAAGGTGAAATCGTGTTACCCGGCTCGTGCACGCGAGCGATCGACGCCCGCGCCGGAGATGCGTTCGTCGCGGACTTCACCGGGCTGGGTTCCGTCCGGTTGTCGTTCGAATAAAGGGAGCGTTGAGATGCCGTCTAAGGCGAGTGTGGCCATTGTCGGGTCCGGAAATATCAGCACTGACCTGCTCTACAAGCTGCTGCGCTCGGAGTGGCTGGAACCGCGCTGGATGGTGGGGATCGACCCGGAAAGCGAGGGCTTGGCGCGGGCCCGCAAGCTGGGTTTGGAGACCACCCACGAAGGAGTCGACTGGCTGCTGGCGCGATCGGAGAAGCCCGACCTGGTGTTCGAGGCGACCAGCGCCTACGTGCACAGGGACGCGGCCCCGAAGTATGCGGCCGCAGAGATCCGGGCCATTGACCTGACGCCGGCCGCGGTGGGCCCCGCCGTGATCCCGCCGGCGAACCTGCGCGAGCATCTGAGTGCGCCGAATGTGAACATGATCACCTGCGGGGGACAGGCGACCATCCCCATCGTGTATGCGGTGTCGCGGGTGGTGCCGGTGCCTTACGCCGAGATCGTGGCGTCGGTGGCGTCGGTGTCTGCCGGTCGGGGCACCAGGGCCAACATCGACGAGTTCACCAAGACCACGTCCCGCGGCGTGGAGACTATCGGCGGCGCCAAGCGGGGTAAGGCGATCATCATCTTGAATCCGGCCGACCCGCCCATGATTATGCGCGACACCGTCTTCTGCGCCATCCCCAAGGACGCCGACCGCGAGGCGATCGCCAAATCCATCCACCAGGTGGTGGCCGAAGTGCAGACCTACGTGCCGGGATACCGGCTGCTCAACGAGCCTCAGTTCGACGAGCCGTCGATCAACTCCGGCGGCCAAGCCCTGGTCACCACGTTCACCGAGGTCGAGGGTGCCGGGGATTACCTGCCGCCGTATGCGGGCAACCTCGACATCATGACCGCCGCGGCTACCAAGGTCGGCGAAGAGATCGCCAAAGAATCCTTATCCGCGACGGCGGGAGGAGCACAGGCATGAGCACCGACATTTTCTTCAACCCCGTCTGGGACGTCCGCATCACCGACACGTCGCTGCGCGACGGGTCGCACCACAAACGCCATCAGTTCACCGCCGACGAGGTCGCTGCCATCGTGGCCGCCCTTGATGCCGCCGGGGTGCCGGTGATCGAGGTGGCCCACGGTGACGGCCTTGGCGGGTCGTCGTTCAACTACGGCTTCTCCAAGACTCCCGAGCAGGAACTGATCAAACTCGCTGCGCAGACGGCAAAAGACGCCAAAATCGCGTTTCTCATGTTGCCCGGGGTGGGCACCAAAGACGACATCAGAGAAGCGCAGGACAATGGCGGGTCGATCTGCCGGATCGCCACCCATTGCACCGAGGCCGACGTCTCGATCCAGCACTTCGGGCTGGCCCGTGAGCTGGGCCTGGAAACCGTCGGGTTTTTGATGATGGCCCACACCATCGCGCCGGAGAAACTGGCCGCCCAGGCCCGCATCATGGCCGATGCCGGTTGCCAGTGCGTCTACGTCGTCGACTCCGCCGGCGCCCTGGTGCTCGACGGCGTGGCCGACCGGGTCTCGGCCCTGGTGGCCGAACTCGGCGAGGACGCCCAAGTCGGCTTCCACGGGCACGAAAACCTCGGCCTGGGGGTGGCCAACTCGGTGGAGGCGGTCCGCGCCGGTGCCAAGCAGATCGACGGGTCCTGCCGCCGGTTCGGCGCCGGGGCCGGTAATGCGCCCGTGGAGGCGCTCATCGGGGTGTTCGACAAGATCGGCGTCAAGACCGGCATCGACTTTTTCGACATCGCCGATGCCGCCGAGGACGTGGTGCGCCCGGCCATGCCCGCCGAATGCCTGCTCGACCGCAATGCACTGATCATGGGGTACTCCGGGGTCTACTCGAGCTTTCTCAAGCACGCCGTCCGTCAGTCCGAGCGCTACGGTGTGCCGGCGTCGGCGCTGCTGTACCGGGCCGGTCAGCGCAAGCTCATCGGCGGCCAGGAAGACCAGCTCATCGACATCGCGCTGGAGATCAAACGCGAGCAAGAAAGTGGTGCTGCGGTCAGGCATTAGGCGACGCCCGTTGTTTAGGCTTGTAGTTAGCGCCCAAATCTCTGAGTTTGGCGGAAACCGGGTGAGTCATCGTCGAACTTGGCTTACGTTTGTCGCTATCGACTTTTAGTCGTCGCGAGGGGAATCGATGAGTTTCTTGATATTGCCGCCGGAGATTAATTCGCTGCTGATGTACTCGGGCGCTGGCTCGGCTCCGATGCTGGAGGCCGGCGCGGCCTGGAATGGGTTGGCCGCTGAGTTGAGTTCTGCCGCGGAGTCGTTTAACTCGGTGATTTCGGGGTTGGCCGGTCAGGCATGGCAGGGTGCGGCGTCGGCGGCGATGGCCGCGGCGGCTGCGCCGTACGCCGGGTGGTTGAGTGCGGCGGCGTCTCAGGCCTCCGCGGCCGCGGCCCAAGCACAGGCGGTGGCCAGTGCTTTCGAGACCGCGCTGGCGGCCACGGTGCACCCGTTGGCGGTGCAGGCCAATCGTAATGAGTTGGTCCAGTTGGTGACATCGAATCTGTTCGGGCAGAACTGGCCGGCGATTGCGGCGACCGATGTCTATTACGAGGAGATGTGGGCACAGGATGTGACCGCGATGGTGGGCTATCACGGTGGGGCATCGGCGGCGGCCACGCAATTGCTGTCGGGACAGGCCGGTCTGCCGGCCCTGCCGAGCCTGCCGGGCGTCCCCGTTGGGGGCGCTGCAGGCAACTCGAACTCGGTCGCCGCCAGCACTGGCAGTGGCGGCCTCGGCGGCGGAAGCACCGGCGGTAATCAGGCCAACGCAACCCTGGTCAGCGGCAACAGTGGCGGCGGCAACGTCGGAACCGGAGGCACCTACCTGGCTTCCCCGACAAGCAACGGAGACGTCGGCACCGGGAGTTTGGACAACAACTATCTCGTCGGCGCCACCACCGGTGATTCCGGCGCTGGGTTTATCGGCAGCAGCGGTCTCGGCACTGGAAATGTCGGCGGTGTAACCGTTGGCGGAGCAAGCCCCGGCCTCGTGGGAGCGGCCGGTATGGCAGCGGTAATGGCAGCGACGACAACGGGGTCGGCAACACCGGCGGCAACGACAACATCGGCGCCGCAGACCCCGGCGACTCCGCCCGCGCCGACGGAAACGGCGCCTTCGCCAGAAGCAGTCGAAACATTGGCACCGGAAGCCTCGGAAGCCGATGCAACCCCGGCGGCGACACCGCTGGTCACAACACCGGCGTCGGCGGGGCCGGCAGCGGCGGTGTCGGCCAAGGAACCGTCGGCCGAAGAAAGTCGAGGTCCGGGGGAGAGGCTGGCTTTGGCAACTCCGGCGACCCAGACGCCGGCAGCGGCAGATCCACCGACGGAAACGGCGAAAACTCGGGCGAGTTAGTTTTCGGGCTCCGGACGCCAGACAGGGCGGCCGCCGCTTGAGCGGCGGCCGGGTGTGGCTATCGCGGGTAACCTCGACCGCATGACCGTGATCCCTCGCCCTCTTCGGCGCGGACTGTACGGCCTGCTTGCCGAGGGTCTGCTGAGCGCCACCGCCGCAGTGGTGATCGCGTTACCGGTGGCTAACGCGGACCCGCAGCAACAGTGCAATACCACCGTCGGCCAGACGGCATCCCAAGCCGTCCAGTCGTACCTGGACCGGCATCCCGACGTGAAGCAGGAGTTGGCAGCCAAATCCCAGGCGGAGGGGGGTTCCAACAACGTGCTGGACTACCTCAACCGCCATCCCGACGTGCGGCAGGCGCTGATCACGCTGGCCAACGAGTGCACATCGTAGTGAGCGGGCCTTGTCTTCGAACGCCACCGACGACACGCGGGAATGTTCGCCATTGACTCAAAATGAGAACACGTTCTAGCGTCTAGGCGTGTTCCCTGATCCCGTCTCTGGCCCGCTCACCTCCGCGATCGCCGAGGCCGAGAAACTCGTGACCGCCGCACCGCACATCGAGACCGAAGCCGACCTGCTCGAAGGACTGCAGTACCTAGCCGGCTGCATCGCGGGCTGCACGCACCTGGCCTTCGACTACGAGCGTGACCACCCTTTCCTGCAGTCGGGAACCGGGCCGTTCACCAAGATGGGGCTGGACAACCCCGACACGCTCTACTTCGGCACCCGGGTGCAGGCCGACCGCGATTACGCAGTCACCGGCAGACGTGGCACCACCACCGACCTGAGTTTCCAGCTGCTCGGCGGCGAGTACACCGCCGCCTTCGTGCCCGCCAGCCAGGCCGCGTTCGACGACCGTGAACTCGAGATCGCCGGGGACGGCAGCTTCGAGTGGCGGCTGCGACCGACCAGCCCCGGACAACTGGTGATCCGTGAGGTGTACGGCGACTGGTCAGCGCAGCGCGGCACGCTGACGATTTCCAGGCTGGACACCGCGGGCACCGCGCCGCCGCCGCTGACTCGCGAGACCATCGAAAAGCGTTATGCCACCGCGGGATCCCAACTTGTGAGCCGCGTGAAAACATGGCTGCAGTTCCCGCAGTGGTTCTATCTCAACATCCCGGTCAACACCATGGTTGGGCCCCGGCTGACTCCGGGCGGCCTGGCGACCCAGTACTCGTCAGCGGGGCACTTCGAGTTGCGGCCCGATCAGGCGCTGGTGATCACGGTGCCGGTCTCCGATGCTCCCTACCTCGGCTTCCAGCTGGGCAGCATGTGGTACATCTCGCTGGACTACATCAACCACCAGACCTCGCTGAACAACACCCAGGCCCAGCCGGACCCGGACGGCAAGGTGCGCATCGTTGTCGCCGACCAGAATCCGGGAGTGACCAACTGGGTCGAAACGCTCGGCCATCGGCGGGGCTTTTTGCAGTTCCGCTGGCAACGGGTGTCTCGTCCAATCACCGAGGCCGACGGGCCCACCGTCGACCTGGTGGACTGCGACGCGATACCGGCCGCGCTCCCGTATTTCGAACACAACAAGATTTCCGATGACCAGTGGCGTGCGCGAATCGCATTACGCCAACAGCAAATTGCGGCCAGGATGCTGGGGTGACGATGACAGGGATGCTCAAGCGAAAGGTCGTCGTCATCAGTGGCGTCGGACCGGGGCTCGGTACCACGTTGGCGCACCGGTGTGCGCGCGACGGTGCCGACCTGGTGCTGGCGGCACGCACCGCCGAACGGCTGGACGACATCGCCAAACAGATCAACGACACCGGGCATAAGGCGTTGGCGGTGCGCACCGACATCACCGACGAGGATGAGGTGGGCTACCTCGTCGAGACCACCATGGCGACTTATGGCAAGGTCGACGTACTGATCAACAACGCGTTCCGGGTTCCGTCGATGAAACCGTTGTCCGCCATCAGTTTTCAGCACATCCGTGATGCGATCGAGCTCAGCGCGCTCGGGGCGTTGCGGCTCATCCAGGCTTTCACGCCCGCGCTGGAGGAGTCGCACGGATCGATCGTCAACGTCAACTCAATGGTGCTGCGGCACTCGCAGGCGAAGTACGGGGCCTACAAGATGGCCAAGTCCGCTTTGCTGGCCATGTCACACTCGCTGGCCACCGAACTCGGCGAGAAGGGCATCCGCGTCAATTCCGTTGCACCCGGCTACATCTGGGGCGACACACTGAAGAGCTACTTCACCCATCAGGCCGGCAAGTACGGTACCACGGTGGACCAGATCTACCAGGCCACCGCGGCAAACTCCGACCTGAAACGGCTGCCCACTGAGGACGAGGTGGCTTCGGCGATTCTTTTCCTGGCCAGCGACCTGTCCAGCGGCATCACCGGGCAGACTTTGGACGTCAACTGCGGGGAGTACCACAACTGATGGCCGATCGCACCGATGTCGGCACCGTCGACGAACTGTATGCATCGGCCGCCAAGCTGATCGGCCTCGACGATTTCGGCACCGACGACGACAACTACCTCGAAGCGCTGGAGGTGCTGCTGGACTCTTACCGGCGTGAAGCCGGCCTCACCGTGTTGGGCAGCAAGATGAACCGGTTCTTCCTGCGGGGCGCGCTGGTGGCCCGGCTGTTGTCCGAATCCGCTTGGAAGCAATACCCCCAGCACGCCGACGTCGCCATCGAACGGCCGATCTTCGTCACCGGGTTGGTGCGCACCGGCACCACGGCGCTACACCGGCTACTCGGCGCCGACCCAGCGCATCAGGGTCTGCACATGTGGTTGGCGGAGTTCCCGCAGCCACGTCCGCCCCGCGAAACCTGGGAATCAAACCCGCTGTATCGCCAGCTCGACGCGCAATTCACCCAGCACCACGAGGACAACCCCGGATACACCGGTCTGCATTTCATGGCCGCATACGAGCTGGAGGAATGCTGGCAGCTGTTGCGGCAGTCGCTGCATTCGGTGTCCTACGAAACCCTGTCGCATCTACCCAGTTACGCGGAGTGGCTATCGCATCAGGACTGGACGCCGTCATATCGTCGGCACCGCAAGAATCTTCAGCTGATCGGACTGAACGACGCCGACAAACGGTGGGTATTGAAGAACCCCAGCCACCTCTTCGCGCTGGATGCCTTGATGGCGACCTATCCTGACGCGCTGGTGATACAGACTCACCGGCCGGTCGAGACGATCATGGCCTCGATGTGTTCGCTGGCACAGCACACCACCGACGGATGGTCGACGACCTTCGTCGGCACCCAAATCGGCGCTGACGCAATGGAAACCTGGTCGCGCGGATTGGAGCGCTTCAACATCGCACGCGCCAAATATGATTTGGCCCAGTTCTACGACGTCGACTACCGCGAGCTGATCGCCGACCCGATCGGCACGGTGGCCGACATCTACCGGCACTTCGGTCTGACGCTGACCGACGAAGTTCGACAGGCGATGGAAAAGAGTCACGCCGAAAGCCAGTCCGGAGCGCGGACCCCGAAGCATGCCTACTCGCTGGCCGATTACGGGCTCACCGTCGGAACGGTCAAGGAGCGGTTCGCCGGGCTGTAGTTCGATTGCCTGGCTCTCCCCTGCAAGCGGGTGGGGTACCTCCCACTCGTGGGGGCGTGCCCCCATCTCGTGCCGTCGCCCCGGTACGCGGCTGCTACCCCCAGCACGGCCCGCATCGTCACTGCCCGTGATCAGCCGTCGATTTGTTGCGATCCGAACCACACACCGTACGGACGCCCGACCGCGCCCGCTGGTTCGCGCGCTGCGGCCAGCTCGGGCGAGGTCGCGAACTGTCGTGCAGCACTCAGGTTTTCCATGTCCATGACGACGATGACGGTGTTGGGGTCGTTTCCGTCCACATAGGTCCCGGTTACCACTAGGCCGTGTCGGCACCGGATCGCGTCGAGTTCTGGGTCGCGGAAGACAGTATTCCATCGGCCGATCCTGGCGACTCGCTGTTTGACAAGCATGATTCCGGTCACGAGTATTTCCCTAGTGACGATATGTCCACAGTCGTAGACAACGCAAAAGGAGTGCAGGTAATGGCCGATGACAGCGAACCCGCCGATGAGCCGCCTCGGCGCCGCGACGCCGGTGCCACCAGAACACGACTGCTGGTAGCGGCTCGTGAACTGTTCCTTGGCCGAGGCTATAGCGCCATCGGATTGCGCGAGGTGGCGGCGAAAGCCGGCGTGGATGTCACCCTGGTTCGTCGTTATTTCGGCTCTAAACAACAGCTTTTCACAGAGGCCACAGATGTCTCGGAGAACGTGGAGGAGATCTGGAATGCTGCCGACGAGGCGTTGGGGCAGCAGATGATTACCCGTGTCCTAGGTGTCCGCCGAGACGTTGATGCCCCGTCTTTTGCGCTACTCCGGTCCAGCGGAGACCCGTCGGTGGTAGCCCGCCTCAATTCGCAACTCGATGAGGGCATTACCCGTAACCTGGCCAAGCGGATATCCGCGGACCGCCCCAGGATTCGCGCTGACATGGTCACTGCTTTGCTGTTGGGTATCGGTGTGCAACGTGTCCTATTGCAGAAGAAGCCGATGGCCAGCGCCCGCGACGACGATATCGCGGCCGTGTTCCTCGAGGCATTCGAAGCGATTACCAAACTG
This sequence comes from Mycobacterium sp., assembly GCA_035515675.1. Lineage (GTDB taxonomy): Bacteria > Actinomycetota > Actinomycetes > Mycobacteriales > Mycobacteriaceae > Mycobacterium. The sequence continues at coordinate 29,324 of DATJBA010000174.1, forward strand.
CCCCAAGGTGGTTGACTCAGTAGTCGTCCGTCACCGCATCCAGGTAGCCCTCGGCGACCGCGTGCTCGATGCTGTCGCTGAGTCGGGGGCACGCCTCAACGCGCGCGGTTTCACCGCCGGACTCACGCACTTCGGCGAAGTACGCACAACGCTCCGACGCTTCGGTGTTCCATTGCACCGCGGTGTGACCCGGCCCCAGCCTCCTGACGGTGACTGTGGCGTGGCAGAACCGGCAATCCACCGGCTGCAATCCCGACGTGAGGTAGCGCTCGCGGTCCGCGCGGGTGGCCTCGGCAACTGCGGCGACGCGTTGTGGATCGTTGGCGAAATCCGGTGCCTTAGAACGAGTCCCAGCCCAAGATCGGCTGGACGCACCGCGTCGGGTAAGCGGTTCGTCGTCGTGACCGCCATGCAGCAGCAGCATCGATCGAGCCAGCCGATCGACGTCGGGAACTGCCCTATCGTCGGGCGAACTCATGCCTGTTGATCTTGCTCTTCGCGGACGTCGTCGGCGGACCCTTCGGCTTGGTGGCGCATGTTCTCCTCGACCTCGGTATGCCAGAACTCGTTGGCGCGCGTGGTATCCACCTCGATCTCGAATCGTTCCGTCATCTCCGGTGTGACGTCGGCGGCGTCGACGTAGAACTGCTCATACCAGCGGCGCAGCTGATAGACGGCGCCGTCCTCCTCGACCAGCAACGGATTGTCGATGCGTGTCTTGTTTCGCCAAATCTCGACGTCCTGCAGGAATCCCTTGCTGACACCCGCGGTGAAGGCATCGGCGAGCTTGTCGGTCATCTGCTGGTCCATGCCCCTGGGCTTCTGGACGATCACGCCCCACTGCAGCATGAACAAGTTCTGCGTGACCGGGTAGTGGCAGTTGATCAGGATCGACTCCGCTTTGTACCCGCCGTAGTTGTTGTGCAGCCAGTTGATCATGAACGACGGCCCGAAATACGAAGCCTCCGAATCGAGGATCTGCTCACCGGTGTAGGCGGACCCGCCGAGGTCGACGTCGGTACGGCCCACGGTGCGTAGGTACTGCGAGGCGATGTGACCCTCGAAGACGTTCTTGAAATACGTCGGAAAACCGAAGTGGATGTAGAAGAAATGCGCCATGTCGACGACGTTGTCGATGATGTCACGGCAGTTGGAGGGAATCAGCTCCCTATTCCACCGCCAATCGGTCCACTCGTCGCTGGCCCATTCCGGGATCTCGGGAATCCGCAGTTTCGGTGTCGGTGGGTTGCCTTCGTGGTCATGCCAGACGAACAGCAGGCCGCTGCGCACATCGGTCAACCAGGACCGGGTCCGGGCAATCCGGGGTGTGCGTTTGGCGTAGGGCACCAACTTGCAACGGCCGTCGCCACCCCACCGCCAGTCGTGGAATGGGCACGCGATCTCGTCGCCCTTGATCGTGCCTTGCGTCAGGTCGCCACCCATGTGGCGGCAGTATCCGTCGAGCACCTTCAGGTCCCCGTGCGAGTCAGCGAACACGACCAGCTTGGTGCCGAAAGCCTCGATCGCGTGCGGTTCGCCGTCCAGAAACTCCTTGACCGGTCCGAGGCAATGCCAACCTCGCGCGTACCTCGTTGGCAGGGTGCCGGCATCGATCTCGCGCACGCCGACGCCGGGAGTGTCGGTACTCACCTGTTACCTCCAACTCGATGGCTCTAATTAGAACACGTTACAGTTTTTGCGCGGGATCCCGCAATGACGGCCGCTCTACCTGCGGTATATCTGAACGATGCCGCTTTATTCATTCGAGGGCCGATCGCCAAAGGTTGACCCCACCGCGTTTGTGGCCCCGACCGCCACCCTGATCGGTGACGTCACCGTCGAAGCGGGGGCATCGGTGTGGTTCAATGCCGTGCTGCGTGGCGACTACGGGCCCATCGTCGTGCGGGAAGGGGCCAACGTGCAGGACGGATCGGTATTGCACGCGCCGCCAGGCATTCCGGTCGACATCGGCCCGGGAGCGACGGTGGCGCACATGTGCGTCATCCACGGGGTTCACGTCGGGTCTGAGGCGCTGATCGCCAACCACGCGACCGTTCTCGATGGCGCGGTGATCGGCGCGCGCAGCATGATCGCTGCCCAGTCGCTAGTGGTGGCCGGCACCCAGATTCCGGCTGGGGTACTGGTGGTCGGAGTGCCGGCGCAGGTCAAGGGCCCAATTGCCGGAACAGGCGCGGAAATGTGGGTCAAGCTGAACCCGCAGGCCTATCGCGACCTGGCTCTGCGGCATCTGGCCGGACTGGAACCGATCTAGATCCGGCGGGCGGTCGCGGCCGCGCGGTCCATCTCCCAATACGCGCGCAGGGCGACCAGCTTGCCCTCGTCGTTGGCCTTGTAGGTGAACACGCCCTCCGCGGTGATCTGATACTTGCCCGCCGTGATGAGGATGTGCCCGACGTTGGCTTCCTCGTTGCCGCATTGGTAGGTGTCGCGGAAGTGGAACTCAATCTTGGTGGTGTTGGCGATGGCCAGGTCCCAGAACGCCGAGATCGCGTCGCGCCCACGGTGCCCTTTGCCTTCGGGGTCGAAGGCCGATGGCCCGATGGGGTCCTCGACGATGGCGTCGTCGGCGAACACCGCCAGCCACGCTTCTTTGTCCCTGGCCTGGACTGCCTCGCGCGAGCGGCGGCCGACCTCGTGGGCCGGGTGCTTGGTTTTGTTCTGAACGCCGGCCATCAGCGCCGCTCCTCTCCCCCGCAAGCGGGCGGTGCCCCCACTGCATCGTCGCCGGCGCGGGTCATGCTTGGACCTTTTCGGGCTTGTCGCTGCCGACCACCCACATCGAGAAGTACTGCGAGCCGCCGCCGTAGGCATGCCCCAAGGCCTTTCGCGCGCCAGGAACCTGATGATCCCCACCTTTGCCCATTACCTGGATCGCCGCTTCGGCGAAACGGATCAGGCCCGAGGCGCCGATCGGGTTCGACGACAACACACCACCGGACGGGTTCACCGGCAGCCGCCCGCCGATCGCCGTCTCGCCGGCTTCGGTGAGTTTCCAGCCCTCCCGCGCGGGGGCAAACCCGAGGTTTTCCAACCACATCGGCTCGAACCACGAGAACGGCACGTAGATTTCGGCGGCGTCGATCTCGTCGATGGGGCTCTTGATGCCGGCGGCCTTCCACAGTGCTGCGGCCGCGTCACGGCCGGCCCGGGGGTTGACTTGATCGCGGCCCGCATACGCCAGCGGCTCGGTGCGCAACGCGGTGGCATGGACCCATGCCACCGGGTGACCTTCGGCGAGCCGGGCGTCGGCGATCTCCTCATTGCCGATCACCACCGCGCACGCGCCGTCCGACGACGGGCAGGTTTCGTCATAGCGGATTGGGTCCCACAGCATGGGCGAGGCCATCACCTTTTCCAGGGTGATGTCAGGCTGCTGCAGGTGCGCCAGCGGGTTGCGGCTGCCGTTGAGCCGGTCCTTGACCGCGACCATGGCGCCGATGTTGGTCGGTGCACCTGAGCGGCGGATGTAGGCTCGCACGTGTGGGGCGAAATAGCCGCCGGCTCCGGCGCCCACCGGCTTGATGAATGGGATCGGAATCGACAACGCCCACATGGCATTTGATTCCGACTGCTTTTCCCAGGCCATCGCCAGCACGCGCCGGTACTTCTCCGACTGCAGCAGGCTGGCGGCCACTACCCCGGTGGATCCGCCGACCGAGCCCGCGGTGTGCACCCGGATCAGCGGCTTGCCCGTGGCTCCCATGGCGTCGGCCATGAACAGCTCCGGCATCATGACGCCCTCGAAGAAGTCCGGCGCCTTGCCGACCACGACGGCGTCGATGTCGTCGAAAGTCGAACCGGAGTCGGCAAGCGCCCGGTCGATCGCTTCGCGCACCAGGCCGTTCATCGAAACATCTTGGCGCTTGGCAACATATTTGGTCTGTCCGGTACCAAGTACCGCGGCAAGGTGCGCCCCTGCACCGGCCATCAGTTCTTTACTTCCATGACCGCGACCAGGTTCTGTTGCAGCGCAGGCCCGCTGGTGGCGTGGGCCAGTACCCGCTCGGCCGAACCGTTCCAGATATGTTGTGCCGCAAAGCCGATGCGCTCAAGACCGGCCGCAAACATGGGATTGGCGGACAACGCGCCGCCGGACGGATTGATTTTTGTCTTCCCTGGTATCCCCATGGCTTCCATGAGAATCAGGTGCTGGTGAGTGAAGGGCGCATGAATCTCGGCCACGTCGAGGGTGCGGGTATTGCCGTCGGCGGCCGCCGTGGCCGCCGCTTTGGTCGACGGCGACTCGGTGAGGTCGCGTCCGCCCAGCGCCGGAGACTCGATGCGATGTTCGATACCGGTGATCCAGGCCGGGTTTTCGCGCAACTCGCGCGCCCGGTCGTCGGCCGCGAGCACGATCGCAGCGGCGCCGTCGGTGATCGGTGCGATGTCGTGGCGCCGCAGCGGGTCAGCGAAGAACGGCCGGTCGAGCAATTCCTCGACGCTGATCGCCGGCTGCACGGAGTCGACCCGACGGGCATTCGCGAAGGAATCGAACGCCACGCGGGCCATCTGCAATTCGGTCCACTTGCCGGAGTCGAGCCCAAGGCGCGCCTGTAGTCCTGCCATCGACACCGAATCCGGCCACAGTGGCGCGACCGTGTAGGGGTCGGTCTGCCGCGACAGGACGCGACGCAGGATGCCGGCCGAGGACTTCCCGAAGCCGTACACCAGCGCGGTGTCGACCTCCCCGGTCAGCAACTTGATGTAGGCCTCGTAGAGGGCCCAGGCCGCGTCCATCTCGACATGCGATTCGTTGATCGGCGGAACGGCACCGATCGAGTCGATCGCCGAGATGAACGAAAACGCCCGTCCGGCAAGGTAATCGGACGACCCCGAACACCAGAAACCGATGTCGGCCTTGGTGATGCCGAGCTCGTCGTAGAGCTGGGCGAAGCACGGCATCAACATCTCGACGCCGTTGGTGGTGCCGTCGGTGCGGCGGACATGCGGGGCATACGCGAAGCCAACAACAGCTATGTCCGCGACGTTGCGAGCGCTCATTGCGAGTAAGCCCTTTACAGGTGGTGCTTGTAGGTGTCGTAGTCGGCGTCGGGTTCCCCGGTAGGCCGGAAGTACTCGATGTTGTCGATGCCAAAGCCCCACTCCTTGCGAGGTTTCCACACCGCCTCGACACGCATCCCCATCCGCACCTCGTGTGCGTCGATGTCGGAGACCAAATGCAGGAACGGGATGTCGGCACCGTCGAGCAGCACATACGCGGCCACATAAGGCGGTTTGATGCGCTGACCCATGAACGGGATGTTGATGATCGCGAACGTCGTAACAGTGCCCCTGTTCGGTAGATCGACGAACTCGGTGGTGGGCAGGCCGGTGGCCGGATCGGCTCCGTGCGGCGGGAAATACACTTTCCCCGTTTCGCCTGTGCGCGCGCCGAGCAGTTTGCCCTCGGCGATGGCTCGCAAATACGCGCTCTCCTCGTGTGAGGCGGTGTGCTGAATCGTCAGCTCGATCGGAGTGACGATCATGGTGACCGGGTCTCGTGTCTCATCGCCGGGTTCAACAGGTTCGGCTTCCTCGCCGAGCGCGAAATACGCGATGTCGGTGATGGCACCCACCGGCTCGTCGGCCCAGTGGACGTGCACCCGGGTGCCGGTGCGGATCGCCTCAGGTTTGCCCGCATCGACCGCGTGTATCAGCGGGGTGTCGGCGCCGTCAAGCTTGATCAGCGCCCAGGCGAACGGCCCGTCCAGCGGCTGCCCTTGCAGCGGATCGGCCTGCCAAGTCCAGGACACGACGGTACCGACACTGGACACCGGTATCATTTCGCCCAACTGCTCGTAGGTAACCGGGTCATATTCCGCCGGCGGCACATGCACCCGGCCATCCGATCCACGCACCCCCAGGACGTGGCGCTCACGCAGTGCGGTGAAGAACTTGCTCAGCGTGGGGCCGACCGAACGAGTGTAGTCGAAGGACAACGTCAGCGGCGCGGAGAGTGGTGGCTCAGGGTGATCGATCAGGGTCGGGCTGCTCGAACTGGCTGTCACGCCTTCGAGTAGAACAGGTTCTAAGAACGGTTTCAATATTGGGTCAGGGAGCTGGCGCGCAAGCCGAGTAAACCCGGGAAAGGTTGGAGATCATGAAGCTGGGGTTGCAGCTGGGGTATTGGGGCGCGCAGCCGCCGGAGAACGCCGGAGAGCTCGTTGCCGCAGCCGAGGACGCCGGATTCGATGCCGTATTCACCGCCGAAGCGTGGGGATCCGACGCCTACACACCACTGGCCTGGTGGGGCTCGTCGACGCACCGGGTGCGGCTGGGCACGTCGGTGGTCCAGCTGTCCGCACGCACCCCGACGGCATGCGCGATGGCCGCGCTGACTCTCGACCACCTCAGCGGGGGCCGGCACATCCTCGGGCTTGGCGTGTCCGGCCCGCAGGTTGTCGAGGGCTGGTACGGCCAGCCGTTCCCCAAGCCGCTGGCCCGTACCCGTGAATACATCGACATCGTCCGGCAGGTCTGGGCCCGGGAAGACCCGGTGACCAGCGCCGGCCCGCACTACCCACTGCCGCTGACCGGTGACCGCACCACAGGCCTGGGCAAGGCGCTCAAACCCATCACCCATCCGCTGCGCGCCGACGTCCCGATCATGCTGGGCGCCGAGGGGCCCAAGAACGTCGCGCTGGCCGCCGAGATCTGTGACGGCTGGCTGCCCATCTTCTACGCCCCGCGGCTGGCCGACATGTACAACGAATGGCTCGATGAGGGGTTCGCCCGGCCCGGGGCCCGCCGCAGCCGCAACGACTTCGAGATCTGTGCGAGCGCGCAGGTGGTGATCGCCGACGATCGGTCCGCGGCCCTTGCTGGAATCAAGCCAGTTCTGGCGCTCTACATGGGTGGCATGGGCGCCGAGGACACCAACTTCCACGCCGACGTCTATCGCCGGATGGGCTACGCCGAGGTCGTGGATGAGGTAACCAAGGTGTTCCGGAGTAACCAGAAGGACAAGGCCGCCGCGGTCATCCCCGACGAACTCGTCGACGACGCGGTGATCGTCGGAGACGTCGACTACGTGCGTAAGCAGATCGAGGTCTGGTCGGCCGCCGGCGTCACCATGATGGTGGTGTCTGCTCGCAGCCCAGAGCAGGTCCGCGAGCTGGCTGAACTGCTTTGAGGCTTCTCTGAACGATCCTTGCCAGGGGATTAGAACCGGTTCTAGATTGACCGGATGGAGTTGGGTTCAGACGGCGTGGGCGTCGCCGAACGTCATCTCCATGCTGGCCGCCGACTGCGACACCAGCGCCCGTTTCGGCAGACCCAGCGAAGCAAGCTCCTTGGCGTAGGGATGGTTGCCCAACCGCAGGCTGGCGCCGCCGAGCCGGGCCCGCAGACCCGTGATCTTCATTTCCCACAAAATTTCCCCGGTGACGCCGTCTTGATGGGAGTACGGCGGGAGCCGAGAACATCGCGGAGTTCAGATTAGCTGTGCGGATGCGAACGGGCATGGTCAGCACCGTGCCGGCGATGATGGAGGATATCCATGACTGAAGTCGTTTCTGATGCTGTTTCTTCGACGATCCCGGATGTCGATCTGGCCGACGGCACCTTCTACGCCA
>DATJBA010000175.1:0-6160 GCA_035515675.1 Mycobacterium sp.
CCAGCGGTAGGTGCGGCTCGATGCCGGATCCCTCGTGGCCGCCGATCGTCGGGAACATGGTTGGTAGCCCGAGCGAGCGCATCACCTCGTTGGGCGCCGACATGTCGCCTTTGAGGATGTGATCGTCGGAGTGGCATAAGCCGGCGGCGGCCGTCTCGACCAGGACTGCGCCGGCGCGGGGCGGGTCCAGTTCGAATTCTTCGACAGACCACGGCCCGCCGACGTCGTGCAGGATCGCCGCGCGGCTTCTCATGCGGCCGGAATAAACTTGACTGGAAGTTTGTTGGGCGGCCGGAAGGTGAGTTCGACGGTTCTGGACTCCTCACCGGTGCCGTCGTCGGGGACAAAGGCCAGGTCCGTGACGCGGTCGAACAAGCTGTTCAACATGACCCGCCTTTCCAGCCGTGCCAGATGCATACCGAGACACATGTGAATGCCCGCCGGCGAACGCGATATGAGCTTGCCGCGGGCGGCGGATGTCGAACGTGTTGGAATCGGTCCAGCGGGTTTCATCGCGGTTGGCCGAGCCCATACACAGGTCGATCCGTGCATCGGACGGGATCGTCCTGCCGCCTATTTCGACTTCGTGAGTATTGGTCCGCATGACCGTGGTCAGTGGGGTTTCGAACCGCAGGCCCTCTTCGATCGCGCCTGGAATAAGTGACCGGTCCTGGTAGACCATCGCCAGCTGCTCGGGGTGGGTCAGCAGCGAGTACAGCAGGTTGCCCGACGAGCGATAGGTGGTCTCCAGTCCGGCGGGTAGCAGCAGGCGCAAGAACGCGATGATGGCCGCGTCGGTGAGCTTCTCGCCGTCGATCTCGGTGGCAACCAGGTCGCCGATGACGTCGTTGGTTGGTTTGCGGCGCTGCTGCACGACCTGGTCGAGGAAGTAATCGTGCAACTCTGCCGCTGCGTTCAGACCTGCCACGATGTCGGTCGGGATCGAGATGAGGTCGAGGGACAATCGCCGGAAAAGGTCGAGATCCTCAGGGGGAGACCGAGCAGCGTGGAGATGATCTGGGTCGGAAACTCGAACGTCACTGCCTTCACCAGGTCGGCCTGGCCGTCATTTTTGAGTTCGTCGACCAGCTGATCGCAGACCGGCCCGATGACCGACAGCCCCCACCGTTCCAGCGCGGTGGCGCGGAAGGCCTTGGCCACCGGGTTGCGGTGGTCGTGGTGTTCTTTGCCGCCCATCGCCAGGATGGTGTGTCCCATTACCAATCCGATTGTGTTGCCGTAGGCAGCCGAAGTGAAGATCCGGTCGTCGCGGAAAGCCTGGAATACCCCGTCGTAGCCGAACAAGACCCACTCATCGTTCGGCCGCAGTTCCTCCGGCAGCTGTGAGTGGTCCGCCAGGGCACCGTGCCAGACCGGATCGGTGCGCCTCATGTATTCGAAGAATGGGTAGGGACTGGTTTCACCGGTGAGGCCGAGTGCGGGATGACGGGCTGGCCGTCGGGGTCGGTGCGAAGCGTCATCAGCGCTCCTCCTGAGCAACCGGTAAGGCCGTTCACGCGGGCCGGTCCCTGACCGCCCCCGACATCTACGGCAAGTTTGTACCGAGCGAACATCGCTATCAAAGTATAAATAGCAACGAAGCCCACACTTGTGGTGGTTACCGTGGATGCTGCGGCATTGATGCCACCGGCGGGGACGGTCGCACCGAATTGCACGTTATCGCAGCGACTTTCAACGGTTTCGATTCATCGGTGCCGGATTAGCTTGTCTCGGAAGAAAACTGGGCCCTGCACGCGCAGACCCTGCGCCGTGCGTTCGCGATGTAGCGGGCGAACCTCTAGAGAGGGGTGAACTTGGTGATCAGCCAGGTGCCGTTGACCCGGGTCATGTTCAATAGGACGCTGCTAACCGCCAGCGACGGTTGAGGGTTGTCCTTGATCGAGGTGGTCTGATCGACGAAAACCAGAACGACAGCCGAATCGGGGTGCAGCTCAGACACCGCGGCGCCCGCGACGTGAGCCGTGGTTCTCAGCGACTTCTGCTTGGCCGCCGGAGCCACCACTTGCGCAGTGAACTGCTTGTAGTAAGACAGGAACTCCCCACCGAGGTGCGACCTGGCGGCGGCGAAATCCTGGTCGAGTGTGTCGGATGAGTAGGACAGCACCGCCTCCGTCCCGTCGGACGCGGCACCGACCACCGCCCGGGCGACGCTGGAGTCGGTCTGTTGATCAGGCCGGTACTGCTTGAAGTACAGCCACGTCGCCACACCTCCGGAGATCAGCAAGAGCACTAGCAGAACCACGGAAACGGCTTTCGCGTTGAGCCGCGTGTGCGGCAGGCGATGCCACCAGCGTTTGGTCTGCGTAGAGGCGTCGTCGCCACCGACCTCGACCGGCTCGGCTGCCGATTCGTCGACTTCGGTTGTGGTTTCGGGTGGCGCCGATTCGGCTTCGACCGGCTCGGCTGTCGAATCGTCGACTTCGGTTGTGGTTTCGGGTGGCGCCGATTCGGCTTCGACCGGCTCGGCTGCCGATTCGTCGACCTCGGTTGTGGTTTCGGGTGGCGCCGAATCGGCCTCAACCGGCTCGGCGCCCTCGGCGGTCTCGATGTCGCGGGCGTCATCGATCACGGTACGTACTCAACTTTCGACATTTTGTACTGTCCGCCGACTTCGGCAACGGTCACTCTGAGCCGCCATATTTTTGGTGGTTCGTTCTTTCCGCCCGGGGAGTTGGTGACCCGTGATGTCGCTGAGACCAACACCACTGCCGAATTTCCATTCATTGACTCGACAGCGGCCGCGTTCACGGTTCCTTCGGTGACCGCTTTCGACTGCTCGACTACGAATATGAAATCCTTGGCCCGCTGCTGGAAGTCGTCTTTGAATTGGCCGGTGGAGCTGTCGATCACGCGTTGCACGTCTTCTTTGGCTTTGTTGAAGTCGAGGGAGGTCATGTTGATGACGCCTTGCTTGGCCCCGGCGACGAATGCCGCTTCGCGCTGTCGGTGCTGGGTGGTGTCACGATGTTGCAGCACCATGCATGCGCTGCCCCCGGCAAAGCAGATGATGAGGACGATCGCGGCCACTTTGACGATGGTGGACAGCGACGGCATCCAGCGGCGCCATGTGGCCGGCTCGGTTACGGACTCCGGTGCTGCGGTTTCGTCGGACTCCTCGTCGTAATATCCGTCGTACTCCTCGTCGTACTCCTCGGCAGCTTCCTCGTCCTCGGGCGAGGCTTCCTCAGTGGCGGTGTCCTCGGCAATGTCGTGAGCAGCGGCTTCCGCATCGGCGGCCGCGGCGGCCGCGTCCCCGTAATTGTCGGCGGCTTCTGCCAGAGAAATCGCTTCATGTCGCAGCCGCGCGGCGCGAGCGCGCGCACGCGCCGCGGCCGCCAGTGCTTCGGCTTCGGCGACTTGTGCCTCGGCTTCTTCGGCCAACGCTATCGCGTCGGCTTGCGACACGGGCGAATCCTCCGGCGGTTCCTTCGCGTCAGCCATCGCGCTTACCGCTCGTCAACATCATTATCGACTGAACTCCGGTATCTCTTACCGTATTGCTCATTGCTAACATTAGAGTCGCCAGCGAACCCCGACGACGACCGATCAGGCGGATGATCAACCACCCAGACATTCTCCCTGCATCCTTCACAGCAGCGATCGAATGCTAAGGAAGGTCCTATCGGCATCATGACCGCTGTCGACTCTCCCGAAAAGATACTCTTCGCCTCAACAACCCAAGCCTTTCTGCAAAAAGAATCGCCACTGCGCTACGTCCGGGAGCTGCACGCCGCGGGTGCGTCCTTTGACCCGGCCTGGTGGCGGCGGGCTGCCGAGCTGGGGTGGGCGGGTCTGCTCGTCCCGCAGGATCTCGGCGGCGGCAGCGTCTCGGGCAGCGGTGTCGCGGACCTGGCCATGGTCGCCGAACAACTCGGCAAGACGGTGGCGCCCGGACCGCTGTATCCAGTCAGCGTAGTGCTCGCGGCACTCGTCGACTGCGCGGACCGGCAAGCACACGCTGCCATCATCGAGTCGTTGGTGTCGGGTGAAATAGTGGCGTCGTGGGCGGTTTCTGAGCCGGGCCGGGGCTGGACGCCGCTGGCTCCGTCGGTGACGGCCACCCAGACCGACTCCGGCTACCGCATCGACGGCACCAAGGACCGGGTCGAGGCCGGCGCCCAGAGTGCGGCGCTGCTAGTGGTGGCGCGATGCGGCGACGAGATTCGCCAGTTGCTGGTGCCGACAGACGCGCCGGGCGTCCGGATTGCACCTCAGCAGTCGGTCGACCTGGTCAAGCAATACGCTCGGGTGCATTTCGACGGTGTGGTCGTGGAGCGATTCGCGGTCGTCGGGAGCGCCGCTGAGACCGCAGCGCTGATCGACCGGCAGAGCCAGATCGCCCAGGTGCTGCAGTGCGCGGAGGTGGTCGGCGTCCTGCAAACGGTGTTCGACTTCACCGTCCAGTGGGCGCTGGACCGGTACACATTCGGTCGCCCACTGGCGTCATATCAAGCGCTCAAACACCGGTTCGCCGATATGAAGCTGGGGCTGGAAGCGTGCCGTGCCACCACGGCCGCGGCAGTTGCCGACGTTGCCGCCCGCTCACCCGTAGCGGGCCTGTCGGCCAGCATCGCCAAGTCCTACGTCGGCGAGATGGCCGGCCAGATCGTTCAGGCTTGCGTGCAGATGCACGGTGGTATCGGCGTCACCTGGGAACACGACCTGCACTTGTACCTTCGCCGGGTTACGTTGTACCGCTCCATGTTCGGAACGCCGGAGGAACACAACCTACGCGTGTACGAATCTGAGAAGGCCGGCCGTTCGGCGAAATGATGCTGACTAGATGACGCCGACCGAATCGGTTGCAGAGTTCGCCGCCCGGGCCAGAGTGTGGTTGGCGGACAACATGCCTGCCATCGACCCCGAGTCCCCGCCGTCTGCTCCGCGCTTCGACGAACAATCCTGGAAACGGGCCCGAGAACTGCAAAAGCGACTCTACGAAGGGGGATTCGCCGGTATCTGCTTTCCCCGCGAGTATGGGGGCCTGGGTCTGGACTACGACTACCAGAAGGCATTCGACGAGGAAACCCTCAACTACGAGATGCCGTTGATCCTGAATACCCCTACGTTCACCATCTGTTGCGCCACGCTGCTCGACATCGGCAGTGAAGACCAGAAGAAGCAGCACATCGCCGCGGCCCTGCGCGGGGACGAGGTACTGGTGCAGCTATTGTCCGAACCCAGCGGCGGATCGGATCTGGCCGGTGTCATCACCCGGGCCGATCGGCAGGGCGACCGGTGGGTGATCAACGGCGCCAAGACCTGGAGCACGAGCGCGTTCGCTGCCGACTACGGGCTGTGTCTGGCTCGCACCAACTGGGAGGTGCCCAAGCACGAAGGCCTCACCATGTTCCTGGTGCCCATTGCTCATCCGGGAATCACGTTGCGGCGCATCACCATGCTGAGCGGTTCCACTGAGTTCTGCGAGGAGTTCCTCGATGGGGTCGACGTCGGCGACGACGCCGTCGTCGGCGAGGTCAACGGCGGCTGGGCGGTGGCGTCGCGGCAGCTTTATCACGAACGCCGGGCGGTCGGGCAGGGCTCGGAGTTCGCCAGCGGCAGCGGCAGTGAGGGTGGCGCTGCGAATCCCGTTGACTACGTTGGCCTTGCGGAGAAGACGGGCCAGGCCGACAACGAACGCGTGCACGAGATGGCTGGCCGGGCACTAGTGCACCGCGCGGTAGCCGAGCAGCTGATCGATCACGTGTACCGCAATGTCAGGGACGGTGTGCTGCCCCCGGCCGCCGGCACGCTCATCAGGCTCTTCCACGCCGAGACCGTGACCCTGGATATGGACACGGCACTGGCGATCGCGGGAACTGCTGGCGTCGTAGGGGAACACGGCGAAGGTCTGGAGGCCGGGCTGCGATACCTGTCTCGGCAGAACGTCGCCATCGGCGGCGGCACAACGGAGATGGCCCGCAACGTCATCGGTGAGCGGGTGCTGGGTTTCCCACGGGAATACGCCGCCGACCGCGGGGTGCCGTTCAACCAGGTGCGGCGCCGTCAGACACGCTGACCGCGATCCCGCCCTGCCTACTCTTCGGCGAAAACGCTCAGCGGGTCGCTGCTGACAACGGGTATCCGGACCAGCGACAACACATGATGCGCCGGGCTCCCGGGCGGGGCCACCAGCACA
>DATJBA010000176.1:0-2630 GCA_035515675.1 Mycobacterium sp.
ATCACCGACAGGATTCTGACCTCTTCGCTGAGTTCTGATGCTGTCTGGGCCTTGAAGAACGGGATGCACCCGTCTTCAGCGCCAATGATCACCACCCAGTCGAATTGCTGCCCCTTCCCGACGTGGCCCGCTTAGAGTCCCACGGCCCAGTGGTACGGTTAAGCGTAACCGAACAGTGAGGTTCGCCATGCCAGGCATCGCTCGAGTGCTCGCGGTCGCCAATCGCACCGCCGATTCCGACGAACTGCTCGCCGCGCTGCTCGAGCGTCACGCGCAGGGCAGCATCAGCGTGACGCTCGTGGCGCCCGCTCGCTGGGAAGTCACCCACCCCCACGGCGGCAAGCAGGCGGCGCTGAGGCGCTTGCGGACCGCCACCGACCGGCTCCGCAGCGCGGGGATCGAGACCAAGGGCATCGTCGGCGATCCCGATCCGTTCAGGGCGGTCGCGGACATCTGGAACCCGGAGCGGTTTGACGAGGTGATCGTCTCCACTCTGCCCAAGCGCCTTTCACGGTGGCTGCGGTTAGATCTCCCCGGGCGCGTCGAGCGCCTCACAGGTCGACACGTCCACCACGTGGTCGCGCACGAGCGAACACAGCGCACATACTCATCGAACAGCTGACGCTTCTCGGCTTCGGTCAACCCTCCCCAGAAGTACTCGGCCACTTTGATGACCAGCATGAAGAACGTCGCGTGCGCCAGTAGAACGTCTCTGGATTCAGTGCGTGACGAGACCGACAAACGTCTCTGACCAGCGGTTTTACTGGTCGGGCTGACAGGATTTGAGCCTGCGACCAGTTGATCCCCAGTAAATAGCGGTAGCACGTTTTCCCAGGTCACGCGCACGGTACCAGGTTGCGATCGCCGCGTATGACGTGCATAGACGCGCAGGTCGTTCACCATTGCTAATGGCGTGTGGTCCCAAACTGGTCCCCAATCCATGCGCGTCAATACAAGATGCGCCCGCGAGTATCCTCCCGCCGGCGGCGCCGCCTTCGCCGGTCTTCCTGGCACCGAACGGCAAGGGGTGTGCGTGAGATTTGTACCTATTGAGTGCAGCCTGGCGAAGCGATCATCACGACTATTCACTCACCCATTCGACGTAAATGAGTCCAGCGGGCCGCCCGCTTTAACTAAGCGAAGTAGCCGCGCCCCACGGAGACCTAGTGGATGTTGTAGAACGACTTGACGTTCTCGTGCAGCTTCTTATACATCGGTGGGGCCTCGTAGGGGTCGGTGATGACTTCGATGTAGGCGGCGCCGTCGGCTTGCTCGGCTGTCTTAAGTGCGTCGTCGAGCACGCCGCAGCTGCTCACACGGGCGGTGAACCACCCCTGACAGCCCAGGGCATGCGGAAGCTCGGCATAGTTCCAGGGCGCGATGTCGTTGTAGGCCAGGGCCATGTCCTTGCACAGCATTCGCTCGCTGAGATAGCCAGAGTTGTTGAGCACGAGGACAATCGGGCGCAGCCCGTGCCTCGCGAACTGGCTGATCTCCTGAGCGGTCATCTGGTGGGCGCCTTCCCCGGTGATCAGGACTAGTCGACGATCCGGAGCACCGACCGCGGCGCCGAAAGCCGCCGGGGTTGCCCATCCGATTGACGCCCAGAGGGTTTGGTTGTGAAACTCCGCCCCTTTGGGCAGTTGTGCGAGCGCCAAACCCAGCGAGGAGGTTCCGGTATCGGTGATGATCACGTCGTCGGGCCGGAAGAAGTCCGCCAACCGCGGGTAGAGGGCATCAGCGGTGATCGGGTCCTCACCACCGCCCGCGATCGGCCCCAGCGTCTCGGGTGTGATCGCCGGTCGCTGAGCACGTTTGGTGATACGCCCCGACAGTTGGGCCAAAATGTCGGCCATCTCCACGTTGCGGTACACCGTGTGACCCACGGTGGTGCGGTGATGGTCGATGTTGATGGCCTTGTCCGGGTCCAAGTGAACGGTGCGCCCTGCGGTGTTGCCGTCGGTCAGCATTGCCCCGATCATCACCACCACATCGCACGACTCGATGAATGCGCGCACCGGTTCGCCCCCCAGCCGTCCGGTATACATGCCGATGTAGTTGGGGTGGTCCTCCCCCAGCACCGACTTGTCGGCGAACATCGTCGCAAACGGCAAGCCCGAGGCGTCGACGAACGCTGCCGCAGCAGCCTGCAGACCCAGCCGCCTCACCGACACCCCCGGCAGCACACATGCCTGACCCGCGCTTTCGAGTGCTGCGGCCACCGCATTGGTCGCCGCCGCCAGCGACTCGGGATCACTGGTCGGGGCGCTCGGCGATCGCGCGGCCCCGAGCACGGGCATGTCCGCGACATCGGCCGGAAACGCCATGTACACCGGCCGCCGATGGTAGAGCGCCTCGGCGATCAGCCGTTCGGTCTCCGATGCCACGTTCTGCGGCGTCATGGTCGCGCTCGCGCACACCACGGGCTCGGCCATTCTTTTGAACAGGTCGAATTCCCCGTTGCCCAGCGTGTGGTGCACCAGCGCCCGCCCCTCCTGCGTCGGCAAGTTGGGTGTGCCGACCAAGTGAAAAACTGCAAGCTGTTCGGCGTAGGAACCCGCAATAGCACTCATCGCGGCCAGCTCACCCACCCCGTAGGTGGTGCACACCGCGCCGACGCCGCGCATCCG
>DATJBA010000177.1:0-5203 GCA_035515675.1 Mycobacterium sp.
CCACCACGTTGGCCCGGAATCGCTGCCCACTCTTGCGCACCCGCCAACCCTCGAACTCGAACCGGCCGGACTCTGGCGCGGTGGCCAGCTCACGTTCCGCCAGGCCGGCGGCCCGATCCTCGTCGGTGTAGAACATCGACGCCGGCTTACCGAGGACCTCAGCCGCCGAGTAGCCCATCAGCGCCTGCGCGCCCACGCTCCAGCGGGCCACGTTGCCGGCCAGATCAAGCTTGATGATTGCGTGATCGGTGACCGCGTCCAGCATCGTCTCGACGTCACGCAGACGCTCACGTAGGCCCTTCTCACCTGCGGGCGGTGTCACCAGTGGCCCTGCTCTTCCTCGTTCGCCCCGCTCCATACGCCCCACCCGTCGCAGATGCTACCGCGCCGCCATGTCCGCGACCTGGGAGAATCCGCCACCAGGTGGGCCGATCGCCCGATGCCTCCCGGCGAGGGTGTCAACGCGCCCACCCGCCGCTGCTGTTTGGCCAATTCCGGTAGGGGTTCACCTGACCAGCTGTTATGCAACCCGTCCCGCGGCACGATCCCGGCGAGCTCGCCGTGTACATCAGCGCGAACGGCCGATACGATCTCAGGATTGTCGGCTTGCTGGCGAATCCGTTGTGGCGCAAGGTGTTGGCGGCTATGTAAGCGACCGCGAATTTCGTCGCTACACGATGAGCTCGTGACCATGGCCAACGGATTGGACCATCGAGCAGTACACCGAGCCGTGTGACTCTGTTAGCCTGTCCGTGCCGCCCACCAATACCGATGACAGCCCGCGGCTTATCGGTCA
The DNA here is from genome assembly GCA_035515675.1 of Mycobacterium sp. Classification (GTDB taxonomy): domain Bacteria; phylum Actinomycetota; class Actinomycetes; order Mycobacteriales; family Mycobacteriaceae; genus Mycobacterium. Next base: position 797 of record DATJBA010000177.1, read on the forward strand.
GGAATGACCAATCCGGCGATGTTGCTGCAGGTCAACACGTTTACCACTCGGCGAGACATCGCCGCGCCCGCGGCTCAAGCGACTCAGCAAGCGCCCTGTAGCCCCGGCGAGACCCAGTCATCATTGACTCCGGTGACCGTTTCTGCCGAACACCTATCTGGCGGCCTTTCCGACGATTCGGTCGCGCTCACCGAAGTCAACGCAGCAAGACGACCACAATGCGCACGACCGCGCGGTAGCGTCGAGACGCAGGCCAGGCGAGCCGAAGCCCAGCCATAGCGCAGAATCGCCGACAAGGAACAGCAAGTGAACCACCAGGACAACAACCGAGCGTCCCACGAAGTCGTCGGAGACACCACCTCCGCGTTCCGTGCCGACTTTCGAGGCGAACTCGACGCTGCCGCCGCCGAAGCGGCGGTTTGGGGAGTCGACATCGAAAGGTTGCCGGGCGGCGCGGCCCTTGTCGTGAAGCGCGGCTCCAACGCCGGGTCTCGGTTCCTGCTGGATCAGCCCACCACCTCCGCCGGCCGGCACCCCGGCAGCGACATCTTCCTCGATGACGTCACAGTCAGCCGACGCCACGCCGAGTTCCGGCTTGAGAACAATGAACTCGAAGTAGTCGACGTCGGCAGCCTCAACGGCACCTATGTCAACCGCAAGCAGGTGCATTCGGCGGTGCTGGCAAACGGCGACGAGATCCAGATCGGCAAATTCCGTCTGGTGTTCCTGACCAGGCCTACGACGGATTGACACCGCCGGCCGGACCCGGGTCCCTGGGGCTGACCTGGACTGCCACAGACGCTGGCGTCGTAGAAGGCATGGACACCTTCCGGCATTGAGGTCGTCCTGGTGCGTGGTGGCCACGCTGAAGGGGCGCTGAAATACACCGGCGCGGTGCGGCCGTTCACCGGGGAGCGATGTGGCCGTCGTTGGGGAGTTCGAACTGACCGCCGGCGGGGAGAACAAATGGCCGCCGGTGGGGAAAACGAACTGACCGTTGACATATGGCTAACGCCTTCAGTGGACGGCGCGAAAATTTCTTCATAGGGCCAGCTGTTGAAGCGTCCGGATGACCAGCACAGTTGCCTGCACGGCCGCAAATGCATCAACTCGATCAATGTCGCCATGAGTTACCTTCTGGGCGAGGTCCCATGCCGCCGGGATGAAAGCCCGAAGCTCCTGTGGCTTCGGCCGGATGCTCGGACCCCGAGGTAGAGCTCCAGCCAAGCTTGGCATCGGCCGCCTTAAGTGGCTCGCGACCCGCTGGCACCAACGCCGGATCAGCTATCAGCCGAGCCGTATCGATCAGGATCTCGCGACACCGCCGGCCCACGTCCTGCAAGTCGTCGAGTGTGGTAGCAGCCCGGAGCTCATTGACGACCCCGTCCACGCGTGCGTCAAGTGACGACCATGCCGCTTCACCACGTGCACCCGGGTCGCTTACCTGGGCGCCCTCGAGGAGCTGGTCCAGCACCTCACGGGCTGGCGCGGCGACCGCGGATATGTGTCGATGCCTTTCGGCATAGGTGGGCAGATGCTGCGCATAGTGGCCCGTACCCGCCCAGGGCTCAAGTCATGGCGGCGCGGTCTGATCTTTTCGATGTTCGTGTTCGCCGCGCTATTCACACCCGGATCCGATCCGTTTTCGGTGCCATGCTCGGATTCTGTTGACGCACTTGGCAAATCAGCGCCAGCGACTGGATAGTCTTGCCGCGACGATGAGCGCCTTGGCCGGCGGACGTTCGGTGATCACAAAACCCAGTTCAACGACACAACTCACGCCGAACCAGAGGAAACTTCGGATCAGTTGGCGGGCTGTAGCTACTTCTTCTCTGCGAGCTCGCGCTCGGCCTGCAGCCGTCGCGTAAATAGCCGACCGCGTGAGCGGGTATAGCTGCATCAGCTGTGCGGTCGTGTACTTGCCTGACTCGTAGTCCTCGGGGGGCGGGGGTGATCGAGGACATCGAGCTCGAGCGGCGCGGCACACCTGCCCCTCGTGCGAGCCCCGCCCTCGCTGAACCGCAGTGCTTGGCCGGCTAGTGGGAGTCGGGGTCCCCGCCGCCCTCGGTCTCGTAGATCTCATGGGCGCGCTTGGCGATCGCATCATGCCCTGACTTGCGATTAGCCGCGCTCCGCTAGGGCACGCTCCCCGCGGACGCGCTCCCCTTAGACGCGCTCACCTTGCGAACGGCCGGCTTGTCGGAGGGTGGCGTGCTTGCTGCCATCTAGGTCTCCCTTCGAGCTCGCTGACAATTGTGCACACTCTACATCCCGTACATCCCGTGCCCGGTGTGCCGCGCCGCTCGAGCTCGATGTCCTCGATCACCCCCGCCCCCGCCCCTCGTGCAGCCCCGCCCTCGCTGAACCGCAGTGCTTGGCCGGCGGCGCGGATTCGGACGGCAGCAATATACGTTTAGCGGACTCACTGCACGCCGCGGTATGGGTGATACGGCCGCCGGTTGGCGAAAGCGGCCTTCACAGGCCTACCATCCACCCGGCCGTCGCACTCAATAATGCCGGGCGCCAAGCCTCCTTGGCTGCCGTCGACGCCAGGATCCACTACCGCATCAACGGCACAGCCCCGCCGGAAGGATGCTGCCCCAAAGAAGGGGGCCAGCACCAACTCCCACCAGGACCAGCCACCTCCGGAATCAACTACGACAGCATCAAAGTCGAGAGCATCGAAAACACTCAGGACATGGCCTATGACCTCGATCCCAAGCTCATGAGAGTTCGCGTCACAGGAACCATCGACTACCAAGCGCAGATGCAAAAACAACTCGCAACCGGTAATTTTCCGCAACGCCTTCCACATCGACAGCATGGTCGACCTCAGCAAAGACCCCTGTCTACGCGCCCAAACAGCGCTGCGGAGCCCACCACCCCGCGCACTGTGACGCTGTGAAGCTGCAAAATTCCGGGCGCGCCATCGACGTGTGGATACGGCCAATGCGCAACACACTGTAGAATGGCCCGGCTTGCTGCAGTCCAACATCTAAGTCTAAGTTGACCTATGGCGCGCGGTATCGGTTGCCGCGCAACCAAACCGCACGCCTGTGGAACCTCATGAAATTGAAGCGCCTGCGGCGCTGCTGAATGGCTTGGGCCCCAGGGCCCAAGCCGCGTTTAGTTTGCCTTGTCGAACCGTAGGTGGGTAGTATCGGCCCCGATCGGCTCTCTCGCCCACAGCGCATCCTCGAAATGAGACGCGCCTCAAAATAATCGCCAGCGCTTCTGCGTCGCCTACAGGTTTGAAACACACGACAGCGCACAGGTTTACGGCGTGATTGGCGTCGGCGACAGGATCGACTCGTGTTGTACCTGCCGGTCGGGCCAGCCCGGCGCCAACAACCGACCACCCGACACCGCCACCGCCGTCTCGGCCAGCGACACCACGGGCAGAGAAAACCGGCGCCCGATGGCCGCCGCGATCGCGCCGATCGCCACTACCGCATCGACAAACACCCCGCCGGCCGCATCTGGCATCACCGGATCCGCATCGACGGCGCGCGGCCACACAGTGAACACCGACCGCACCGCCTCGGCACGCTCGGCGAACCGGCGCAGCCGCGCACCGTCTCCGCCGGGCGAGCCAAATCCGCAGCGATCCGGCGGAACCCGACCCGACGCGTGGCCTTCGCCGCCAGCGCCAACACGACCACCACCGCGGAGTCGGCGCGGCGCAGCAATGCCGTCACCGGAATCCGGTGAGGATTCGCCCTACCCAGCAGGCGCCCCCACACCCCGGTGAGCGCATGGCGAAGCCAGAAAGGCGGGCCGCCTGCCAGGCAAGCGGCCGAAACTCACTGCCTTACAACAGAAGCGGCTCTATGAGGACTACGAGTCGGGCAAGTACACGACCGCACAGCTGATGGAGCTATACCCCGCTCAAGCGGTCGGCTATTTACGCGACGATCACCCGTGAACGTGAGCGACGGGAACTGGAGGCGCAGCCAACCAAAGTAGACTCGCCGGCGGGCAGCCGCTAAGGCTGCTTGCCTTCCGCGATGGCTACAATCCGAGGGTCAGGCATCTTACCGTTCGCGATATTGGCTGCGATAACCATCCTGGCGGCTGCGCGACGAACCTCTAGAGGCCGCACTCTGCGTCGCATTGTCGTTGCAGTGGTCTTGCGCCTGGCGGTGGTCATCTGCCCTCCTCAATCGACAGTATTCGCCTGCTCGTCGTCTATGTCACGACCGAGTGCGACTGGTGTAGCCCACTGAGCAAACAAGTCGCGGTCAGAGCGGGTAGCCAGGCGGGATGACTGGAGTTTCGCCAGGACGTCGAACCCGACCATCTGAGCATCCACGTCCTCGGACAAGGTGTGATCGACCGCCCATGTGGCGCGACGCCACCACTCAGCCTGCCGATCGGCGTACGTCCTCTGGACGATCCCTGCGATCA
>DATJBA010000178.1:0-28130 GCA_035515675.1 Mycobacterium sp.
CGAGACCTCGAACCAGTCCCGTGGTTCGGCGCCCAGCCCGGAGACTGTCAAGGAAATCCCGTCGACGGTGATCGACCCCTTCTCGACGATGTAGCGGGCCACCGCCGCGGGGACTTCGATCCGCACCACCTCCCAGTGCTCCGAGGGTGCGCGGGCCACCACCCGACCGGTGCCATCTACGTGGCCCTGCACGATATGCCCGCCCAGCCGGCTGTTGACGGCCGCAGCGCGCTCCAGGTTTACCCGGCTGCCGACCTGCAATTCGCCCAGGTTGGACCGGTTTAGGGTCTCGGCCATCACATCGGCGGTGAATCGGCCGTCGGGCAGCAACTCGACGACCGTCAGGCACACGCCGTTGACGGCAATCGAATCACCGTGGCCCGCATCAGCGGTGACGATAGGTCCGCGGATGGTCAGGCGTGCGGCGTCGGCGAGGACGTCCCGGCCGGTCACCTCGCCGAGTTCCTCGACAATTCCGGTGAACATGCCACCAGGTTAATTCGACAAGGCGCGGGGAACCGCGCCCCGCGTTCCGAGGTCGGGTCACCGGCACCCTCTACGATGCTGGGTATGCAGACCCGCCGTCTATTGGCCGTCCTCGCCTCCCTGAGCATCGCCACCGCCCTGATCGCCGGCTGTTCGTCGGGCTCGAAGCAGAGCGGCGCACCGCTGCCCGACGCCACGACCTTGGTCAAGCAATCCGCCGACGCCACCAAGAACGTCAAGAGCGCGCACGTGGTGCTGACGGTGAAGGGCAAGGTTCCGGGGCTGCCCATCAAAACGTTGACCGGTGACCTCACCACGACCCCGGCCACCGCCGCGTCGGGAAACGCCACGATCACACTGGGCGGGTCTGATATCGATGCCAACTTCGCGATCGTTGACGGGGACCTGTACGCCACGCTCACCCCGAACAAATGGAGCGATTTCGGTAAGGCCTCCGACATCTACGATGTCTCGGTGATCCTCAACCCGGACACCGGCCTGGCCAACGCGCTGTCAAACTTCAGCAACGCCAAGACCGAGGGTCGCGACACCATCAACGGGCAGAACACGATCCGCATCAGCGGAAATGTCTCAGCCGATGCGGTGAACAACATTGCGCCGCCCTTCAATGCGACGCAGCCGGTGCCGAGCACGGTCTGGATTCAAGAGACCGGCGACCATGAGCTGGTTCAGGCCAGCCTGCAAAAGAGTTCGGGCAATTCCGTCCAGATGACCTTGTCCAATTGGGGCCAGCCGGTCCAGGTCACCAAGCCACCGGTGACCTCATGAGCACACAAGCAGGACGCCGAGTCGCCATCAGCGCGGGCAGCCTCGCAGTACTGCTGGGCGCCCTCGACACCTATGTCGTGGTCACGATCATGCGCGACATTATGCATGACGTCGGGATCCCGGTTAACCAGCTGCAGCGGATCACCTGGATCGTCACGATGTACCTGCTGGGCTACATCGCCGCCATGCCGCTGCTGGGCCGGGCTTCCGACCGGTTCGGCCGCAAGCTGCTGCTGCAAGTCAGCCTGGCCCTGTTCATGGTCGGCTCGGTGGTCACCGCGCTGGCCGGGCATTTCGGCGATTTCCATTTGCTCATCGCCGGCCGCACCATCCAGGGCGTGGCCAGCGGTGCGCTGTTGCCGGTCACGCTGGCCCTGGGTGCCGACTTGTGGGCGCAACGCAACCGCGCCGGTGTGCTCGGCGGCATCGGCGCCGCGCAGGAACTCGGCAGCGTGCTGGGCCCGCTGTACGGGATCTTCATCGTCTTCTTGTTCCACGATTGGCGATACGTGTTCTGGATCAACGTCCCGCTGACCTTGATCGCCATGGTGATGATCCAGTTCAGCCTGCCGTCGCACGACCGCACCGACACGCCGGAGAAGATCGACCTGGTCGGCGGTGTGCTGCTGGCGGTTGCGCTGGGACTCGCGGTCATCGGGCTGTACAACCCCCAACCCGACGGCAAACACGTACTGCCGAGCTACGGGTTGCCATTGGTGCTCGCGGCGATCGTTGCCGCGGCGGCGTTCATGGCCTGGGAGCGTTTTTCGCGCACCCGGCTGATCGAGCCGGCGGGCGTGCACTTCCGGCCGTTCCTGTCCGCGCTGGGCGCATCGGTGGCCGCGGGCGCGGCGCTGATGGTGACCCTCGTCGATGTGGAGCTGTTCGGCCAGGGCGTGCTGGGAATGAACCAGACCCAAGCCGCCGGGATGCTGCTGTGGTTCCTCATCGCGCTGCCGATCGGGGCCCTGGCGGGCGGGTGGATCGCCACCAGGGCCGGCGACCGTGCGATGACCTTCATCGGGCTGCTCATCGCCGCCTACGGTTATTGGCTGATTTCGCACTGGCGGGTCGAGCTATTGGACCAACGCCACAGCATCTTCGGATTGTTCACCGTGCCCGCAATGCACGCCGACCTGCTGGTGGCCGGTCTCGGACTCGGACTGGTGATCGGGCCACTGTCGTCGGCCACCCTGCGGGTTGTCCCGGCTGCACAACACGGTATCGCCTCGGCGGCGGTGGTGGTGGCCCGGATGACGGGCATGCTCATCGGTGTGGCCGCGCTGAGCGCGTGGGGCTTGTACGAGTTCAACCAGATCCTGGCGGGCCTGTCGGCGCAGATTCCGCCCAACGCGAGCCTGCTCGAGCGGGTGGCCGCTCAAGGAGCGATGTACATCAAAGCGTTCGCGATGATGTACGGCAAAATATTCGAAGTCACCGCCGTCGTCTGTGTCGCGGGAGCGCTGCTGGGTCTACTGGTCAGCGGCCGCAAAGAACACGCCGAGGAGCCGGAAGTCCCCCAGCAGCAGGCCGTCGCGCTCGGCGAGCACTAGCCGCCGCGCGGCACCAGGCTGAGCACCAGATCCGGGCCGGCCCGCTCGATGCCGTCGAACTGCCAGCGCAACGCCCGCGCGATGGTCGGCACCCCGACATCGTCGACCATGGTGACGGGGCCACCCAGCAAGATCGGCGCGACGTAGGCCAGGATGCGGTTGACCGCCCCGGCCCGCAGGAAGGCACCGGCGAGGGTGGGGCCGCCCTCCAGCAGGACGTCGGTGCGGTCTGAAACCGCTTTGAGCACCTCCATGGGGTCATGAGTACGAATCACCATGGTGCGCGAATCGTCATTGAGAACCTTTGCCTCCGTGGGTATTTCGCGCATACCCACTACCACGCGCAGCGGTTGCCGGTCCGCCAGCGAGCCGTCGGGCAACCGGGCGGTCAACGCGGGGTCGTCCGCCAGCACCGTGCCGGTGCCGACTACGATCGCGTCGGCGGTGGCGCGGCGACGATGCAGGTCCAGCCGTGAGGCCTCGCTGGAGATCCACTGACTGGAGCCGTCGGCGGCAGCGCTGCGCCCGTCGACGCTGCTGGCGTACTTCCATGTCACGTGCGGCAGCCCGGTCCGTTGCTTGTGCAGCCACTCCCGCAACGGTCCGGCGGCCACTTGATCGGCCAGCACGCCAGAGCGCACCTGCACGCCCGCTGCCTGCAGCCGCCCCGCGCCCCCGCCCGCGATCGCGTTTGGGTCGGGGAGGGCGTAGACCACCGTGCCCACCCTGGCTTCGATCAGCGCGTTCACGCACGGCGGGGTCTTGCCGTAGTGATTACACGGCTCGAGGGTGACCACGGCGATGCCGCCGGCCGCCAGTCCGCAGGCCCGCCGCAATGCCAACACCTCGGCGTGGGCGCCGCCGGCGGGCTCGGTGGCACCGACGCCGACCACCCGGCCCTCGGGGTCGACAATGACACATCCGACCGGCGGATTCGGATAGGTGGTGCCCTTGACCAGGTAGGAGTGTTCGATCGCCAAGCGCATCGCGGCGTCGAGGCTGTTGACCGACGGAACGCTCATCGGCGCAGGCGCGGCGCTGCGGCAGCAGCTTGGGCGCGTAGACCTTCGACTGCAGCCGCCGGATTGTCGGCGTGGTAGACCGCCGTACCCGCCACGAAGCAGTCGACCCCAGCCTCGGCCGCCTGCTCCACGGTGTTTTTGTTGATGCCGCCGTCGATCTCCACCAGGATGGTCAGCTCGCTGGCGTCGATGAACCGGCGGGCGGTGCGCACCTTGGACAGCACTCCCGGGATGAACGACTGACCGCCGAATCCTGGATCCACCGACATGATCAACAGGGTGTCGATCTCGTGCAGGATCTCCAGATACTGCTCTATCGGTGTTTGGGGCTTGATGCCGAGTCCCGCTCTCGCGCCTGCGGCCCGGATATCACGGGCCACCCCCACCGGATCTTCGGTGGCCTCCGCATGAAAGGTGACGTTATAGGCGCCGGCCTCGGCATAACGGTGCGCCCATCGGTCGGGGTTATCGATCATCAGGTGACAATCCATCGGGAGGGTGGTGTGCGCCTTAAGGCTTTCCACCACTGGCAGGCCGATGGTCAGGTTCGGCACGAAATGGGCGTCCATCACGTCGACGTGCAGCCAGTCAGCGCCGTCCACAGCGGCGGCCGCGTCGGCCAGCCGGCCGAAATCAGCCGACAAGATCGACGGCGCGATCAGCGGCCCACCGGTTTTGCCAGGCATACGGCCAGCCTACTGAGCTTCGCGGCCCCGGCTCACACCAGGCGGCGCAACGCGGCGGCGAACATGGCGTCGGCGCCGTGCCGATGCGGCCAGAGCTGCGCGTAGGGACCCTCGCCCAGCCCCTCATCCACGGGCGCCAGTAGCGGCCGGGTATCCAACGCACACACCGGATGGCGGCGCAGCGCGTCGGCGACCACCCCAACGGTTTCGACGAGGTGCGGCGAACAGGTCGCATACAGCACCACACCGCCGGGCCGGGTCAGTGCGATCGCGGCGGCCAGCAACTCGCGTTGCAGCTTGGCCAGCGCCGGCACATCGGCCGGCTGACGCCGCCAGCGGGCCTCCGGCCGACGGCGCAACGCACCCAACCCGGTGCATGGCGCGTCGATGAGCACCCGGTCGAAGACCGGCTCGAGGCCGGTGTGCCGCCCGTCGACGCGTAGCACGTCGACCGGCAGCCCGCGGGTATTGTCCACTACCAGGTCGGCGCGATGCGGCGACGGCTCCACCGCAGTGACCCGCGCCCGGCTGCCGGCCCCCAGCGCGGCCAGCAGCGCGGTCTTACCGCCCGGCCCGGCGCACAGGTCCAGCCACCGTCCGGTGTCGCCGTCGACCGGTGCGAGTGTCAGCGCGCGGGCCACCAACTGGCTGCCCTCGTCCTGGACCAGCGCGGTGCCGTCCCGTACCGGTGCCAGCTGTCCGGGGTCCCCGCCTGACAGATACACCGCATACGGCGAGTAACGCCCGACGGTGCCACCCACCGCGTCGGCCAGTTCGGTGGCGGTCAGCACCCCCGGGCGAGCCGCCAGGTGCACCTGAGGCCGTTCGTCGTCGCTGGCCAGTACCGCGTCGAGTTCTGTCGCGGCCGCGCCCAGCGCATCGGCGAAGGCCTGGGCGATCCAGCGCGGGTGTGCGTGTACGAACGCGGCATGCCCGATCGGATCTTGCGACGGGTCGGGAGCCAGCTCGTCGACCCAGGACTTCTCATCTCGCGCCGCGATGGTCCGCAGCACACCGTTGACGAAACCAGCTCGCGCCGAGTCGAATTCGATTCCGGCCTGCTCGACTGTGGTGGACACTGCGGCGTATTCGCCGACCCGGGTGCGCAGCAGCTGATAAGTGCCGAGCCGGAGCAGGTCGAGCAGCACCGGATTGATCGTTTGCGGGGAGCGTCCTGCGGCCGCACCGATCACCGCGTCGAGCAGACCCCGGGTACGGCAGGTGCCGTAGGTCAGCTCGGTGGCGAACGCGGCGTCGCGGCCACTGATACCGCGTTCGCGCAGCAGGGCAGGCAGGGCCAGGTTCGCATACGCATCGCGGTCGCTGACGGCCCGAAGCACCTCGAACGCGGCGGCACGCGCCGGATCTAGTGGCCGGCGCCGCGGCCCGCGCCCTCGGTTCGGCTTGCGGCCTGGCCGGTTGCGCTGCTGTTTGTCATGGCCCGAGCTCATGATGCCCGTGCGGCGGGGTCCAGCCGGGCGCCCCGCGCCCAGTCGGCAGCATTCATCGGCTTCTTTCCGGGCGGCTGAATCTGGCCCAGCCGCACCGGTTCCGAGCCGGTGCCGATCCACACGTTTTTGCGGTCTACGTGAATAGCACCGGGCGGCAGGGGTTTCGGCGGCCCGAGCAGCTCAGCGGTGGCGTCAATGTGCACCGGTCCGAGTTTGACTCGCAGGTCACCGATGACCGTCCAGGCGCCCGGGTTGGGCGTGACGGCGCGGATACGACGCTCCACCACCGGTGCCGGCAGGTCCCAGCGCACCCGGGCCTGCTCGACCGTGACCTTCGGCGCCAGGCTGACCCCGTCGGATGGTTGCGGTCGTGGCGTCAACGTCCCGTCGGCGATGCCGTCCAGTGTGTTCGACAGCAGCGCCGCACCCGAAATGGCCAGCCGCTCAAGCAGATCGCCCGCAGTATCGGTCGGCCCGATCGTCTCGGTGACGACCCCGTAAACCGGTCCGGAGTCCAGGCTCGGCTCGATCCGAAACGTCGTCGCCCCGGTAATGGTGTCCCCTGCGGCAATCGCGGCCTGCACCGGCGCCGCGCCGCGCCAGGCGGGCAGCAGCGAGAAGTGCAGGTTGATCCAACCATACGGGGGCACCGCGAGCAGGGTGTCGCGCAGCAACGCGCCATAGGCCACGACCGCGCAACACTGCGGCGCCAACTCGGACAGCTCGGCGACGAACTCTGGCGAGTTCGGCCGTGACGGCCGCAACAACGGAATGCCACGGTCGAGCGCTTCGCGGGCCACTGGTGACGGCTCCGGCCTGCGGTGCCGGCCAGCGGCGGCGTCGGGTCGGGTCAGCACAGCGATCACCTCATGACGAGGCGAGTCGATGAGTCGACGCAGCGCGGGCAGCGCGGGTTCGGGGGTGCCGGCGAAGACGAGACGCACGGGCACAAGTCTAAGAAGCATCGGGTCCCTGCCCGACATGCCCGACCGGCTCCAAATTGCGCGCGTACACTATTGCTGTTACATACTATTTCTGGCGGTTATTATTTGGCGGGCTTGAACCGCACCGTGCTGGCGACGACGAGGTCGAGTAGGCAGCCCTTTCCTTACTTCTGAAGGAGGTTTGATGACTCTCGACACCACCATCCGCGACGACCTTGCGGCCACGCATCGGGGGATTTGGGCGCTGGGTGACTACGCCCTGATGGCCGAGGAAGTGATGGCCCCGCTGGGCCCAGTCCTGGTCGCCGCGACAGGCATCGCACCGGGCGTTCGGGTACTCGACGTCGCCGCCGGCTCGGGCAATATCTCACTTCCCGCCGCCAAGACAGGCGCCAACGTGGTTTCCACTGACTTGACACCCGAGCTGTTGCAGCGCTCCCAAGCAAGGGCCGCAGCGCAGGGACTGACACTCGACTACCAAGAAGCCAACGCTCAGGCGCTGCCCTTTGGCGACGGTGAGTTCGACGCGGTGATCTCGGCGATCGGCGTGATGTTCGCGCCAGACCATCAGCGCGCCGCCGACGAACTGGTCCGAGTCTGCCGCCCGGGCGGGATGATCGGCGTGATCAGCTGGACCGCAGAAGGATTCTTCGGCCGGATGCTGGCGGCCATCAGGCCATACCGGCCGAGCCTGTCGCCGGCTATCGCCCCGGCGGCGTTATGGGGACGCGAAGGCTACATCGCCGGGCTGCTGGGCGATCGCGTCGGTCGGATCGCGACGGTGCGGGGCATGTTGGAGGTGAACCGGTTCGACAGCGCCGAGGCCGTGCACGACTACTTCAAGAACCATTACGGGCCGACGATCGAGGCTTACGCGAACATCGGCCACAATCGGGTGTTGGCCGCCGAGTTCGACGCCCAACTTGTCGAACTCGCGAAGGAATACCTGGTCACCGGCGCCATGCAATGGGAGTACCTGCTGGTCACCGCAGAAAAACGAGCAGAACGATGAGTCAGTACCGTGCCGGGCTCCGGGGCCCCGGCACGGGACGACAACTCTTACAAATCGATGTCGACGTCCAGGTGGGCGTCGGGCTCACCGCCGGCGGCGGTGAACGCCGTCAGGGCCCGCACCAGCCCGTGGCGCTCCGGCGGCGGCATCTTCTCCACGATGGCGGCGATTTCGGCACGCCGGTGCGCGGTGACCTGACGGACGACCTCGCGCCCACGCTTGGTCAACGCAGCGAGCAGTTCGCGCCGAGAGGTCGGGTGCGGTAGGCGGTCGATCAGCCCGGCAGCGACGAGCCGGTCGACCATCCGGCCGGTAGCCGACGGTTGCACCCCCAGCAGACCAGCCAGCGTGGCCAGGTTGACCGGACCCCGGTTGGACAAGATCACCAGAGTTCGGAACTGCGGAATGGTAATGGTTTCGTCGACTCGTCCGATTGAGCGAGCCGATATGGCCATCAGCAAGCGGGAAGCCGTCAGCAGCGCATCGGTGATCACATCCAGTGACTCGTCGGCTGTCGTCGCCTTGTCCGCTGCCATCGTGCCCCTCCTCCGGGCCTTATCTTCTGGGCCGTGTGAGCTAAAGAACAGGCTAAAGAACAGAAAGTGTAACAGCCTTCTAATATCGAAGTTAGGGATCATTTCCTGCATATAGGATCGCTGCCGGGCACGATTTGATATGGAAATATCCTGGTTTTGACCGTCCGCAGGCGCTGACGCAGTCGCTATCCGATGTGCAGCGGGTCGATCTGCACCCGGACCGGCTGGTGGGTTTGCCGGGCGCTGAGCACACTGACACTGCGGCGCAGACTCGCTGCCAGCGCCAGGCCCTGCCCGCGGCGGACCCGCACCAGCATTCTGGTCACCGGTACGCCGGCGGGGGTTCCCGCTGGGCGGCGCACGCCCGGCGGCAGATCCACCGGACCGAGCAGGTCGGCTCCGTCAGGCAACCGGGCCTCGTCGAGCAGCGCCGCCACGGCGCCGACAGGGCCATCCAGGGCCGCGATGTGCACACTGGGCGGCAGGCCGACTTCGGTTCGAGCCGTCAGTTCGGCCTCCGCGTGACCCACCGGGTCCCAGCGGATCAGCGATTGCACTGTCGGGATCGATGATTCGGCGACCACGGTCACCACACCGCCGTCGCCGCGGGCACGCACCAGTGCGGCGGCGGTCATCCATCGCCACAGGGCGTCCTCGGCTGCGCGAAGATCTTGCCGGCCCAGCAGCGCCCAGGTATCCAGCAGCAGCGCCGCCCCGTACCCGCCTGCTGCGCGGGGTTCGGCACCTGGAGTGGCGACCACCACGGCCGGGCAGGCAGGGATTTCCGCGACGATCGCGTCGCCCGCCGAGGTGATGACCGGCGTACCGGCGAATGCGCGGCCGAGCTCTTCGGCGGTGCGCCGGGCCCCGACGACCACCGCGCGGACCGCATCCGATCCGCAACGCGCGCACCGCAGCGTCGGTTCGGCGCGGCCGCACCAGCGGCAAGCGGCGCCCAGTCCCGGCCCCTGGCCGGCGCCGCGCTCTTGCAGTGACAGCGGACCCGTGCAGTGCCGGCAACGGGCGATGGTGCGGCAGCGCCCGCAAGCCAGCGAAGGGACATACCCGCGCCGCGGCACCTGCACGAGCACCGGTGCTCCAGCCTCCAGCGACGAGCGGGCGGTGCGCAGCGCGATGGACGGAATTCGCGCGGTGCGCGCCGCCGGGTCGCGTTCGTCGGCGTAGCCGCTGTCGTCGAGGGCGACCACCCGCGGGGTACGGGCACGCACCACCGGCCGGGCCGCGACTATGTCGTGCGCCCATCCGCTGCGCACCAATGCGTGGGCTTCAGCGGTCCGGGCATAGCCACCGATCAGGGCTGCGCACCGCGCCTGATGCGCGCGCAGCATCGCCACCTCGCGGGCATGCGGGTACGGCGCCCGCGGCTCGGCCAAGGTGTCGTCGGCGTCGGACCAAACCATGACCAGACCCAAGTCGCTCAACGGCGCGAACGCCGCACTGCGGGTGCCGATCACCAACCGCGCACTCCCCCGCAACGCCGCAAGCCAACGACGGTAACGTGCGGCCGGCCCCAAGCCCGCCGAAAGCGCCACCACGCTGTCCTCGTCGATGAGCGTCGTCGCGGCCCGCCACAGCGTATCCAGATCTCGCTGATCCGGCACCATCGCCAGTGCCGCTCGTCCCGTCCGAATGGTTTGCGCAGCGGCCTCGGCGAATCGGTCCGCCCACAGCTCGCCCGGTAGCGCCTGCCAGACGGCCCGGGCGGCACGAGACTCGGCCAGGGCGGCCAGGAACTGCCCGCCGCGGCCGTAGACTTCCCAGCCCGACGGGTCGACGGGCGAGACGACCGGCAAAGCGAGGATCGCGGCCGGTTCCCGCTCCACCCTGGCGTGCCGGGTCGGCACCGCCAGCCGCAACACGTCCGGCCGGGTCCCGGCGTAGCGCGCCGCCACCGCATCGACCAATCGGCGGATTTCCTCGGTGAGTACCGGTTCAGCAGACACGACGCGGTCGAGCCAGCCCAGCTTGCCGGGGTGATCGGTGTCGTTGCGGCGCTCCAGCACAAACCCGTCGACCAGCCGGCCATGGAACCGCACCCGCACCCGCACCCCCGGCTGGGCATCGTCGGACTGCTCGGCTGACACCAGGTAGTCGAACTCGCGGTCCAGGTGCGGCACCGACAGCATCGGCAGCACCCGCGCGATCGGTTCCACCTCGACGGGGATGCGCGCGGTGCCGGTCCGGGTCACAGCGCCCTCGCACCCCCAGATACGTTGCCAGCCACTATCTTTACCGTCCGGGGTCACACCGTAGCGTCGACCACTGACAATTAGCTTTCGGCAGGCCCGTAGCCAGATTCGATGCCGTTTTCGGACTCATCTTCCGAGGCGTCGTCAGAAACTTCTCGACCGAAGAAGAGCCCGGCCGTGATCAGGATCTGGGCCGCGGCGTACGACCACCAGACCGGTACCGCTAATGCCTGGTTGTGCAGGACGAACCGGCCAATGGCGATCATCGCGTCGGACGTCGCAAAACTCACCGCCCCCACCGCGGTCCAGATCGTCGGCAGCCGCGCCAATTGTGCCGTGCACACCATTGCGATCAGCACGACGATGTAGGCCAGCACCGGAATCGTCAGCTTGTCACGGCTCAGCTGGGACCAGAACGATGCCAGCATCACGATAGCGGCCAGGCATATCATGACCACGGCGGCGATACGCGGCTGCGACGGCCGCGCTTTCGCCACCAGAGGAAGCAGTGCGGCCAGGAAGCACAAGTGCGCCAACAGGAATGCCGCCAGCCCCAAGACGAATGACAGCGTCCACCACGGGATCGCCAACAGCCAGTCGCCGGTGGCCGACAACAGCAGCGCGGGCATCAGCCACCGCCGCTCGCGGACGATGGGGTGCGCCACCGCGGCGACGGTCAGCAATAACGCCATCAATGCCTTGAACGGCGGCTGCAGAACCCAGTGCCCGGTCAACTCCGTTCCGGGCGGCGAGCGTAACGCGAGCACGGTCAAGTAGACGCCGTAAGCCAGGCCCGCCCAGCCGGCCACCACCCAGGCGCCGGACACCAGGCGAGGTGCGTACGGTACCTCCATGCCCAGCTTGGACAGGAAAGCCGACGAGAAACCTGCTATCGACCCCATCCTGCTGAAGGTACTGGATGCGGTTCCGTTCCGGCTATCAGTCGATGACGGTGTCGACGCGGCGCGGCAGCGGTTCCGCGACCTGCCGCGCCGGCCGGTGCACCCCGAGCTGCGCGTCGAGGACCGGGCCATCCCGGGTCCGGTGGGCCCCGTCGGCATTCGGATTTATTGGCCGCCAACCGATCCCGGCCGTAGCGCCGGGAGCTCCGCATCGCCCGTCGTGGTGTATTTTCACGGCGGCGGCTTCGTCGTAGGCGACCTCGATACCCACGACGGCTCGTCTCGCCAGCATGCGGTAGGCGCTGACGCGATCGTGGTATCCGTCGACTACCGGTTGGCGCCCGAGCACCCCTACCCCGCTGCGGTCGAAGACGCTTGGGCCGCAACACTCTGGGTCGCCGAGCACGGCGCCGAGATTGGTGGCTTGATCGATGGGGTGACCACCCGGATGGCCGTCGCCGGGGATTCGGCCGGCGGAACCATCGCCGCGGTAATGGCACAGCAAGCCCGTGATAAAGGAGGCCCGCCAATCGCGTTCCAGCTGTTGTGGTATCCCTCCACGCTGTGGGACTCGTCGCTGCCGTCCTTCATCGAAAACGCCACCGCGCCGATCCTCGACGTCAAGGCCGTCGCCGCGTTCTCCCGTTGGTACGCAGGCGAAGTCGACTTGTCCGACCCGCCGCCGGCAATGGCGCCGGGGCGGGCGAGAAACTTGGCCAACCTGCCACCGGCCTACATCGCCGTCGCCGGTCACGACCCGCTACGCGACGAGGGCATACGGTACGGCGAGCTGCTCGCCGCCGCCGGTGTGCCCGTCGAGGTGCACAACGCCGAGACGATGGTGCACGGCTACCTCGGCTACGCCGGTGTGGTGCCCGCGGCCACCGCCGCGCTGCATCGGGGGCTGGCAGCGCTACGGACTGCGCTGTCACCGGTAGATCCGGGGCCGTACGGTGTAGGAAATGATTGAGCCGACTATCGCCCGACCAGGCATCGATCCGACGTTGCGAACGTTGCTCGACGCATTCCCGATGACCTTCAACTCCTCCGACGGCGTCGAGGTCGCCCGTTCGCGGCTACGGCAGCTCAAGGTACCCCCGGAAATGCTCCCGTACCTGCGGATCGAAGAGCGGACGATCGGTCACGGCGAGCTCACCGATATTCCCGTTCGGATCTACTGGCCGCCCGCCGCACATCCGGCCTCGCCCGTCGTCGTCTTCTACCACGGCGGGGGTTTCTCACTTGGCGATCTTGACACCCATGACCCCGTCGCCCGCGCACACGCCATCGGCGCCGAGGCCATCGTGGTGTCCGTCGACTACCGGCTCGCCCCCGAGCATCCGTTCCCGGCCGGGGTCAACGACTGCTGGGCCGCGTTGCAATGGGTGGCCGCGAATGCCGCCGAGCTGGGCGGTGACCCGAACCGGATCGCCGTCGCCGGCGACTCGGCGGGCGGCAACCTCGCTGCGGTGATGGCGCACCTGGCCCGCGACAACGGCGGACCGGCACTGACCTTCCAGCTGCTGTGGTACCCGACGGTCACTGCCGATCTGTCGCTGCCGTCGTTTACCGAGAACGCCTACGCACCGATCTTGGACCGTGACGTCATCGACGCCTTCCTGACCTGGTATCTGCCCGACCTCGACATCACCGACCCCACGGCGTTGCCCATCCGCTTCGCTCCGGCCAACGCGGCGGATTTATCCGGTTTGCCGCCCGCCTACATCGGAACCGCGGAACATGATCCGCTGCGCGATGACGGGGCCCGCTACGCCGAGCTGCTCAACGCCGCGGGTGTGCCCACCGAACTGAGCAACGAGCCCACCATGGTGCACGGCTACGTCAGCTTCGCCCTGGTGATACCCGCCGCCGCTGAGGCCACCAACCGTGGGCTGGCGGCGCTGAAGAAGGCGCTGCACTCCTAGACGGCGCGCTTGAGGTCATCGACCTTGTTGAGCTGCTCCCACGGCAGGTCGATGTCGGTGCGGCCGAAGTGCCCGTAGGCGGCGGTCTGCGCGTAGATCGGGCGCAGCAGGTCGAGGTCGCGGATAATCGCACCGGGCCGCAGATCGAACACGTCGGTGATAGCCTTCTCGATCTTGACCGGGTCGACCGTCTCGGTACCGAACGTCTCGACGAACAGGCCGACCGGGGCGGCCTTGCCGATGGCGTAGGCGACCTGCACCTCGACCCGTTGGGCCAGTCCCGCGGCGACGACGTTTTTGGCCACCCAGCGCATCGCGTATGCCGCCGAACGGTCCACCTTGGACGGATCCTTACCGGAGAAGGCTCCGCCGCCGTGCCGGGCCCAGCCGCCGTAGGTGTCGACGATGATCTTGCGGCCGGTCAGCCCCGCGTCGCCCATCGGCCCACCGAGCACGAACTTGCCGGTCGGGTTGATCAGCAGCCGCGTCGACGACGTGTCCAGCGTGTCGTGTGCCAGGTCGTCGAGCACGGTGTTGAGCACCTTTTCCCGGACGTCGGGCGTGAGCGTGTTCTCCAGGTCGATATCGGCCGCGTGCTGGGTGGAAATGACCACGGTGTCCAGCCGGACCGGAACATCGTCCTCGTAGGCGATGGTGACCTGCGTCTTGCCGTCCGGACGCAGATACGGCAGCACACCGTTCTTACGCACTTCGGTCAGCCGCCGCGACAGCCGGTGGGCCAGCGCGATGGGTAGCGGCATCAGTTCCGGAGTGTCGTTGATGGCGTAACCGAACATCAGGCCCTGGTCACCGGCGCCCTGCGAGTCCAGCGGGTCCGCTGCGCCCTCGACGCGTGCCTCGTGGGCGGTGTCGACGCCTTGGGCGATGTCGGGTGATTGCGCGCCGATGCCGATGTTCACCCCGCACGACGCCCCGTCGAAGCCTTTGTCCGACGAGTCGTAGCCAATCGCAAGGATGCGCTCCCGGACCGTGTTGGTGATGTCGGCAAATGCCTCTTTCGCCGTCGTCGTCACTTCACCCACCACGTGCACCTGCCCGGTGGTCACCAGCGTCTCGACCGCGACACGTGAGCGGGGGTCCCGCGCCAGAAGCGAGTCGAGGACTGAGTCGCTGATCCCGTCACAGATCTTGTCGGGGTGCCCCTCGGTCACCGACTCACTGGTAAACAGCCGACCCTTTTCGCTCACAATCTCAATCCTTCCAATAATTAGTTAGCCGAATATTATCCTCGGGCACCAGTCTCGGTCCGTCCACTCGGGGCTTGGGATCGTCCAGCACCTGTCCAGGCGCCGTACAGCCCCTTTTACCCGCAGTCCCCGTGCAGAAACGTGACGATCGCATCCACGATACGACTGGCCATCAGCGTCTTGGAGCCGTGCTGTAGCGCCAACTCGGTACCGTCGGACGCCAGCAGCCAGCCGTCGTTGTTGTCCACCTCAAATGCCCTGCCGTCGCCTACCGCGTTGACGACCAATAGATCACAGCCCTTGCTCCGCAGCTTCGCGCGGGCGTGAAACAGCACATCGCCGTCGGCGTCGCCGGTCTCGGCGGCGAACCCCACGATGGCCCGCATGTTGGGCAGCTGGCCGTGGGCACGCGCCCGCACCACACCGGCCAGCACGTCGTCGTTGCGCACCAATTTGATCAGTGGCGGTTCGTCTCGATCATCTGGGCCCTTTTTAATCTTGGCGGCGGCAACCTGTGCGGGCCGGAAGTCGGCGACTGCCGCCGCCATCACCAATACGTCGGCGCCGGGCGCGTGCTTGGACACCGCGTCGCCGAGTTGCTCCGCCGAGCTGATATGCACCACGTGGACGCCGGCAGGGTCGATAAGCCCCGCGGTATGTCCGGCGATCAGCGTGACATCGGCGCCGCGCTGGGCGGCGACCCGCGCCACCGCGTAGCCCTGTTTGCCGGAGCTGCGATTGCCGATGAAGCGCACCGGATCGATCGGTTCGCGGGTGCCGCCGGCGGTCACCAGTAGCTTGCAGCCGGCAAGATCGTAGGGCAGCGCGTCGTGGCGCTCCAGGAGCAGATGGGCCAGGGTGGTGATCTCCTCGGCCTCGGGCAGCCTGCCCGCTCCACTGTCGGTACCGGTGAGCCGCCCGGACGCGGGTTCGAGCACTACCGCGCCACGACGCCGCAGTGTGGCCACGTTATCGACGGTGGCCGGGTGCAACCACATCTCGGTATGCATCGCCGGCGCGAACAACACCGGACATCGGGCCGTGAGCAGGGTCGCGGTCAGCAGATCGTCGGCCCGGCCGTGTGCCGTCCGGGCCAGCAGGTCGGCGGTGGCCGGAGCCACCACGACCAAGTCGGCCCGCTGGCCGAGGTGAACATGCAGGACTTCGGGAACGTCCTCGAAGACACCGGTGCGAACGGGCTGGCCGGAGAGCGCCTCGAAGGTGGCGGCCCCTACGAAACGCAGTGCGGATTCGGTGGGGATGACGCGAACCTCATGGCCGGCCTCGGAGAGCTGACGAACAACAGTGCACGCCTTGTAGGCGGCGATGCCCCCCGAGACGCCGACAACGATCCGCTTGCCATCCACAGCGCGCCCGGCCCTGCCTTGTTACTCGCCCTCGGTGTGTTCGAGCAGGTCGGCGTGGATCTCGCGTAACGCGATGGACAGCGGCTTTTCCTGCAGCCCAGGCTCGACCAGCGGGCCGACATATTCGAGGATGCCCTCGCCGAGCTGGTTGTAGTAATCGTTGATCTGCCGGGCACGCTTGGCCGCATAAATCACCAGGGCGTACTTGCTTGAGACGCGGTCCAGCAGCTCGTCGATGGGCGGGTTGGTGATGCCCAGCGGGGTGTCGTAAGCGCCTTGTCCACCTGCCGAAGGATCGAAGTGATCCACGGCGGCCAGCGGCGCGTCGGACTGCGGAATACTCACTTAAGAAAATCTCCTGGCGACGTAGAGCGGTGTGAAAACGGCTAGCAACTCAATGCTTGATCTCGTTTGGATCTGGTCTGGCCCCTCGTTTGATCTAACTGAGTGCTTATGCCGGGCCCGGTGCAGTTCCCACCAGCAAGGATACCAATTCCGTGCACGCAGACTCCAATCGACTGTTCACCACGACCACGTCGAAGTCGTCTTGGGCTGCCATTTCGATGCGAGCGGTGTCGAGACGGCGCCGTATTGCCTCTGGCGTCTCGGTGCCGCGGCCGACGAGTCTGGCCTTCAGGTCCTCCCAGCTGGGCGGTGCCAGAAACACGGTGGTGGCCTCAGGCATCGCTTTCTTAATCGCCCTGGCCCCGGCCAGGTCAACCTCGATGAGCACCGGAAGTCCGGACGCGGCGGCGGCCCGCACCGGCTCTGCCAGGGTGCCCGATCGGTGCAGCCCGCGGTGGATCTCGGCCCACTCCAGCAGAGCGCCCTCGTCGATTAATTGCTGGAAGCGGCCAGGGCTGACGAAGTGGTAGTCGACGCCGTCAACCTCGCCCGGCCGCGGCGCCCGCGTCGTGACCGAGACACTGAACTGCAGGTTCGGAATCCGCTCACGCAGACACCTGACCACAGTTGACTTGCCGACCGCTGAGGGACCGGACAGCACGACCACACGGCCCTTACCTGTTGGCTCCGGACGCGCCCCGTGCTCGACGTCCGGTCCCCCGCCGGCGCTCACCGGCGCTCCAGGGTCGGTACCGTTGCCGCTGAATGTGCTTTAGTGACACGCTCGTGCGGCGTCCCCTTGCGGGGTTGGGGTTCTGGCTTCACCGCCCACGGCCGCCGCTTGCGCGGGTCGGTCTTATGCGGGCTCGCCAGGCCAGCGGTTATCCGCTGGTCTGGCCCGCCGTCTCCAGCGCTACCGCTGGAACTGCTGACGAACGGCGCCGTGGTCCCGACTGGACCACAACTGGCATATCCCGGCCAGTCACGAGGGATTAACTTGTGCCGCGAGCCTATCTTTGCCGTACGACAAGCGGTGTTGGAGCACACCGAGGTGCACTCGAATACACCGAAACGGCAACAGTTGGCTACCCCCACAGGCCAGATGGCCTGCATCGTCGGCGGGCGGGTTAGGAGCCGAACTTTTCCAGCAGGGCCTTGCGCTGCCGATCGCCGAGGCCGCGCAGGCGTCGGGTTGGGGCGATTTCCAGCTCGGTCATGATTTCCTGCGCCTTGACCTTGCCCACCTTCGGCAATGCCTCAAGCAGCGCAGACACCTTCATCTTGCCCAGGACTTCATCGCTCTCGGCGTCCTTGAGCACCTGGGTGAGGCTGGTGCCACCACGCTTGAGTCGGTCCTTGAGCTCTGCTCGCGCTCGACGTGCGGCAGCCGCCTTCTCCAACGCGGCCGCGCGCTGTTCGTCGGTCAACTGGGGAAGGGCCACGATTCCTCCGTAATCTGATCAATCGATCTGAATCGATCTCTTTGTTGTCTCTGCCGGGTACTTCAGCCAGCGGAGATGACCGTACTCACGCTTCGGAACGAAATCTAACCCGACCCCCTGGTTCAGCGGACAAACGCCCAGCGTGGGCCCGGCGTGTGGACCCCGCAGGCGGTCTGTCGGGCATCGCTGACGCCGGTTCGACACGGCGCCGTCCCAGCGGCGGCATCGTCATCGCATGGACCTGGATCGAGCTGCCTACCAGCGGTTTTCGGCTTTTCGGTCAGCGCCAGGCGCGGCGGCGGCGGCCGCTGCAGATGACGGTAGCGGACCGCCGCGAGTCGTAGTGCCACAGATCACGCATTTCCGTGGCGTGTCGCGCGTGTCGCGTCGGCGGTCACAGCAGGTCGGCGCCCCCGGGAAGGCATTTTCGGTCGGATTTCCAGCGGCCAGAGCCGCCGCGCCATCCCCGATTGCCCAGCCACTTTCCAGCTAACACCCAGTCAAATATCAGTTACGATCTAGCGGTGCCGAACCTGCGGATCCGTCAGGCGGCTGAGCTGCTGGGAGCCAGCGACGACACTATTCGACGATGGATCAACCAAGGCACGTTGGCGGTCAGTCACGACGCGGCCGGCCGCAAAGTTATCGCCAGCGAGGCTCTGGCCGAGTTTTCCCGTGCCGACAGGCCCGCCCCGCCGCCGGATCCGCTCAGCATCGGCAGCTCGGCCCGCAACCGGTTCGTCGGCCTGGTTACCAAGGCCATCATCGACAAGGTGATGACCCAGGTCGAGATGCAGTGCGGTCCCTTCACGGTCGTTTCGCTGATGAGCACCGAGGCTGCTGAGGAGTTGAACCTGCAGCCCGGCGGCGTCGCCGTGGCCGTCGTCAAGGCCACCACCGTCATCGTCGAAACCGCCAGACCTAGTACGGCAATAGCCTCAGACTGACGGTCACCCCCCGGCGAGATAGACGACGGCGTCGCGCATCCGCTCGCCGGCCGCCCGCAGTTCTGACACGCCAGGCCCGGCCCGCAGCACCTCGCGCGCCACCGCGGGCAGCAGCTGGCCCGGCGCCGCCCCACCCAAGCCGCCAAGCGCCTCGGGCCGCCCGCCCTGCACCCCGACCCCGGGCACCAACACCGGCCCACCCAGCGCGCTGAGATCGGGTGCCTCGAAAGCCGTTGCCCCCACTACCACACCGACGAATCCGGGCTCCCCCGGATTGGCGGTCCGATTAACCACCGCCGCCTGGTCGACGATCAGCTGGGCCACCGTGCGGCCGTCGAAGGCGGCACGCTGCACGGTCGCGCCCTCCGGGTTGGAGGTCGCCGCCAGCACGAACACCCCCCGGTCGTGTGCCACAGCGGCTTCCAGCAGCGGCCGCAACGAGCCGAACCCCAGATACGGTGAGGCCGTCACGGCGTCGGCGGCCAGCGGCGAATCGCCCGCCCAGGCAGCGGCGTAGGCCGCCATCGTCGACCCGATGTCCCCCCGCTTGGCGTCGGCCAGCACCAGCACCCCGGCCGAGCGCAGCGCGGCGATGGTGCGTTCCAGCACTGTGAATCCGGCCGCGCCGTAGGCCTCGAAAAACGCCACCTGTGGTTTGACGACGGCGAAACCGGAGAACGCCTCGACGCAGATGTCGCAGAATGCGGCCAGCCCGTCCGCAGTGGCCGGCAAGTCCCATGCCCGTAGCAGCTCCGGATGCGGGTCGATGCCCAGACACAACGGCCCGCGGCGCGATTTCGCCTCGGCCAGCCGGACGCCGAACCCGGTCATTGGGCCCCTTTATTAGGCACGCCGCCCTGGCCTATCACGCTGTGCAGTTCCTGCAGCGACCGCACACCGATGTCGCCGCGGATCCCCGCTTCGATGCCCTGCACGGCAGCGGACGCGCCCTGCACCGTCGTGATGCAGGGGATGTTGACCTCCACCGCAACCGAACGGATTTCGTAACCGTCGATGCGCGGACCGGAGTTGCCGTAGGGCGTATTGATCACCATGTCGACCTCGCCGGCCTTGATCGCGTCGACCGCCGACACCGGGGGGCGGCCCGGCTGCGGCGGCTCGAAGTGCTTGCGAACCTCGTCGCAGGGAATTCCGTTGCGGCGCAACATCTCCGCGGTTCCCTCGGTGGCAAGGACGCGGAAACCCAAGTCGGCCAGCCGCTTGACCGGAAACACCAGTGATCGCTTGTCCCGGTTGGCGACCGACACGAACACGGTGCCCTGGACCGGCAACGATCCGTAAGCGGCGGTCTGGCTCTTGGCAAAGGCGCTGCCGAAGTCGCGGTCGATCCCCATTACCTCGCCGGTCGATTTCATCTCCGGGCCAAGCAGTGAATCGATGGCCGACCCGTCGGCGCGGCGAAACCGGTGAAACGGCAACACCGCCTCCTTGACCGCGATCGGGGCGGACTGGGCCGCGTGGGCACCGTCCCCGAAAGCCGCCAGCATTCCTTCGTCACGAAGCGTAGATATGGTGGTGCCCAACATGATCCGCGCACACGCCTTAGCAAGCGGGATTGCGGTGGCCTTGGAGACGAACGGCACCGTGCGGCTGGCGCGTGGGTTGGCCTCCAGGACGTAGAGCACGTCGTCTTTGAGGGCGTACTGCACATTGAGCAGCCCCACCACACCGATGCCGTGTGCGATGGCCTCCGTCGCACGACGCACCGTCTCGATGTCGCTGCGGCCCAGCGTTACCGGTGGCAGCGCGCAGGCCGAATCGCCGGAGTGGATACCGGCCTCCTCGATGTGCTCCATGATGCCGCCGATATAGACCTCGGCGCCGTCGCACAGCGCGTCGACGTCGATCTCCACCGCGTCCTCGAGGAAGCGGTCGACGAGCACCGGGTGCTCGGGCGAGAGCTCGGTTGCGCGGGTGATGTAGCCCTCCAGCGTCTCCTCGTCGTAGACGATTTCCATACCGCGACCGCCCAGCACATACGACGGCCGCACCAGCACCGGATAACCGATCTCTTCGGCGATGCGGCGAGCTTGGGCGAAAGTCGTTGCGGTGCCATACCGGGGAGCCGGCAAGCCCGCGGCGCCCAGCACGTCGCCGAAGGCGCCACGGTCCTCGGCCAGGTCGATAGCTTCCGGCGGGGTGCCGACGATGGGAACCCCGGCGTCGAAGAGGCGTTGCGCCAGCCCCAGCGGGGTCTGGCCGCCCAGTTGCACGATGACCCCGGCAACGCCGGGACCGCCGACGCCCGACTGCGTTTCGGCGCGGAACACTTCCAAGACGTCCTCGAACGTCAGCGGCTCGAAGTAGAGCCGGTCGGCGGTGTCGTAGTCGGTGGACACTGTCTCCGGATTGCAGTTGACCATCACGGTCTCAAAACCTGCCTGCGACAACGTGGTTGCCGCATGCACGCAGCTGTAGTCGAATTCGATGCCCTGGCCGATCCGGTTCGGCCCCGATCCCAGGATCAGCACCTTGGGCTTCTCGGTCTGCGTGGCCACCTCGGTCTCGGCGGCAGGGTCTAGTTCATAGCTGCTGTAGTGGTAGGGCGTCCTGGCTTCGAACTCCGCCGCACAGGTGTCCACCGTCTTGTACACCGGGTGGATGCCAAGCCGCTCGCGCAGCGAGCGCACCCCGTCCTCCCCTGCCAATTCCGGTCGCAGCGCTGCGATCTGGCGGTCCGACAGCCCGCTGTGCTTACCGCGCCGCAGCAGGTCCGCATCGAGCACGGGGGCGGCGGCCAGCTCGGCTCGCAGCGCCACCAGCTCCCCGATTTGCGCGACGAACCAGGGATCGACACCGGAAGCCTGCGCAACCTGTTCTATCGAAGCGCCCAGCCGCAGCGCCAGTTCGATCTCGTAGAGCCGGCCTTCGGTCGGGGTCTGCAGCCGAGTCAGCAACTGCTCGATGGACACCTTAGGGTCTGGTGTAGTCCAGAACCCGGTGCGGGTGGTTTCCACCGACCGCATCACCTTGCCGAGCGCCTCGATGAAGTTGCGGCCCAACGACATCGCCTCCCCGACGGATTTCATCGTGGTGGTCAGGGTGGGATCGGCGCCGGGGAATTTCTCGAACGCGAATCGCGGCGCCTTGACCACGACGTAGTCCAGGGTGGGTTCGAAGCAGGCCGGCGTTTCCTTGGTGATGTCATTGACGATCTCGTCGAGGGTGTAACCGATGGCAAGCTTGGCGGCGATCTTGGCGATCGGGAAGCCGGTAGCCTTGGAAGCCAGCGCACTGGACCGGGATACCCGCGGGTTCATCTCGACGACGATCAGCCGGCCGTCACGCGGGTTGACCGCGAACTGGATGTTGCAGCCGCCGGTGTCCACGCCGACCTCGCGCAGGATCGCGATGCCCAGATCCCGCATCCGCTGGTATTCCCGGTCGGTGAGCGTCATAGCCGGCGCGACGGTGACCGAGTCGCCGGTGTGCACACCCATCGGGTCAACGTTCTCGATGGAGCACACCACCACCACGTTGTCGTGCGCATCGCGCATCAGCTCGAGTTCGAACTCCTTCCAGCCGTAGATCGATTCCTCGATGAGCACATTGGCGCTCGGCGAGGCGGCCAGCCCGGCACCGGCCATCCGGTCGACCTCGTCGGCGGAATGCGCCATACCCGAGCCCAGCCCACCCATGGTGAAGCTGGGCCGCACGACCACCGGCAGGCCGACTTCCTCGACTGTCTCGCGGACCTCATCCATGGTGAAACACACCCGGCTGCTGGCGGATTCACCGCCGACCTTGGCGACAATGTCCTTGAACCGCTGGCGGTCCTCGCCGCGCTGGATGGCGTCGAAATCGGCACCGATGAGCTCGACGCCGTAGCGCTCCAGCACCCCGTTCTCGTACAGCGCGACCGCGGTGTTGAGCGCGGTCTGCCCGCCCAGAGTGGCCAGCAAAGCGTCGATCTTGTTGCCGCGCTCGGCCTGCTGGGCGATTACCCGCTCGACGAACGGTGGGGTGACGGGCTCGACATAAGTGAAGTCGGCGTACTCCGGGTCGGTCATGATGGTGGCCGGGTTGGAGTTGACCAGGCTGACTTGCAGTCCTTCGGCGCGCAGCACCCGGCAGGCCTGGGTGCCGGAGTAGTCGAACTCGCAGGCCTGCCCGATGACGATCGGCCCGGATCCGATCACCAGCACGTGACACAAGTCGGCGCGACGCGGCACTAGCGCTCACCTGCCATCAGGTCAACGAATTGGTCGAACAGGTGCTCCGCATCGTGCGGACCGGCAGCGGCCTCCGGGTGGTATTGCACCGAAAACGCTTTCCCGTCAACGAGTTTGACGCCTTCCACCACACCGTCGTTGGCGCAGGTGTGGCTGACGACCGCCGGGCCGAACGGGGTGTCGAACCGCTGACCCGCCTCTCCTTCCAGCGCGAAGCCATGGTTCTGCGCGGTCACCGCAACCCGCCCAGTGGCGTGGTCGATGACCGGGATGTTGATACCGCGGTGACCGAAGACCATCTTGTAAGTGGACAGGCCCAGTGCCCGGCCCAGGATCTGATTGCCGAAACAGATGCCGAACAACGGGATTCCGGCGTCCAACGCCTGTCGGGTGACCGCGACGACGTGGTCGGCGGTAGCGGGGTCGCCGGGGCCGTTAGACAGGAACACGCCGTCCGGCTTGGTTTCGGCGATCTGCTCGAAGGTCGCCGACGCCGGCAGCACATGGCTGCGGATGCCGCGCCGGGCGAAATTGCGCGGAGTGTTGGTCTTGATCCCCAGGTCCAGCGCCGCCACCGTAAATCGGTACGACCCTTCGGGTTCCACGATGTATGCGCTAGCAGTGCTGACCTCGCTGGCGAGATCGGCACCCAGCATCGACCGCTGGCCCCGCACCCGCTCCAGCAGCTCGGCGGGCTCGGCGAGCGAATCACCGGAGAACAACCCCGCCTTCATCGAGCCGCGGCTGCGTAGATGCCGCACCACTGCCCGGGTGTCGATGCTGGCGATCCCGACGATGTGCTGGCGGACCAGCTCGTCCTCCAGCGTGCCAGTGGCGCGCCAGTTGGAGGCGCGCGGCGACGGGTCGCGCACCGCGTAACCGGCGACCCAGATCTTGTCGCCGCGACTCTCGGAGTCCTCGTTGTTCCAGCCGGTGTTGCCGATCTGCGGCGCGGTGGCCACCACGATCTGCCGGTGATAACTGGGATCGGTCAGCGTCTCCTGATAGCCGGACATGCCGGTAGAAAAGACGGCTTCCCCGAGCGTTTGGCCGATCTCGCCGAACGGCGTCCCGGTGAACACGCGGCGGTCTTCGAGTACCAGCAGGGCTTTGCTCACGCAGCTCCCTCCTGCTGGGATTCGGGCCAGCCGTTGTATTCGCTGCGGTCGTTTGCCCGAAACCCGGTGTCGATCTCAACGCCCGACGGCAGCCGCCATCGGATCGCCAGTATCCCATTGCGGGCAGCGACCTTACCGGCCATACCGCGCTCGGTGCGGACAGCGGTAATCGATTGCCGCGGAATCCAAATCGGGTGGGCGCCGATGCGTTCCAGCAGGATCCCCTCCGGGTGGCGGGTCAACATTGCCTTGTTGCGGTAGCCGAGATCGCCGGCCGTGATCCGGTCGTTCCAGGCCGGCGACAGCGTGCAGCCGACATAGACGCCACAGATAGTGGCGGTCGCCTTGCCCACCTCGTCGGGCACATCGGGCAGGTCGCCGATCAGCTCCGCCTGCCGCTGCGCGCGGCGCCGCCAGCCGAGCATCATCAGCTGGATCACCACCGCGATCACCACCACCAGCACGACCGCGAAGATCAGCGACCCCACCAGTGTGCCTGAGTTCATGCCGGGCTCTTCCCGCCCCGAGCGGTGACCTTTCCGCGCAGCAGGGTCGCGGTCACGGTGGCGGGCAAGGTCATCGACTCGTATGGCGTGTTGGCCGACCGGCTGGCCAGATCCGACCCGGCCACCGTCCAGGTGGCGTCTGGGTCCACCACTGTCAGGTTGGCCGGCTCCCCCACCTGCAGCGGCCGACCGTGATCGGGCAAACGCGCGATGCGGGCCGGATTTTCACTCATCACCCTGGCCACATCGCGCCAGGTGAGCAGTCCGGGCGCCACCATCGTCTGCACCACCACCGACAGCGCCGTCTGCAACCCCAGCATGCCCGGCCGCGCCGCGGAGAACTCGACACATTTCTCGTGCTCGGCGTGCGGGGCATGGTCAGTGGCCACACAGTCGATGACGCCATCGGCCAACGCCTGGCGCAGCGCGATGGCGTCGGCGGCCTCGCGCAGCGGCGGGTTGACCCGATTCACCCCGTCGTAGCCGGCCAATCTGCTGTCATCGAGCAGCAGATGATGCGGAGTGACCTCGGCTGTGATCGAAATTCCTTGCTGCTTTGCCCATTTCAGAATCTCGACGGTACCGGCGGTAGAGGCATGACAGATGTGCACCCGGGCGCCGGCGTCTCGGGCCAGCAGCGCGTCACGGGCGACGATCGATTCCTCGGCGGCCCTGGGCCATCCCGAAAGTCCCAGCCTGGCGGCTGCGGGCCCCTCGTGCGCGACAGCGCCGATGGTCAGCCTTGGCTCCTCGGCGTGCTGGGCGATCAGCACCCCCAGGCCAGTGGCGTACTCCAGGGCACGGCGCATCATCAGCGGGTCATGCACGCAGACGCCGTCGTCGGAGAACATGCGCACCTGGGCCGCGCCGGCCGCCATCATGCCCATCTCGGTGAGCTCGACTCCGGCCAGCCCGACGGTGACGGCGCCGACGGGGTGCACGTCGACCAGGCCGACCTGCTGGCCGCGGTGCCAGACGTGGTCGGTGACCACCGAACTGTCGGCGACCGGATTGGTGTTGGCCATCGCGAACACCGCCGTGTAGCCGCCCAAAGCCGCTGCGGCCGAACCAGTCTCGATATCCTCGGCATATTCGCGGCCCGGCTCGCGCAGGTGAGTGTGCAAGTCGACCAGTCCGGGCAGCAGCACCTGACCGGTGGCATCGATCACGTCTAGGTCTTTTTCGAGTCCTCCGGCCTCGGGAAGTCGCGCGCCGATATCGGCGATCTGGCCGTCGTCGACGAGCACGTCGACCCGCTCGCCCTCACCGTATAGCCGGACGCCGCGCAGCAGCACGCTCATGCTGCACCCTCTTTTCCGGCCGATTCGGTGCCGACCAGCACATGGAACAACACCGCCATCCGCACGTGCACACCGTTGGAAACCTGTTGCAGCACAGCTGATTGCGATGAATCAGCCACCGAAGACGCGATCTCCATACCCCGCAGCATCGGCCCCGGGTGCAGCACCACGGCATGCCCGGGAAGCATCGCCTGACGGCGATCGGAAAGCCCGTAGCGCACCGAGTACTCCCGCACCGACGGGAAGAACCCCCCGTGCATCCGCTCGGCCTGCACCCGCAGCATCAGCACCGCATCGGCGGCGGGCAACTCAGCGTCAAAGTCATAGGAAACGGTTACCGGCCAGCCGTCAACCCCGACCGGCAACAGCGTCGGCGGCGCGACCAGCACCACCTCTGCGCCCAGGGTGTCCAGCAGCATGACGTTGGAGCGGGCGACCCGGCTGTGCAGGATGTCGCCGACGATCACGATGCGCCGGCCTTCGATGCCGCCGAGCCGCTGGCGGATGGTCAGCGCGTCCAGCAGCGCCTGCGTCGGGTGCTCGTGGGTGCCGTCGCCGGCATTGATCACCGAGGGACCGTCGTCCTTGACGGCAGTCCACTCGGCCAGCAGATGCGCGGCACCGGAAGCCGGATGCCGGATGATCAGCGCATCAGCGCCGGCCGCCCGCAGCGTCAGAGCGGTGTCGCGCAGTGACTCGCCCTTGCCCACCGATGATCCGGCGGCGCTGACGTTGATGACGTCGGCGCTCATCCACTTGCCGGCCACCTCGAACGACACCCGGGTGCGGGTCGAGTTTTCGTAGAACATCGTGATCACGGTGCGGCCGCGCAGTGTCGGCAGCTTCTTGATCTCGCGGCCCACCAGAGCCTGCGCGAACCGGTCGGCATCGTCGAGAATGGCGGTGGCGTCATCGCGGCTCAGGTCGCCGGCGGCCAGCAGATGCCGTGTCATCGCGATATCACCACGCCGTCGCGACCGTCGCGCTCGCTCAGCAGCACGTGCACGCTCTCGCTGCGCGAGGTCGGCACGTTCTTGCCCACGTAATCGGCGCGCAGCGGTAGTTCGCGGTGGCCACGGTCGACCAGCACCGCCAGTTGCACCGCCCGCGGCCGGCCCACGTCGCGCAGCGCGTCCAGGGCGGAGCGCACCGAGCGCCCGGAGTACAGCACGTCGTCGACGAGGATCACCAGCGCGTCATCGATGCCGCCGGCCGGGATCGATGTGGCCTCCAGCGGCCGCGGCGGCTTTTTCATCAGATCGTCGCGGTAGAGGGTGATGTCGAGTGCCCCGTGGCCGAGTTCGACCCCGCTGTATTCGCCGATGTTGGTGGCCAGGCGCTTGGCCAGGATCACACCGCGGGTCGGGATACCCAGCAGCACTACCCGAGGCGCGTCGGAGCTGTCCAGCGCGATTTTTTCGATGATCTGGTGCGCGATGCGGGAAATGGTGCGACCGACGTCGGCCGCCGACATCAATTCGCGGCCGGTGCCAGTGTCACCCGCAGCACCCATACGAAACCCTGACCTCCTTCTCCGCCTCGCCGGACAGATCGTTAAAGGATGTCGACTGCCCGGCAGCGTAGCACTTCTGGCCCCGCGCTGGGGTCAACGTGTCGGTGGCCCGTCTACTATCGCAAGTGTTCGATCCGAGCGGGCTTGCGGCGGTCGATCCGCATGCCGACGAGGCCACGCTGATAGCGCGGATCGCCGAGTTGGAGCGGGCGAAGTCGGCGGCCGCCGCAGGTCAGGCGCGGGCGGCCACGGCGCTGGATGCGGCACGTTGCCCTCGCCACCCGCGAGTGCGGTTCCACGCCAGGTAGCCCTCAATGCAGGCACGGTCCGGCTGGTGCAGGCTGGTCAGCTGCGGGTGATGAGCGGTGAGGTATTCGGCGAACGGCAGCAGATCGTTGATTAGCGACTCCACCGAATTTGGTCGCAGTACCGCTGCGCGCACCCGGACATAGCGCAACAGGATGTCCCGGATCGGTCCGGCCATCGCCACATCGGCGAAGCACTGCTCGAGGCCGCGCGCCCACGCCCGCCGCCGCGGCGCAGTGTCGAGCACGCGGTTCTCATACAGCGGCTGGCACTCACCGAGCACCGTTTCGACCCAGGAACTGGTCCAGCCCAACCGATTTCCCGCCTCCCGCAGCACGGTAAACCCGGCCGGATCACGGGCCTCGACC
>DATJBA010000179.1:0-3398 GCA_035515675.1 Mycobacterium sp.
CTACGCCGCGGTCCGGCCGCAATTAAAACCGTCGCCAGCTGGGTTACCTGCGCCGTGAACAAGGCGCGGTCCGCGACACCGGAAGTGTCCTTCGTTAATTCAGTACAGCGGGATCCAAACCCCGAAGAACCAGAAACCCCAACCGCCGAAGACGGGATTGAAGACCGGAATGGCCGTGTAGCCGCCATAATTGCACGGGCCAAAATCGCTTTGCGCTTGGGCTATATAGCGCGGCGGGCCGTTCCACGGGCTGTTCCACCCACCGGGAGGCGGCGCGCCGTTCCAGCCACCCGGAGGCGGCGGGCCTTGCCAGTTAGGCGGCGGGCCACCGGGAGCTGGGCCATCGTTCCAGCCGAACCCTCGCTGTGACGGCGGAGGCGGCGCACCATGACCATGCGTGCTGAACCCACGGGGCGCATCTGTCGGGCCGCCCACCTGAGCGTTGCCTCGATCGAAAGCTCCCTTCGGCGCGTACGGCTGAGGCCGAGCCTGCGGCGTGGGCCCCGGTCCCCCAGGACCCTGCCCGGCACCCGGTCCGCCCGGCCCCGGTCCGCCAGGACCCTGCCCGGCACTCGGTCCGCCCGGGCCAGGTCCGCCAGGGCCATGTCCGCCCGGCCCTGGTCCGCCAGGGCCAGGTCCGGGCCCCGGTCCGCCCGGGCCAGGTCCGCCAGGGCCATGTCCGCCCGGCCCCGGTCCGCCCGGCCCGGGCCCCGGTCCAGGCCCAGGCCCCGGTCCAGGACCGGGCTGGTCGGGGACCGGCCCGAGCCCCGGTCCGTCAAGGCTCGGTCCGCATTTCTCACAGGGCGGTTTCAACGGGGCGGCGTTGGCAAGCCCTTCGCCTACCGTCAGTGCTGAGATGCCGACACCCGCGGCAATCGCCGCGCCGGCCAGGCGCTTCACATACATTTCTGTTCGTCCCCTTCCGAGGCTTCGATCTTGACGACGTCTGACTGCCGGGCCAAGCACCGAAACCGCGGCCCCGATCGCAGGGCTGCGTGTGGTGAGTTGCTACGGGCAGGTCACGTCCATCTCGAATGACTTGGTTACCGGCTGGGGCTGCTGGGGATTGCTCATGTCGACACCTGAGGCGGTGCCCTTGACCGCGTAGGACTTGCCGTTTACTGCGGCTCCGGCGTTACCACTTTGATTCGGTGCGGCATCGGAGAAACCGAGCGTGATGCCATTGACACTGCCCAGTCCGACCGAATGGACAATGGGCGGATTGTCATTGCTGACCACGGCGCCCACGCCGTTTGTCGGGTCACCGATGCCGATG
The DNA here is from genome assembly GCA_035515675.1 of Mycobacterium sp. Lineage (GTDB taxonomy): Bacteria > Actinomycetota > Actinomycetes > Mycobacteriales > Mycobacteriaceae > Mycobacterium. The sequence continues at coordinate 1,277 of DATJBA010000179.1, forward strand.
TTGGTGTTGCCGCCAGCTGGCGTGCAAGTGACCGAACCGCTGATGTTTTGCTTCTGACCGTCGACGATGACCTGCGGGCCAGTCGCCGACGCTGAACTCGATGCGCCCGTATTGGACTTGTTGCTCGAACAGCCCGCGCACGCCGCAACCACCATGGCCACGCCGGCTAGGCCGACCACGATCCCACGCTTCACGACCATCCCCAGGTGCGACTAAACAGAAACGGTAGGTTGGTTCCTTCCACGCCTCCGGTTTCCGGCGGATACCCTCGCCGGTGGTTTGTTAAACGGTCCAACTCTGGTGCTGGCCGATTTCATCGAGAACATTTCGAACAATAACGCTTCGGCGCAGCCGTGCAGCGCCCGCGCATCCGCTGCCAACACCACACCATCGACCGCGGCCGACGACGCGAGCCGGTCGGGGTATCCAACAGGACCGCCACTCGACGAGCTGGGACGCCGGATGCAACCTCTACGACGAGTTCCACGCACACTTTCGAAGCGGTGCAGGCGGCGCTGTTGGGGATCCGGATCGTCTAACGCTAAAGTTCTACTCGCCCGACATGGCCATCTTGGGCCCAGTTTCCCGAGTATCAGGAGTTCAGGACTCCCGGTGAGCGGTCGCAGCCTCAACGGCTTCGACGTTGCGCCGCTGACGGCGAGCATCGCGCGTGATCCGGCGGCTGAGCACGCGGTCGTCGCGCTCAGTCAGTGAGCGGCTCCTTTGCACCAGGAGGTCTAACTGCTGCCAGCTGAGCCCGTCGAGGTCGCCGTCTGAGTCATGGGTAGCAACGACGACTCCACCGCGCAGCAGCGGCACGGTCTTCGCCGTGAACCTTGTTGTAGCTAAGAGCAATCCAGTAGCACGACGGTTGGGTCGGCGTTTGCAACACCGCGTCGACGGGGTGAACCAGAAGTCGAACTGCCGATCGGTGCTGGTCAGACTTTCGAGCCCATAGTCGCTAACAAGCTGAGCGATGTCGGCCTTGTTGTAGGCACGGGTTTCATAGGCGACGTCATTGGGGCTGAAGTAAAGGATTGTGTTCATTCCGATGTTCCATTCGACTCTTTCTTCGCTGTTTGACGAAGGTGGTCGGCCACGCCAACCGCCGTTACTGGAGTAACCGATGTGACAGTTGAGATAAACATCGATAACGAAATTTGTACGACAGGTTTCAGCGGCGGCGGTGTATAGCCGCCACGCTTGGCGTCGCGATGCGCCACTTGAAGCCCAGAACGCGGCGCATGAACAAGACATGAACAAGATAACGGCGCCTCGCACGGCATCTCGGTCGGGCGCTGCAACTGGCTCTCGCCAAATATCCCAGCAGCAACACCCCGCCGAGCACCACCCAAGCCGACAACGAATACGTCAACTTTCAGGTACAAAACGACCAACATCCGGTCTCAAATCTGGCCGTGGGCGAGAAGCTCATCTACGACGTCTACACGGCACTGAGAAGCACGCGCCGATCACTTCCACGTCGAAATGCGCAGGGGCGTGCACCGTCTCGCCGCGCAAGCGTCGGGCGACCGCGGCCCCGGGACACAGTTAGCGATTTTCTGGCGGAACCGAGGACGCTGCCATCAGCACCGACATCTGCATCAACGTGTGGCTCAGCACCGGTCACCAACACTGACCGGTTCTCATCGAGTCACCGGTCAGGGGACCGGCTCCGGCAGTCTATTCGATGGTGAGCAGGGCGTGGTCGACGTAACTGAGCCGCTCGGGCGGAACCTTGCCGGTGAGGACGGCCAAAAAGCGGGTGGCTAAGTCGCGCACCTTGATATTGGTCTCCTGGGAGCGCCAGACGAGGATGTCGAACGCCCGCTCGGCGGAAAGGCCATAGGCGGCCATGAGCACGCCTTTGGCCTGCTCGATCTGGGCTCGCGACGCGGCCACTTCGGAGACCACCGTGGTGATGTCGGACTGCAGCGCCTCGGTGACGTCGATGTAGAACCCCAAGGTGCCCAAAACGGCACCGTCGTGATCGAGCATCTGGTCACCCACCACGACCACCCAATGCGTATGTCCTGCAGTATCGATGATGCGGTGACGGCTGCTAAACGGCTCGCCTTGCAGCACCAGGTCCAAGACCGCCGCGACCTGCTGCCGGTCGTCG